>NZ_CP046212.1:2117-350170 GCF_012570745.1 Enterobacteriaceae endosymbiont of Donacia dentata | reverse complement strand
TAGTTCTTTTAAAATTAGATAATTATCTTTTAAAAAAATTTGTTCTTTTAAAATTAGATAATTATCTTTTAAAAAAATTTTAGTATTTATTTTTTAGTATTTATTTTTCTAAGTTAATATTAAATTTTTTATAAACGATTGTGGGTTGTAAGGTTAAGTAAATAAGCGTATATGATGGATGCCTTGGCAGTCAGAGGCGATGAAGGACGTGCTAATCTGCGAAAAGCATCGATGAGTTGATTCGAAACGTTATTAATCGATGATATCCGAATGGGGAAACCCAATATATTTAACTATATATTATCATTATTTGAATACATAGGATAATGAAGCAAACCAGGAGAACTGAAACATCTAAGTATCCTGAGGAAAAGAAATCAATAGAGATTTTCTTAGTAGTGGCGAGCGAAAAGGAAATAGTCCAGAAACATACATATTTATTATATTAGCAGAAATATCTGGAAAGATATACGATACAGAGTGATAGTCCCGTATGTTAAAATATAATAATTATAGTTTCAAAGAGTAGAACGAGACACGTGAAATCTTGTTTGAATATAGGGGGATCATCCTCTAAGACTAAATACTACTGACTGACCGATAGTGAACTAGTACCGTGAGGGAAAGGTGAAAAGAACCCCGGTTAGGGGAGTGAAATAGAACCTGAAATCATATACGTACAAGCAGTAGGAGCATTTTGTAAAATGTGACTGCGTACCTTTTGTATAATGGGTCAGCGAGTTATATTTTGTAGCAAGGTTAACTGTATAAGGAAGCCGTAGGGAAACCGAGTCTTAAAAGGGCGTTTAGTTGCAAGATATAGACCCGAAACCCGGTGATCTAACCATGAGCAGGTTGAAGGTTTGGTAATTCTTACTGGAGGACCGAACCGACTAATGTTGAAAAATTAGCGGATGACTTGTGGTTAGGGGTGAAAGACCAATCAAACCGGGAGATAGCTGGTTCTCCCCGAAAGCTATTTAGGTAGCGCCTCGTGTAATTCATATTCGGGGGTAGAGCTCTGTTTCGGTTAGGGAGTCTTCCAGACTTACCAATCCGATGCAAACTTCAAATACCGAATAATGTTAGCACGGGAGACACACAGCGGGTGCTAACGTCCGTTGTGGAGAGGGAAACAACCCAGATCGCCAGCTAAGGTCCCTAAGTTATAATTAAGTGGGAAACGAAGTGGGAAGGCATAAACAGCTAGGATGTTGGCTTAGAAGCAGCCATCATTTAAAGAAAGCGTAATAGCTCACTAGTCTAGTCATCCTGCGCGGAAGATATAACGGGGCTAAATTATACACCGAAGCTGCGACAATAAGTGATTTATTTATTTATTGGGTAGGGGAGCGTTCTGTAAATTGTTGAAGATAGATTGTAAAGTTTATTGGAGAAATCAGAAGTGCGAATGCTGACATGAGTAACGATAAAATAGGTGAAAAACCTATTCGCCGAAAGACTAAGGGTTCCTATCCAACGTTAATCGAGGTAGGGTAAGTCGATCCCTAAGATGAGGCTGAAAAGCGTAGTCGATGGATAACAGGTTAATATTCCTGTACTTGGTATTATTTGCGAAGGGGGGACGGAGAAGGTTAGATTAGCCAAGTGATGGTTATCTTGGTTTAAGCGCGTAGATGAATTATTTAGGAAAATCCGAATAATTGTTAACATTGAGACGTAATGACGAAATACTTTACTGTACGAAGTAATTGATACCCTGCTTACAAGAAAAGCCTCTAAGCTATAAATAATATTGAATCGTACTCTAAACCGACACAGGTGGTCAGGTAGAGAATACTAAGGCGCTTGAGAGAACTCGGGTGAAGGAACTAGGCAAAATAGTGCCGTAACTTCGGGAGAAGGCACGCTGATTGTAGGTGAAGAAATTTACTTTTGGAGCTGAAATCAGTCTAAGATAATAGCTGACTGCAACTGTTTATTAAAAACACAGCACTGTGCAAACACGTAAGTGGAAGTATACGGTGTGACGCCTGCCCGGTGCCGGAAGGTTAATTGAAAGAGTTATTATTTATAAGAAGCTCTTGATCGAAGCCCCGGTAAACGGCGGCCGTAACTATAACGGTCCTAAGGTAGCGAAATTCCTTGTCGGGTAAGTTCCGACCTGCACGAATGGCGTAATGATGGTCAGACTGTCTCCACCCGAGACTCAGTGAAATTGAATTTGCTGTGAAGATGCAGTATACCCGCGGCAAGACGGAAAGACCCCGTGAACCTTTACTATAGCTTGATATTGAATAATTAATATTAATGTGTAGGATAGGTGGGAGACTATGAAATATTAACGCCAGTTAATATTGAGTCGACCTTGAAATACCACCCTTTAATATTTATTATTCTAACCTAAACCCGTTATCCGGGTTAGAGACAGTGTCTGGTGGGTAGTTTGACTGGGGCGGTCTCCTCCTAAAGAGTAACGGAGGAGTACTAAGGTCAGCTAATCACGGTCGGAAATCGTGAGGTTAGTACAAAGGCAAAAGCTGGCTTAACTGTAAGAATGACAATTCGAACAGATGCGAAAGCAGGTCTTAGTGATCCGGTGGTTTCTATATGACAGGGCCATCGCTCAACGGATAAAAGGTACTCCGGGGATAACAGGCTAATACCGCCCAAGAGTTCATATCGACGGCGGTGTTTGGCACCTCGATGTCGGCTCATCACATCCTGGGGCTGTAGTAGGTCCCAAGGGTATGGCTGTTCGCCATTTAAAGTGGTACGCGAGCTGGGTTTAGAACGTCGTGAGACAGTTCGGTCCCTATCTGTCGTGGGCGTTGGAAGATTGAAAGGATTTGCTCCTAGTACGAGAGGACCGGAGTGAACGTATCTCTGGTGTTCGGGTTGTCATGCCAATGGCATTGCCCGGTAGCTAAATACGGAAAAGATAAGCGCTGAAAGCATATAAGTGCGAAACTTACCTTAAGATTAATCTTCCCTGAATTTTTATTAATTATTTATAAAAATTCCTTAAGGGACGTTAAAGACTATGACGTTGATAGGCTGGATGTGTAAGCATAGTAATATGTTAAGCTAACCAGTACTAATAAACACCCGTGAGTCTTAACCTTACAACACCAGAATCGTTTAGATTTCAATATTAACTAAATTTAATAAATACTTTTAATAAAAAAAATCCTGGTATAAATAACGCAATGGTACCACCTGAATCCATTCCGAACTCAGAAGTGAAACATTGTAGTGCCGATGGTAGTGTAAGGTCTCCTTATGTAAGAGTAGGAAAATACCAGGATTTTTTTATTTTTAAATAAAAATTTATTTATTATTATAAAATAAATTTAAATATTTTTAATATTAAAATGCCGGTTTAGCTTAGTAGGTAGAGCAACTGACTTGTAATCAGTAGGTCACCAGTTCGATTCCGGTAACCGGCATAAAATATAATTTTTTATTATATAAAAATGAAATTATTTTAAAAAATATTTTTATGATATGGTGGGATACCCAAGTGGTTAACGGGAGCAGACTGTAAATCTGTCGTCTAAGACTTCGAAGGTTCAAATCCTTCTCCCACCAATAAAAAGTTTAATATTTTTTTAAAATATTCTATTTCTATATATTATAGATATGCAGGTATTGTATAATGGTATTACTCTAGCCTTCCAAGCTGGAAATGCGGGTTCGATTCCCGCTACCTGCTCCAATTTTTTACAAAATAAATTAATATTATTTTAGCTGATATAGCTTAGAAAGGTTAGAGCACATTCTTGGTATGAATGAGGTCCCCAGTTCAATTCTGGGTATCAGCATATCTTTTAAATATAAAATATTTTTAAATATAAAATTTATATAATAATAATACATAGATCATCAAAGGATAATTACTAATGATTCTTAAGTTACAAAAAGATTCTACTATAGAATGGTTTCTTTCTTATTGTCATATTAATAAGTACCCTTCTAAAATAATTTTAATTAAACAAGGAAATATTTCTAAAAATTTATACTATATTTTAAAAGGAATTATTATGGTTTCTATTAAAAATAAGAATGGTAAAGAAATTATACTTAATTACTTAAGTTCGGGTAACTTTATTGGTGAATTGGGTATTTTTTATAATGTTTATAAAGAGATTACAGTAGTTAAATTAAAAACAGAATGCGAGTTGGCAAAAATTTCTTATAAAAATTTTTTTAACTTAATTAAAATTAATAATAATATTCTTATGAAAATTTCTTTACAACTTGCTAATAAATTACAAAATGCTTTTAAAAAAATAAGTAATTTAGCTTTTTTAGACGTTACTGATAGAATATCTGAAACTTTATTAAATTTAGCTAAATCTCCAGAAGCTATCACTCATCCAGATGGTATGCAAATAAAAATAACTCGTCAAGAAATAGGGAAAATAGTTGGTTGTTCAAGAGAAACAGTAGGACGTACACTTAAAATACTCAAAAATCGTAATTTAATTTATGTACATGGTAAAACTATTGTAGTTTATGGAACTAGATAAAATATTTTTTAATTATTTTATGATTTAAAATTAATTCCTAAGGAATTATATACATTATTTAATGTAATTTTAGCATGTTTTTTAGCTTTTTTTGCTCCATTAAACATAATTTTTTTTAAATATATTTCATTATTTCTATAAAAATAATATTTTTTTCTTAAATTTTTTAAAAATATACATAAGTTATATATTACGGATGTTTTTAAATCATTATAATTTTTATTGATAAAATCTAATTCTATTTCTTCTATAGATTTTCCAGTTATATTTGCTAATATAGTAATTAAATTAGAAATACCTGGTTTAGAATATAAATTATATTTAATATTAGGTGGAAAATCTGAATCAGTAACAGCATTATTAATTTTTTTCCTAACCATCATATCATCATCAAATAAACTAATAATATTATTTTTATTAGGATCAGATTTTGACATTTTTTTTATGGGATTTAATAAAGCCATAACACATGAACCATAATCATTTAATTTTTTTTCTGGAATATTAAAAATATTTCCATAAATATCATTAAATTTATAAGCAATACTCTTAACAAGTTCAATATGTTGAACTTGATCTTTACCTACAGGTACTTTATTTGTTTTATATAATAATATATCTGCAGCCATTAAAATTGGATAATTAAATAAACCAACATTTATATTTTGTTTATTCAATTTTTTTTTTTCTTTAAATTGATTCATTCTATTTAATGCACCAAAATTAGTAAAACAATTTAAAATCCAATTTAATTGAGAATGCTGAGGAACATGAGATTGTATAAAAATAATATTTTTTTTTGGATCAATATCACATGCTAAACACATAGATAAAGTATCAAGTATATTTTTATTTAAAATATAATCTTTTTGATATATAGTCAGAGAGTGTAAATCAGCTATACAATAAATACAAAAATATTTTTTTTGTAATTTTTTCCATTGACTTAAAGCTCCAATATAATTACCAATGGTTAACAACCCAGTTGGTTGAATTGCACTAAATACTATTTCTTTTTTTTTCATAATTTTTTTATTTTTAAGTAAATTAAGAAATATTTTAATAATTATTTATTTCTTAAATATTTTTATTTAATAGAATCTTTTATATTTTTTATTGTTTTATTATATGATAATGAACTATTAAAAATAGCAGAACCTATCACAAATATATTTACTCCTAAAACAGCTATTTGGTTTATATTATTTATATTTATTCCTCCATCAACTTCTAATAAAATTTTTTTTTGATTTTTATTAATAATTTTTTTAACTTTTTTAATTTTATTAAAAATATAACTTATAAATTTTTGTCCTCCAAAACCTGGATTTACTGACATAATTAATATTATATCTAATTTATTTATTATATAATCTAAATAATTTAAAGAAGTAGAAGGATTAAATGCTAGTCCTGCTTTACAGCCATGTTCTTTTATTAAAGAAATACTTCTATCAATATGAAGAGAATTTTCAGGATGAAAACTAATAATATCTGCTCCTGCATTTGCAAAATCAACTATTAAATTATCCACAGGATTTGTCATTAAATGTATATCAATTATTGATTTTATACCATAATCTCTTAAAGATTTTAGTACTAAAGGGCCAATAGTTAAATTAGGAACATAATGATTATCCATAACATCAAAATGAATAATATCCGCTCCTGATTTAATTACATTAGAAATTTCTTTTCCTAAAAATGCAAAATTAGCTGATAAAATAGATGCTGCAATTAAAAATTTTTTCATTTTATAATCTATTATTATAATAAAATTTAATTATAGAATAAATATTCTAAAAAATTAAATTTTTATTTTTATTAATAGCATTAGAAATAATTTTTTCAGAAATATTTTTATATATAATTGTTTTTCCAATTTTAATTGGAAGAATTACATTAATTTTATTATTGTTTATTTTTTTATCCCTATATATATATTTTAAATATTGTTTATCATTCATATTTACCGGTCCTTGAACTGGTAAATTACATTTTTTCAGTAAATTAATAATTCTTGTTACTTCTTTATTATTAAGTAAATTTAATTCTACTGAAGTTAATGCAGCAATAACAATTCCTACTGAAATAGCTTCACCATGTAACCATTTTTTATATCCTAATTTTGATTCTATAGCATGTCCATAAGTATGTCCTAAATTTAATAATGCTCTTTTATTTTTTTCATATTCATCTTCATAAATAATTTTAGCTTTAAAATTACAACATTTACTAATACAATAAAGTATAGATTCTTTATCTAAATTAAATAAATTATAGATATTATTTTCTAACCAACAAAAAAATTTTTTATCAAAAATAATACTATATTTTATAACTTCAGCCATACCAGCAGAAAATTCTCTTTTGGATAAAGTATATAAACAACTTAAATTAATTATTACACTATTAGGCTGATAAAAACTACCTATCATATTTTTTCCTAAAGCATGATTTACTGCTGTTTTACCTCCTACAGCAGAATCTACTTGAGCTAATAAAGTAGTAGGTATTTGTATAAGATTTACTCCTCTTTGATAACTTGATGCTGCAAATCCAGTGATATCACCAATAACACCTCCACCTAAAGCAATTAGAGTAGTATCTCTATTATATAAATTTTGTAATAATGCTGTATAAATAATATTTACTGTTACTAATGTTTTATATTTTTCACCTTCAGGAAGAATAACATAATTTATTTTAACACCAATATTATTTAATTGATTACAAATTTTTTTAAAATATAAAGAAAAAATTATTTTATTAGTTACAATCATAACATTGTCATTTTTCTTTAAAAAAGGAAAAGATAATGGTGTATCAAATAAATTAAAATCTATGATAATAGGATAATTATGTGTTTTTGTTGCAACTAAAATAGTTTTTCCCATAATAACCTTTAATGTTTATTAATATTAGTAAAATTAATTTTTTTCTAATAACTTAATAAGTTTGTTAGCTACAATTCTTGCACTTTGTTCATCAGTTTTAATTATAATATCAGCTATTTCATTATACAAATGATTTCTTTTTTTAGCTAAATTATTTAAAATTTCTTGAGCTGATTGATTTTTATCAATATTAAGTAAAGGACGTTTTTTATCTCTTTTAGTACGACTTAATTGTTTTTCTATAGTTGTTTTAAGATAAACTACAATTCCTCTAGAAGATAAAAATTTTCTATTTTCTTTAGATTTTATTGATCCTCCTCCTGTTGCTAATATAATTCCTTTTTTTTGAGTTATTTCATTAATAATTTTTTTTTCACGTTTTCTAAAACCTTTTTCACCTTCTACATCAAATACCCAATTTATATCGGCTCCTGTACGACGTTCAATTTCTTGATCTGAATCAAAAAATTCCATTTTTAATAAATTTGCAAGATGACGTCCAATTGTACTTTTTCCAGCTCCCATAGGGCCTATTAAAAATATATTTCTTTTTTCTGCCATTTTTTTATTAAATTAGTAATTTAGTTGTGAATAAAATTCTTATCTTTTTTTAATAAAAAGACAAGATATATATCTTTATATAAAATATTTTAAAAATAATTATTTTAATAGATTTTTAGATATTTAAATTTAACTATAAAATAGTTTAACCTAAAATATATATAAATTAAATAAATTTAAAATAAAATTTAATTTATTTTATAAATAAAAGATAAGATAATAAAATTCATTATTTAATTATCTTATCTAAAAAAAAAATTTATATTTTAGATAAAAAAGAATTTATACGATGAATAAATTTATGTGGATTTTCTAACGTACCTTTTTCTGCTAAAATAGCTTCTTCTAATAATAAATGAATAAATTCAGAAAAATATTTTTCATCTTTTATTGTTAAAATTTTTTTTACTAAAACATGATTAGGATTTAATTCAAAATTATACTTAATTTCTGGAATTTTTTGTCCAGCAGCAGCAAATAATTTTGCCATTTGAGTACTCATTTCATTTACATCTGTAGTAACAATAGCAGGTGTATTTAATAACTTATTTGTTAATTTTACTTTTTTTATTTGATTACCTAATAAATTTTGTATTTTTTCTAAAAAAGGTTTAAATTCATCTTCTATTTTATTTTGATTAGAACTATTATGATCATTTTTAATAAATTCATCTAATGAATCATCTTCTTTACTAATTGATTGTAATGTTTTACCTTCAAATTCTGTAATATAACTTATCATCCATTCATCAATATGTTCAGTTAATAATAATACTTCAATTCCTTTTTTATAAAAAAATTCTAGATGTGGACTATTTTTTGCTGAAATATAATTATCTGATGTTAAAAAATATATTTTTTTTTGTCCCTTAATCATTCTTTGAATATATTCTTCTAAAGACACATTTTGTTCATCATTTTTATTATATGTTGATGAAAAACGTAATAATTTAACAATAATATCTTTATTTTTTATATCTTCAGCAGGTCCTTCTTTAAAAATTAAACCAAATTTTTTCCAAAAATTACTGTATATATCTTTTTTTTTTGTAAGATTAACTAACATATTAAGAACTCTTTTTGTTAAAGCAATCTTCATATTATGGATAATACTATTTTTTTGTAAAATTTCTCTTGAAATATTTAAAGGTAAATCATTAGAATCAACTAAACCTCTTACAAACCTTAAATATTTAGGTAATAACTGATCTGCGTCTTCCATGATAAAAACTCTTTGAACATATAATTTTAATCCATTTTTATAATCACGATTACGTATATCCCATGGAACATTTGAAGGAATATATAATAAACTAATATATTCTTGTTTACCTTCCACATGATTATGACTCCAAACTATTGGATCAATATTATCATATGTTAACTGTTTGTAAAATTCTTTATATTCTTTCTCACTAATATCACTTTTATTACGTAACCAAAGAGCTTGTGCCTTATTAATTTGTTCCCAATAATATTTTTTTTCCTTTTCATTGTACATCTTAATTTCTATAGGTAAAGAAATATATTCTGAATATTTATTAATTATATTTTTTATACGCCATGTATCTAAAAATTCATCATTTTTAGATCGAATATGTAAAATAACTTCTGTGCCTCGAAATTCTTTATTTATATTTGAAATTTGATAATTACCTTCTCCTGTAGATTCCCAAAATACTCCTTGATTAATAGGTTTTCCGGCTGATCTTGTTTTAACAGAAACTTTATTAGAAACTATAAAAGCAGAATAAAATCCAACACCAAATTGACCTATTAATTCTGAAGTTTTTTCTGATTTTTTATTTAAAGATAAATTTAAAGATTTAATAAAATCTTTAGTTCCAGATTTTGCTATTGTACCTAAATTTCTAATAACTTCTTCACGAGTCATACCAATACCATTATCACTAATAATAATTAATCTTTTTTCTTTATTTATAGAAATTTGTACTTTTAATATTGAATCATTTTCATATAAATCAGGATTAGATAAAGTTTTAAATTTTAATTTATCAATAGCATCAGAAGCATTAGATATTAACTCTCTTAAAAATATTTCTTTATTTGAATAAAGAGAATGAATCATTAAATGTAATAATTGTTTTACTTCAGATTGAAAATTTAAAGTTTCTTTTTTTTGCATAATTATTTCTCTCTTATTTATATTATAACGTAAAATATATATATTTTTATTTATAAAAATTCAATATTATTTTCGATTATTTTAAAGATTAAAATTTTAATTTTAATTTATTCATTTATTATTTTAAATTAAAATATTATTTTTTAATTAAAATAGATTATGATTTCTAATATAATCATTTCAAATCCTATTTTAGGACTTGGGGAAAGATATAAATTTTTTTTTCCTTTACTAAAAAATTTATATAAAATTTTTAATTCTTGTTCTGAATAATTTTTATAAATTTTTTCATAAAATTTTACATTATTAAAATCTAAATTTTTCAAAAAATATTGAGAATTTTTATTTAAAATTTTAATTTTTAATATATTATGTATTAAAATCATTATTTCTGTTATTATATTTTCCCAATTAATATTAAAAACAGATATTTTATTAATTAAATTTAAAATTAAATTATTTTTTTTATTTTTTAAATTATATAATAGTAAAAATAAATATTTTTTTTCAACTAATCCCAACATTAAAGAAACATTATTAATATTTAATGAACCCATAGATATTAATTGATTTGTTAAACTTAATGCATCACGCATACTTCCATTAGCTGTTTTTGCTATAATATTTATGGCTTCTTTATCATATTGAAATTTTTCTTTATTCAAAATTTTTTTTAATTGACTAAAAATTAAATTTTCTTCAATTAATTGTAAATGAAATTGTAAACATCTAGATTTTATAGTTATAGGTATTTTTTTTAGTTCTGTTGTTGCAAAAATAAATTTTATATATTTTGGAGGTTCTTCTAAAACTTTTAATAATGCATTAAAACTATGTTTTGATAACATATGAAATTCATCAAAAATATATATTTTATATCTTCCTTTAACAGGAGGATAATAAATTGTTTCTAGTATTTCTCTAATATCTTCTACTTTAGTTTTAGATGCAGAATCTAATTCAATTAAATCTAAAAAAGAATTGTTTTTTATAGAAACACAAATTTCACATAAACCACATGGATTTTTTGTTATGCCTTTTATACAACTTAATCCCATTGCAAATATACGTGCTATTGTTGTTTTACCTACACCTCTACTACCTGATAATATCCAAGCAGGATGAATTTTTTTCGTAGATAAACTATTTTTTATAGCTTGTACTGTAGAATCTTGGCCAATAACATCAATAAATGATTGGGGACGCCATTTTGTAGCCAAAACATGAGAATTCATTTTATTATAAAAATTTATTATATCATCAAAATTTTAAAAACTTAATAGAACATGACTATTTTTTTACACATATTAAATTTGCTACAGCTGCTTCTTTCCAGACCTGACTGGGTTCACAAAATAATATTGTTGTAAATAATCATGTTCTACATAATATTATATATTATAATTAATTTTTTTAATTAGTCAATTTATTAATTATTTATTATACTAACTATTTTTTCTACTAAAATTTTTTTATGAAATTGAAAAATTATATTATAATCTCCTATATGTTTTATATGTCCCATAGGTAATTTTATTTCTTTTTTTAAAATATCAAATCCCATTTCTTTCACTTTTTTTAAAATATCATTTCTACCTATTGAACCAAATAATTTACCTGTTTTACCTGCTTTTGCTTTAATTACTATTTTTTTTATATGATTAAATTTTTCTAATCTTAATTTAGCATTATTTAAAATATTTAATAATTGAGATTTTTTTTCTAATAATTTTTTTTTTAAAAAATCAATATTAATTTTTGTTGCAGAAATACATTTATTATTAGGTATTAAAAAATTACGAGCATATCCAGGTTTTACTTTTACAATTTGTGATTTTTCTCCTAAACCAGGAATAGCATTTAATAAAATTATTTTCATTATTTAATACTCTTGATTATTTAATATATGTAATATTCGAATAATAATCTTACGAATTTATTTATGATGATCAGTATATGATATTAAAGATAGATATCTTGCTAATTTTATGGCTTTTGTAAGTTGACGTTGATATTTTGCCTTAGTACCAGTAATTCTACTGGGTACAATTTTACCACTTTCAGTAATAAAATTTTTTAAAATATTTATATCTTTATAGTCAATTTCTTTAACTCCTTCTGCAGTAAAACGACAAAATTTACGACGACGAAAATAACGTATCATGTAATAACTCCAAAATTTTTTAAACATATATCAATTGTTTTCATAAATATAATTATATTGTTTTTATAACATCATCTCTTTTTTCTTGACGTTCATCTTTAGATTTTAAAATATAAGATATATTTTTTCTTTCTGTTTTTGTTTTTATTATAAGATATCTTATAATGTTTTCATTAATTCTTAAACTTTTTTCAATATTTTTTATTAAATTACTATCTAAAAGTATATTTATTAATATGTAGTGAGCTTTATGCCATTTTAATATAGGATAAGATAATTGTCTCCTACCCCAATCTTCAAATCTAGAAATTGATCCTTTATGTTTAAAAATAAATTTTTTATAATATTTTATGATATTATTTATTTGATCACTTTGATCTGGATTTATCATTAATACTATTTCATAGTATTTCATTTATATTTTTCCTTATAAATAGATTATGTTTATAAATATTAAAATAAAGATGAAAAAATTTTTTTAATATTAAAAAATAAGATAATATTTATATATTAATAATTTAATTTTATATTTAAAATTCATTATATATTATGATTAAAAATAAAGACATTATATGGAAAAATTTTTTTAAAAAAGAAAAAAAAAAAGATTATTTTATAAAATTAATAAAAAAGATTAATATGGATATTACTCAAAATAAAATTGTTTATCCTAAAAAAAAATATATTTTTAATATTTTTAAAAAAATAAATTTTAATAAAATAAAAGTAGTTATTTTAGGACAAGATCCATATTATAATAATAATCAAGCAAATGGTTTAGCTTTTTCAGTTATGCCCAATATAAAAATTCCTCCTACGTTAAAAAATATATATCAAGCATTAAAATTCGATATACCAGATTTTATTATTCCTAAACATGGTTATTTAATAGATTGGGTTAATGAAGGTGTAATGCTTTTAAATTCTATTTTAACAGTCATAAAAGGACAACCTAGATCTCATTATAATATTGGTTGGGAAAAATTTACAGATAATGTAATAAAAACAATTAATCTAAATTATAATAATATTGTATTTTTATTATGGGGGACATATGCAAAAAAAAAATCTTTTTTAATAAAAAATAATTTAGTATTAACTTCATCTCATCCATCACCTTTTTCATTTTATAAGGGATTTTATTTTTGTAAACATTTTTCTAAAACAAATAAATATCTTATTTTTCATAAAAAAAAACCAATTAACTGGAATATACATAAAA
Organism: Enterobacteriaceae endosymbiont of Donacia dentata; assembly: GCF_012570745.1. Lineage (GTDB taxonomy): Bacteria > Pseudomonadota > Gammaproteobacteria > Enterobacterales > Enterobacteriaceae. The sequence continues at coordinate 336,687 of NZ_CP046212.1, read as the reverse complement.
TTTTTTAAATATTATATTTAAAAAAATTAATTTTTATTTTTTATTGATTATTTAATTATATAAACTAAAATTTATAAAATAATTATATTTTTTATAATTCTTTTAAAATTAAAAACTGATAATATCATATAAATATTTTTATTAAACAGATATATAAAATAATTTTATAAGGTATGATGATGAAAGATGTAGGATTTATTGGTTGGAGAGGTATGGTAGGGTCTGTTCTTATTGAAAGAATGATAAAAAAAAAAGATTTTCAAAATATTAATGCTATTTTTTTTACTACCTCTCAATATGGAAAATCTATTCCTTTCCCAAATTTAAAAAATAAACATATAAAATTACAAAATGCTTATAATTTAGAAAAATTATTTGAATTAGATATAATTATCACATGTCAAGGTAGTGATTATACAAATAAAATTTATTATACATTAAGAAAAAAAGGTTGGAATGGTTATTGGTTAGATGCCGCATCTAATTTAAGAACATCAAAAAATTCTGTTATTGTATTAGATCCTGTTAATTTAAAATTGATAGAACAAAAATTAAACATGGGAATTAAAACTTTTGTAGGAGGAAATTGTACTGTTAGTTTAATGTTAATGGCTTTAGGAGGATTATTTGATAATAATCTTATCGAATGGATTTTTGTTTCTACATATCAAGCAGCATCAGGTGCTGGTGCTAAATTTATGAAAGAACTTATTAACCAAATGAAATATATATATCAAAATATATCTCATTTAATTAATGATTCTTTTAACATTCTAGAAATAGAAAAAGAAATTAGTAATAAGATGAATTCTTCTAATTTTCCTAAAGATAATTTTAAGGTACCTTTAATTAATAGTTTAATTCCATGGATAGATAAAAAAATGGATAATGGACAAACTAAAGAAGAATGGAAAGGTCAATTTGAAACAAATAAAATTTTAAATTTAGACCAAATTATTCCAGTAGATGGTACTTGTGTTAGAGTAGCTACTTTACGTTCTCATAGTCAATCTTTTACAATAAAATTAAAAAAAAATATATCTATAAATAATATTGAAAATATTATTAATTCTCATAATAAATGGGTAAAAATTATTTCAAATGATTTTAATGATACTATTAATTTTCTTACTCCATCTTTTATTAATGGTAAATTAGATATACCAGTAGGTAGAATAAAAAAATTAAATATAGATAAAAATTGTTTTTCCATGTTTTCTGTTGGTGATCAATTACTTTGGGGTGCTGCAGAACCATTAAGAAGAATGTTAAAATTATTAATTTAAATTTTTTTAAAAAAATGTTTTTTTTAACTTGTTTTTTTTATTTATTAAAAGTAATATTTTATATAAATAAGATAATAAATTATCTTATTTATATCAAAATTATAATATATTCTAAATTTTTAAAAATTAATCTTATTAAAAACTTTGGAGCAAAAATGAGATTTTTTACTAAAAAAAAATCAATATTTATTATGTTAATGGTAATTATTGGTTTAAATATATCTAATACAAATGCATTTTTATTAAAAAATACATCTTGGTGGAATAATAAAAATAAAAATAAAATTATTATAAAAAAAGAAAAAATAATTATAAAAAAGAAATTAAATTTAAAAAATAATAAAAAAAATATTTATTTATTAACTGAACAAGAAAAAATGTCTTATGCTTTAGGAGTCTATATTGGTAATTATTTATCAAAAACATTCCAATCACAAAATAAATATAAATTTATTTTAAATAAAAAAATTATTCTTAAAGGTGTATCTGATGTTTTAGATAAAAAAGTTAAAATATCTGAAGATGAAATTGATAAACAACTTCAAAAATATAATGATGGTATACAAGAATACACAATACAAGAAACAAAAAAACAAGCACAACAAAATAATATTAAAGCAAAAAAATATATTAAAAAATTTTTAAAAGAAAAAAATGCTAAAAAAAGTAAAAGTGGATTAGTATATAAAATTATAAAAATGGGAAAAGGTAAAAAAATAACTAATAATAATATAATAATAGTTATTAAATATAAAGGAAAATTAATTGATGGTACTATATTTGATAATTCATCTTTAAAAGAACCATTATATATAAGTTTACAAGAAGTAATGCCTGGTTGGCAAGAAGGATTAAAATATATTAAAACAGGTGGTAAAATTACATTAGTTGTACCTCCTAAATTAGCTTATGGTGCAGAAATAATTCCTGGTGTACCAATTAATTCTACTTTAATATTTGATATGGAACTTTTAGATATTATGCCTTTGCCTTTAGTAATATCTAAATAATAAAATAAGTAAGTATTTTAATTAATTAAATATTATGAATAAACAAAAAAATATATGATTTTTATCATATTAGTTACAGGAGCACCTTTTAATACACAAAATTCTTATTCAGCATATTTATTTGTTAATGCAGTAATAAAAAAAAAGAATTTTGTACAAAGTGTATTTTTTTATCGTGATGGTGTTTGTAATGCTAATAAAAATGTTAAATTTAATGAAGATGAATTTAATTTAATTTATTCTTGGGAAAAATTAAGTAGAAAATATCATATAAATTTGTATATATGTATTACATCTGCCCAGAAAAGAGGTTTAATAAAAGACAATTATGATCAAGTTAAAATATTAAATTATCAATCAGATGATAATATAATTAATAATAGATTTAAAATAACCACTTTAGGTACATTAGCAAAATCTATATTAACTTGTGATAGATTAGTCCAATTTTAATGAATAAAATAGCATTTATATTTACAACATCTCCTTATGGAAATAGTCTTGGTAAAGAAGGACTTGATGCCGTAATTTCTATATCCTCATTTACTGAGGATATAGCATTATTTTTTATAGGGGACGGAATTTTACAAATAAAAAATTGTCAACAAACAAACAATATCTTATTAAAAAATTATAACATAAGTTTTAAAATTTTAAATTTATGTAATATTAGTCGTTTTTTTGTTTGTTCACAATCTTTAAAAAGATTAGGAATAAAAAAATATAAAAAAAATGATTGGATCGTACCTATTCAAATAATAGATTTATTATTATGGAAAAAAAATATTGTTAATTATAATATAATTATGAATTTTTAGTTAGATAAATTATATTTCTTATGTTATATACCTTATTTAGTTCACCATCATCCTGTGATTTTTCTTTACTATTAAAAGTTTTAAATAAACATGATGATTTACTTTTAATTCAAGATGGTGTATTAGCAGGATTAAATAATAGTAAATTTATGAAAAAAATAATTAAAATTAAAGAAAAAATAAAATTATTAATATTTGCTATTGATGATGATATATTAGCTAGAGGTTTAGATTTAAATATTTCAAATAAAATTATACGTATAAATTATGAACAATTTGTTGATTTAGTTATTAAAAATAAACAACAAATTATATGGTAATTTATAAAAATAAAAATTTTAATTTAAAATAAATTAAATTTTCTATTTAGGAAAAAATATGTCGACAATTAATCAACTAGTACGAAAAAATAGAATTCGTAAAATTATTAAAACTAATGTTCCTGCATTAAATGCATGTCCTCAAAAAAGAGGAGTTTGTATAAAAGTATATACAACAACTCCAAAAAAACCAAATTCAGCATTACGTAAAGTATGTAGAGTAAGATTAACAAATGGTTTTGAAGTAACTTCTTATATATCTGGAGAAGGACATAATTTGCAAGAACATTCAGTAATTTTAATAAGAGGAGGAAGAGTAAAAGATCTTCCAGGTGTAAGATATCATACTATTAGAGGTGCTTTAGATTGTACAGGAGTAAAAAATCGTAAACAAGGAAGATCAAAATATGGTACGAAAAAACCTAAATAATAATAAATAAAAAATTTATAATTCATAAATTATGTAAAATTATTAAATAATGGAGTATTTTATGTCACGTAGACGTATAGTTAGTCAACGTAAAATAACACCAGATCCTCAATTTGAATCAGATTTATTAGCTAAATTTATTAATATTATCATGATAGATGGTAAAAAATCTATTGCAGAATCTATTGTTTATTCTGCATTAGATTTAATCACTAAAAAATTAGGAAAAAAAGAAATAGATATATTTTTAACTGCATTGGAAAATATCAGGCCAGTAGTTGAAGTAAAATCTAGAAGAGTAGGAGGATCAACATATCAAGTTCCTGTTGAAATAAGACCTACAAGAAGAAATACTTTAGCTATGCGTTGGTTAGTTAATGCTGCAAGAAAAAGACAAGAAAAATCAATGATTTTAAAACTTACTAATGAAATATTAGATGCTTTAGAAAAAAAAGGAAATGCTGTTAAAAAACGAGAAGAAATACACCGTATGGCAGAAGCTAATAAAGCTTTTGCACATTATCGTTGGTAAAACTATTTAATCATAAAAAAATTAAACTAATTTTAATTTAAAATGAAAATAAATCAATTAATTAAAAGATATGTGTAGCTAAATCAATATTTATTATTTTATTAAAAAATAATATTTAATATAATTTTAAAATTTTTTATCTAATTAAATTAGAGGAATAAGATGAGTCGTATAACTCCTATAACACGTTATCGTAATATTGGTATTAGCGCACATATTGATGCTGGAAAAACTACTACAACAGAAAGAATTTTATTTTATACAGGAGTCAATCATAAAATAGGTGAAGTTCATGATGGAGCTGCCACAATGGATTGGATGGCACAAGAACAAGAAAGAGGTATTACTATTACTTCAGCAGCTACTACAGCATTTTGGTCAGGAATGTTTAATCAATATAAAGAACATAGAATTAATATTATTGATACACCAGGACATGTAGATTTTACAATTGAAGTAGAACGTTCTATGAGAGTATTAGATGGAGTTGTTATGATTTATTGTGCTGTAGGAGGAGTACAACCTCAATCTGAAACAGTATGGAAACAAGCTAATAAATATAAAGTTCCTAGAATTGCTTTTATAAATAAAATGGATCGAATGGGTGCTAATTTTATAAAAGTTATTAAACAAATAAAACATAATTTAATAACAGAAACTGTTCCATTACAATTACCAATAGGTATTGAAAATAAATTTTCTGGTATTATTGATTTGATACAAATGAAAGCTTTATATTGGAATGAAAAAGATCAAGGAATAAAATGTAATTGTACTAAAATACCTTTTAATATGAATAAAGAAGTAAAATTATGGCGTCAAAAATTAATAGAATCTGCAGTTGAATCAGATGAAAAATTATTAACAAAATATTTAAATGGATATGATCTTACTGTAGAAGAAATTAAGACTTCTTTGAGAAAAAGAGTTTTAAATAATGAAATTACTCTAATAACATGTGGTTCTGCCTTTAAAAATAAAGGAGTACAATCATTATTAGATGCAATTATTGATTATTTACCATCTCCTAAAGATAAACCTCCAATTCAAGGAATTTCTAGTATTGATAATAAAAAAGATATAATTACTAGAAATACTAATGATAATGATCCATTTTCAGCATTAGCCTTTAAAATAGCTAATGATCCTTTTGTTGGTAATTTAACTTTTTTTCGAGTATATTCAGGTACTATTAGTAATGGAGAAACTATATTTAATCCAATAAAAAAACAAAAAGAACGTATTGGTAGAATTGTTCAAATGCATGCAAATAAAAAAGAAGAAATAAAAAAAGTTTATTCAGGAGATATTGCAGCAGCTATTGGATTAAAAAATGTTACAACAGGAGATACATTATGTAATATTAATAATTCTATAATTCTTGAAAATATGGAATTTCCAGAACCTGTAATTTCTATTGCTATAGAACCTACAACTAAAATAGATCAAGAAAAAATGGGATTAGCATTAAATCGTTTAATAAAAGAAGATCCTTCTTTAAGAACATGGACTGATATAGAAACAAATCAGACGATTATTGCAGGAATGGGTGAATTACATTTAGAAATAATTATTGATAGAATGAAAAGAGAATTTAATGTAGCTGCAAATATTGGAAAACCACAAGTTTCTTACCGAGAAACAATACAAAATAGTGTTAAAAATATAGAAGGTAAATATATAAAACAAACAGGAGGTAGAGGACAATATGGTCACGTAGTAATTGATATATTTCCATTAAAATCTATTAAAAATAATGGAGGTTATTTATTTACTAATGATATAAAAGGTGGTGTAATACCTAATGAATATATTTCAGCTATAGACAAAAGTATTAAAGAACAATTAAAATCAGGTCCTATGGCAAATTATCCTGTAGTTAATATTGCAGTAAGACTACATTTTGGATCTTATCATGATGTAGATTCTTCTGAATTAGCTTTTAAAATAGCAGCAGCAATTGCATTTAAAAATGCATTTAAAAAAGCTAATCCTATTTTACTTGAACCTATAATGAAAGTAGAAGTTGAAACTCCTGAAGAATATATGGGAGATATAATTGGAGATTTAAATCGAAGACGAGGAATTATAGAAGGTATGAATAATATACCTACTGGAAAAACTATACGTGCTTGTGTACCATTATCAGAAATGTTCGGTTACGCTACTGATTTACGTTCTTGTAGTCAAGGAAGGGCTTCATATTCTATGGAATTCTTAAAATATACTAAAGCACCTAATAGTATTTCAAAAATAATTATTGAATCTAGATCTAAGTCATAAAATTTTAATTAAATTTTAATCAAATTTTAAAATTTTTATAAAAAATTTTAATTTATTTAGAAGGATATTTTTTACTATGTCTAAAAAAAAATTCGAACGATCTAAACCTCATATTAATGTAGGTACTATAGGTCATGTTGATCATGGTAAAACAACTTTAACAGCAGCTATTACAACTGTTTTATCTAAAAAATATGGTGGTACCGCAAAAGCTTTTGATCAAATTGACAATGCTCCAGAAGAAAAAGAAAGAGGTATAACTATAAATACTTCTCATGTTGAATATGATACTAAATCTCGTCATTATGCTCATGTAGATTGTCCTGGACATGCTGATTATGTAAAAAATATGATTACAGGTGCTGCTCAAATGGATGGTGCTATATTAGTTGTAGCAGCAACAGATGGTCCTATGCCTCAGACTAGAGAACATATTTTATTGGCAAGACAAGTAGGTGTTCCTTATATTATCGTCTTTCTTAATAAATGTGATATGGTTGATGATGAAGAATTACTAGAATTAGTTGAAATGGAAGTACGTGACTTATTAACACAATATAATTTTCCAGGAGATACTACACCTGTTATTCGAGGATCTGCTTTAAAAGCATTAGAAGGTGATAAAAAATGGGAAAATAAAATAATAGAATTAACAAAATATTTGGATAGTTATATTCCTGATCCTATAAGGGATATTGATAAACCTTTTCTATTACCAATTGAAGATGTTTTTTCAATTTCAGGAAGAGGTACAGTAGTTACTGGAAGAGTAGAAAAAGGTATAATAAAAATTGGAGAAGAAGTAGAAATTATAGGTATTAAAAGTACTATTAAGTCTATTTGTACCGGGGTAGAAATGTTTCGTAAATTATTAGATGAGGGACGTGCGGGCGAAAATATAGGAGTTTTACTTCGGGGAATAAAAAGAGAGGATATAGAAAGAGGACAAGTTTTAGCAAAACCAGGATCAATAACACCTCATACTAAATTTGAAGCAGAAGTATATATTTTATCTAAAGATGAAGGTGGTAGACATACGGCCTTTTTTAAAGGATATCGTCCTCAATTCTATTTTAGAACAACAGACGTAACTGGAACTATAGAATTACCTTCAAATATTGAAATGGTTATGCCTGGAGATAATATTAATATGATCGTTACATTAATTAATCCTATAGCGATGAATAATGGTTTACGTTTTGCTATTCGTGAAGGTGGACGTACCGTAGGAGCAGGAGTAGTTACAAAAATTTTACAATAAAGAAAAAATAAAAGAAGATAAGGGAAATATATATAAAACCTCCCTTTGATTCTTTTTAATATTTAAAATTATAATAAATTATTAGTAAAATTTTTTTATTATTTATATAATTAAATTTTTATTAGTTAATAGACAATTAATATTATGGAATTTAGAAAAAATATAAATAAAAATTTTATAGAAATTATTAAATGGTTTATTAGTTTATTTTTATTAATTTTTACTATAATATGTAACTATCATTATCAAAATATACCTTTATTTATTCGTTTAATATTATTTTTTTTAGTTTTAACTTTAATAAGTTATATTATATTAACTACTAATAAAGGTAAAAAATTACTTTTTTTTATAAATGAAACGAAAATAGAAACTCGTAAAGTAATATGGCCTACATATAAATACACTTGGCAAACAACTTTAGTTATTACAATTATTACCATAATAATGTCAATTATTATTTGGATATTAGATAATTTTCTAATTTATTTAATATCATTTTTAACTGGAACAAGGGTATAATATGTATAAATCTTTAAAAAAAAAATGGTATGTAATTCAAGCTCGTTCTGGTTTTGAAAATCGTATTGTAGAATCATTAAAAGAATATATTAAAATTCATTCTATGGATGATTTTTTTGGTAAAATTTTAGTACCTACTGAATCTATTATTGAAATACGTAAAGGGAAAAAATATAAAAGTGATCGTAAATTTTTCCCGGGATATATATTAATTAATATGATTATGAAAGAATTAAGTTGGCATTTAGTACGTAGTATTCCTAAAGTTTTAGGTTTTATAGGAGGGACACCTGATAATCCTTGTCCTATTAGTGAAAAAGAAGTAAATATTATTATAGGACGTTTACAAAAAATTGGTGATAAACCTAGACCAAAAATTTTATTTGAACCAGGAGAAATGATTAGAGTAAAAGATGGTCCTTTTTCTGATTTTAATGGAATAGTTGAAGAAGTAGATTATGAAAAAAGTAGATTAAAAGTTTCTGTATCAATTTTTGGACGATCAACACCTGTTGATCTTAACTTTTGTCAAATAGAAAAAGGATAATTTTTATTTAAAAAATTTATATAATTAAATTAAATATTTATTTTATAATAATTAGAGAAAATATTATGGCAAAAAAAATAAAAACTTACATAAAATTACAAGTTCCTGCTGGTAATGCTAATCCTAGTCCTCCTATTGGACCTGCATTAGGACAACATGGATTAAATATCATGAATTTTTGTAAAGATTTTAATACAAAAACAAAAAATTTAGAAAAAAATATGCCTATTCCAGTAGTTATTACTGTTTATATTGATAAGACTTTTACTTTTATTACAAAAACTCCTCCTACATCTGCAATAATAAAAAAAATAATTGGTATTAAAAAAGGATCAAGTAAACCCAATATAGATAAAATTGGAATAATTACACGTGATCAAATTCGTAAAATTGCAGAAATAAAATATGTTGATATGACAGGAATTAATATTGAATCTATGATGTTATCTATAGAAGGTACTGCACGTTCTATGGGATTAACTATTAAGGATTAAAATATAATGATAAAATTAACAAAACGTATGGATTTAATGTATAAAAATATGAATATTAAAAAGCAATCTTCTATTGAAGATGCTATTAATAATTTAAAATCTTTAAGTAAAGTAAAATTTATTGAAAGTATTGATATTGCTATAAATTTAGGAATAGATACAAAAAAAACAGAACAAAATATTAGAGGTAATGTTTGTTTAAAACATGGTACTGGTAATTATATTAGAATAGCAGTTTTTGCTGATGGTGATGAAGCAATACAAGCAAAAAAATTAAAAGTAGAATTTATTGGTATGTCTGATTTAGCAAGTAAAATTAATAATGGTGAAAAAAAATTTGATGTGGTAATAGCTACACCAGGAGCTATGGATATAGTAAGTAAATTAGGACCTATTCTTGGTCCAAAAGGATTAATGCCTAATCCTAAATTAGGTACAATAACTAATAATATTGGTGAAACAATTAAAAAAATCAGAAATGGACAAATAAATTTTCGTAATGATAAAAATGGTATTATTCATACTAATATAGGAAAAATTAATTTTAAAAATTATAAAATTAAAGAAAATTTACAATGTTTATTAAAAACATTAATAAAATATAGACCAGTACAATTAAAAGGAAATTATATAAAAAAAATATATATATCTTCTACAATGGGAATTTCTATAAATATTACTAAAGATTGTATGAATTTAATAAATTAATTTTTTATTTTATAAAAAAATTTTAATATATAGATTATTATTTTTTTATAAAATTATTTGGTATTTTTTTAAAAATTTTATATTTTATGTTATAATTTTAATTCTTTTTTTATAAAAATTCAGGAGTGCAATAATCTTCTAATGTCATTAAATATAAAAAAAAAAAAAATGATTGTTGCAAAAATAAGTAAAATAAATCAATGTGCTTTATCAGCTGTAATTATCGATTTTTCCGGAATTTGTACTAATGACTTAAATAAATTAAGGAAAAAAAGTAGAGAAAATGATGTAATAATAAATATTATTAGAAATAAATTACTAAAATTAATTATAAAAAATAGTAATTTCCAATGTTTGGAACCATTAATAAATGGACCAATATTAATTGCTTACTCACTTAAACATCCTGGAGCTGCCGCGCGTTTAATTAAAAAATTTAATAAAATTAATGAAAAATTTAAAATTAAAGCAGCATCATATAATAATAAAATAATAAATAGTGAAAATATTTCTATTTTAGCAGAATTACCTACTTATGAAGAGGCTATAGTACGTTTTTTAATAATTATAAAAGACATTTCTATAGGAAAATTAATAAGAACTTTAATCAGCATTAAAAATATAAAATAAATTTAATTTTTTTAATAAAAAATTTTATTCTTTTTGATAAAGGAAAATATATATTATGCCTATAACTAAAGAACAAATAATAGAAGCTGTAGAATCTATGTCCGTTATGGATATAATGGAACTAATTAATACCATGGAAAAAAAATTTGGTGTTACTAGTATAGTAAAAAATGAACAGAATAGTAATAATGAGAAAGAAATAAAAGAACAAGTAGAATTTAATGTATACTTAAAAAGTATAGGAAAAAATAAAATATCCGTTATAAAAGTTGTTAGAAGTATAATGAATTTAGGATTAAAAGAAGCTAAAGATTTAGTAGAATCAGCTCCTGTAATATTAAAAGAATCTGTTAGTAAAGAAGAAGCTTTAGATTTAGAATCAAAATTAAAAATTTCTGGAGCAGAAATAGAGATTAAATAATTTAAAAATAATTATTATATAATAATAATTTTATTATATAAGTAATTTTTATTACGAGTAATAATACTAATTTAATTGCTTAATTTATCAGATAACTGAGGAACCATATGGTTTATTCTCAAACTGAAAAAAAACGCATTCGTAAAAATTTTGGAAAAAGACCTCAAGTTTTAAATATTCCATATTTACTTTCTATACAAATAGATTCATTTAAAAAATTTATAAGAAAAGATCCTAAAGGACAATATGGTTTAGAAGCTGCATTAAAAAGTATTTTTCCTATATTTAGTTATAGTGGTTATTCTAAACTAGAATATGTTGATTATAGTTTAGGAAAATCTCTTTATAGTGTTAAAGAATGTCATACAAGAGGTATGACATATTCAGCTTCCTTAAAAGTAATATTAAAATTAATTGTTTATGATAAAGAAATATCAAAATTATCAATTAAAAATATAAAAGAACAAGAAGTATACATGGGTGAAATACCATTAATGACAAAAAATGGTACTTTTATAGTAAATGGAATTGAACGTGTAGTTGTTTCACAATTACATAGAAGTCCTGGAGTTTTTTTTGATAGTGATAAAGGAAAAACACACTCATCAGGAAAAATATTATATAATGCTAGAATTATACCTTATAGAGGTTCTTGGTTAGATTTTGAATTTGATGCTAAAGATAATATTTTTGTACGTATAGATAGAAGAAGAAAATTACCTATTACAATTATTTTACGTGCTTTAGATTATGATATAGAATCAATATTAAATATTTTTTTTAAAAAAACTATTTTTCATATAAAAAATGAAAAAATATCGATGGTGTTAATTCCTGATAGATTAAGAGGAGAAACAGCATTTTTTGATATTAAATATGATAATATTTGTTACGTCAAAAAAGGTAAAAGAATTACTATACGTCATATTAATCATTTAAAAAGAAATAAAGTAAAATGTATTAATATTCCTATAGAATATATGGTAGGTAAGATAGTTAATAAAGATTATATAGATAATTCTACTGGAGAAATTATTATTTCTGCTAATTCTCCATTATCTATAGATATAATTAATAAAATTTTTAAAAGTAATAATTTTATTGAAACAATTTTTACTAATGATTTAGATCATGGTGCTTATATTTCTGAAACATTAAAATTAGATACTACTACAAATCGTTTAGAAGCTTTAGTAGAAATATATAGAATGATGCGCCCAGGAGAACCACCTACAAAAGAAGCAGCAGAAATGTTATTTAAAAGATTATTTTTTGTAGAAGATCGTTATGATTTATCTCCTGTTGGTAGAATGAAGTTTAATCGTTCATTATTACGTGAAAATGTTAATGGTAAAGGGACACTTAGTAAAAAAGATATTATTGATGTAATTAAAAAATTAATTAATATCCGTAATGGAAAAGGAAGTATCGATGATATTGATCATTTAGGTAATAGAAGAATACGTTCTATTGGTGAAATGGCAGAAAATCAGTTTCGCATAGGTTTAATTCGTGTTGAAAGAGCTGTAAAAGAAAGATTGTCTTTAGGAGATTTAGATACTTTAACACCTCAAGATATGATTAATGCTAAACCAATTTCTGCAGCTATAAAAGAATTTTTTTGTTCTAGTCAATTATCTCAATTTATGGATCAAAATAATCCATTATCTGAAATTACACATAAACGACGTATTTCTGCTTTAGGACCAGGAGGATTAACTAGAGAAAGAGCTGGGTTTGAAGTTAGAGATGTACATCCGACTCATTATGGAAGAGTATGTCCAATTGAAACTCCAGAAGGTCCTAATATAGGTTTAATAAATTCATTATCAGTATATGCACGAACAAATGAATATGGTTTTTTAGAAACACCATATAGATTTGTAAAAAATGGATTGGTTACTAATAAAATTAATTATTTGTCTTCCATAGAAGAAGGAAATTTTATTATTGCACAAGCTAATACTGATTTTGATCAAAATGGATACATAATTAATGAATTTATTATATGTCGTTATAAAGGAGAATCTGGTTTATTTAAAAAAAATCAAATTCATTATATGGATGTTTCTACACAACAAATTGTTTCTGTAGGGGCTTCATTAATTCCTTTTTTAGAACATGATGATGCTAATAGAGCCTTAATGGGTGCTAATATGCAAAGACAAGCAGTTCCTACTTTAAAAGCTGAAAAACCATTAGTAGGAACTGGTATGGAAAGAATTGTAGCAATTGATTCTGGTGTAACTGTTATTGCTAAAAATTCTGGTGTTGTACAATATGTAGATTCTTCAAAAATTATTATAAAAATAAATGATAACATTAATACTCAAAATAATATAGATATATATAATTTAGAAAAATATATACGATCTAATCAAAATACATGTATTAATCAAATTCCATGTGTTCACTTAAATGAATTAGTATATCAAGGTGATGTTTTAGCAGATGGTCCAGCTACAGATTTAGGAGAATTAGCATTAGGACAAAATATGAGAGTAGCTTTTATGCCATGGAATGGTTATAACTTTGAAGATTCAATTTTATTATCAGAAAAAATTGTGCAAAAAGATAAATTTACTACTATACATATACAAGAATTATCTTGTATATCCCGTGATACAAAATTAGGAAAAGAAGAAATTACATCAGATATACCAAATGTAAGTGAATCTTCTTTATCTAAATTAGATGAATGTGGAATTGTATATATTGGTGCTGAAGTTAAAAGTGGTGATATTCTTGTAGGTAAAGTTACCCCAAAAGGGGAAACACAGTTATCTCCAGAAGAAAAATTATTGCGTGCTATTTTTGGGGAAAAAGCTTCTGATGTAAAAGATACTTCTTTACGTGTTCCTAATGGAACTTTAGGCACAGTTATTGATGTTCAAATTTTTACAAGAGATGGAGTAAAAAAAGATAAAAGGACTTTAGAAATTGAAGAAATGCAATTTAATCAAATAAAGAAAGATTTATTTGCTGAACAAAAAATTTTTGAAGAAAATATTATTTTAAATATAAAAAAATTTTTATTGAATAATAATTTTTTAGTAAAAGAGAATATAAAAAATTTTGATATTAACTATTTTAGTTCTATTTCTTTAAAAGATAAAATAGAACAAAAAAAATTAAATGATTATATTAAACAATATACAGAAATAAAAAATATATTTGAAAAGAAAATAAAAATACAAAAAAAAAAAATTATACAAGGTAATGATTTAGCTCCCGGAATTTTAAAAATTATTAAAGTAAATTTAGCAGTAAAAAGACAAATACAACCAGGAGATAAAATGGCGGGAAGACATGGAAATAAAGGTGTTATTTCTAAAATTTGTCCTGTAGAAGATATGCCTTACGATAATAATGGAATTCCTGTTGATATTGTATTAAATCCTTTAGGTGTACCATCTAGAATGAATATAGGACAAATTTTAGAAACTCATTTAGGTATGGCAGCTAAAGAAATAGGTAATAAAATTAATTCTTTATTAAAAGAAAAAAATATAGAAAAAATACGTATTTTTTTACAAAAAGCATATGATATTGGTGATGATACTTATCAAGATATTAATTTAAATAATTTTAATAATAACGAAATTATGTTATTAGCAAATAATTTAAAAACAGGATTACCTATAGCAACACCAGTATTTGATGGTGCTAAAGAAAATGAAATTAAAGAATTATTAAAATTATCAGATTTACCAGTTTCTGGTCAAATTAAATTATATGATGGACGTACAGGAGAACCTTTTGAAAATCCTGTTACTGTCGGATATATGTATATGTTAAAATTAAATCATTTAGTAGACGATAAGATGCATGCTAGATCTACAGGTTCCTATAGTTTAGTAACACAACAACCATTAGGAGGGAAAGCTCAATTTGGAGGCCAAAGATTTGGTGAAATGGAAGTTTGGGCATTAGAAGCATACGGAGCAGCATATACTTTACAAGAAATGCTAACAATTAAATCTGATGATGTAAATGGTAGAACAAAAATGTATAAAAATATTGTTGATGGAAATCATCAAATGAATGCTGGTATTCCAGAGTCATTTAATGTTTTATTAAAAGAAATACGATCTTTAGGTATAAATATTAATTTAGAAAATAAATAGTAATTATTAAAGTTTTATCTACTCATAATATGATTGAGGTAATAAATTTGTGAAAGATTTATTTAATTTTTTAAAATCACAAAATAAAATTGAAGAATTTGATACAATAAAACTTTCTTTAGCTTCTTCTGATATGATAAAATCTTGGTCTTTTGGAGAAGTAAAAAAACCTGAAACAATTAATTATCGTACATTTAAACCAGAAAGAGATGGATTATTTTGTGCACGTATTTTTGGTCCTATTAAAGATTATGAGTGTTTATGCGGTAAATATAAACGTCTAAAACATAGAGGTGTTGTTTGTGAAAAATGTGGAGTAGAAGTAACACAAACTAAAGTTAGAAGAGATCGTATGGGACATATTGAATTAGCATCACCTATTGCACATATATGGTTTTTAAAATCATTACCTTCTAGAATAGGTTTATTATTAAATATTCCTTTAAGGGATATAGAAAGAGTATTATATTTTGAATCGTATGTAGTAATTGAAGAAGGTATGTCTTCATTAAATAAAAAACAAATTTTATCTGAAGAACAATATTCAAATGCATTAGAAGAATTTGGTGATGAATTTGAAGCTAAGATGGGAGCAGAAGCAATACAGTATTTATTAAAAAATATTAATTTAAAACAAGAATGTAAAATATTACGTGATGAATTAAATAATACTAATTCCGAAACTAAAAGAAAAAAAATATCTAAAAGAATAAAATTACTAGAATCTTTTATAAATTCAGGTAATAAACCAGAATGGATGATTATGACAGTATTACCTGTTCTACCACCAGATTTAAGACCTTTAGTTCCTTTGGATGGAGGAAGATTTGCAACATCTGATTTAAATGATTTATATCGTCGAGTTATTAATCGTAATAATAGATTAAAACGTTTACTAGAATTATCAGCTCCTGATATTATTATTAAAAATGAAAAACGTATGTTACAAGAAGCTGTTGATGCTTTATTAGATAATGGAAGAAGAGGTAAATCTATTACCGGTTCTAATAAACGTCCTTTAAAATCTTTAGCTGATATGATTAAAGGAAAACAAGGTCGGTTTAGACAAAATTTATTAGGTAAAAGAGTTGATTATTCAGGAAGATCAGTAATTACTGTAGGTCCATATTTAAGATTACATCAATGTGGATTACCTAAAAAAATGGCATTAGAATTATTTAAACCATTTATATATGGAAAATTAGAAGTTAAAGGTTTTGCTACTACCATTAAAGCCGCAAAAAAAATGGTAGAAAAAGAAGAATCAATAGTATGGGATATTTTAGATGAAGTAATAAAAGAACATCCTATTCTATTAAATAGAGCTCCAACCTTACATAGGTTAGGGATTCAAGCTTTTGAACCTATTTTGATTGAAGGAAAAGCAATACAATTACATCCTTTAGTGTGTGCTGCTTATAATGCAGACTTTGATGGAGATCAAATGGCTGTGCATATTCCTTTAACATTAGAAGCTCAATTAGAAGCAAGAATTTTAATGATGTCTACTAATAATATTTTATCTCCTGCAAATGGAGAACCAATTATTGTACCATCACAAGATGTAGTTTTAGGTATATATTATATGACTAAAGATAAAATTAATGCTTATGGAGAAGGAATGATATTAACAGGTCCTAAAGAAGCAGAACGTGTTTATATTTTAGGACAAGCTGATTTACATGCTCGTGTTAAAGTAAAAATAAAAGAATATAAAAAAAATTTAATTAAGAATATATGGATAAAAAATAGTAGTATTGTAGATACTACTATTGGTAGAGCCATTTTTTGGAATTATGTACCTAAAGGTATATCATATAATATGATAAATAAAACTTTAGGTAAGAAAGATATATCACACATTTTAAATATATGTTATCGAATTTTAGGATTAAAATCTACAGTTATTTTTGCTGATCAAATTATGTATACTGGTTTTTATTATGCTGCTAAATCAGGTTCTTCTGTAGGTATAGATGATATTATAATACCTAATAATAAAACAGATATTATTTCTGAAGCAGAATCTGAAGTTACTGAAATTCAAGAACAATTTCAATCAGGTCTTGTGACTGCAGGAGAAAAATATAATAAAGTTATTGATATTTGGGCTGCTGCTAATGAAAAAGTAGCGAAAGCTATGATGAAAAATTTGTCTGTAGAAAAAGTAATAGATAAAAAAGGTTTGATAACAGAACAAAGTTCTTTTAACAATATTTTTATGATGGCAGATTCTGGTGCTAGAGGTTCTGCAGCACAAATTAGACAATTAGCTGGGATGAGAGGTTTAATGGCAAAACCAGATGGTTCTATTATTGAAACTCCAATTATCGCTAATTTTAGAGAAGGATTAAATGTTTTACAATATTTTATTTCAACTCATGGAGCACGTAAAGGATTAGCAGATACTGCTTTAAAAACAGCAAATTCTGGTTATCTTACTCGTAGATTGGTAGATGTAGCTCAAGATTTAGTTATAACAAAAAATGATTGCTTAACTTTAGATGGTATAAAAATTTCTTCTATTATTACTGGAGGAGATATAAAAGAATCATTAAGAGAAAGAGTATTAGGAAGAGTAGTTGCAGAAGATATTTTTTATCCAGATAGAAAAGAAATTTTAATTAATAGGAATACATTATTAAATGAAAAATACTGTGATATATTAGAAAAATATGCAATTGATAATATTAAAGTAAGATCTGTAGTGAGTTGTGAAAATGATTTTGGAGTATGTGCATATTGTTATGGTCGTGATTTAGCAAGAGGACATTTAATAAATATAGGAGAAGCTATAGGAGTTATTGCAGCACAATCAATAGGTGAACCAGGAACTCAATTAACAATGAGAACTTTTCATGTTGGAGGTGCGGCTTCTCGTTCAGCTACTGAATCAAGTATTCAAGTTAAAGATAATGGAGTTATAAAGTTAATAAATGTAAAATCAGTTATAAACTCTACTAATAAATTAGTAGTAATATCCAGAAATTCTGAATTAAAAATTATTAATAATTTTAATAAAATTATAGAAAGTTATAAAATACCATATGGTGCTATTATAACAAAAAAAAATGGATCAAATATTAATGCAGGAGAAATAATTTCATATTGGGATCCTCACAGTATGCCTATTATTAGTGAAGTAAGTGGAAAAGTAAAATTTATTGATATGTTAGAAGGACAAACAATTGTAAAACAAACTGATGATTTAACTGGATTAACATCTATTGTTGTTTTAGATACTTTTGAAAGAACTTCTATAGGTAAAGATTTTAGACCCATGATTAAAATAATAAATGATCTTGATGAAGATATAATTATTCCAGGTACAGACATTCCTGCACATTATTTTTTACCTAATAAATCAATAGTTCATTTAAAAGATGGTGCCCATATAAATGCAGGTGATGTTTTAGCAAAAGTTCCACAAGAATCAGGTGGAACAAAAGATATTACTGGAGGACTTCCCAGAGTAGCTGATTTATTTGAAGCTAGGAAACCAAAAGATTCTGCTATTTTAGCAGAAATTAGTGGTATTATTTCTTTTGGTAAAGAAACAAAAGGAAAAAGAAGAATAATAATTACTCCTATAAATTCTGATATTCAACCATATGAAGAAATGATTCCAAAATGGAGACAATTAAATATTTTTGAAGGAGAATTAATTAATAAAGGAGATATTATTTCAGATGGTCCAGAATCTCCACATGATATCTTAAGATTAAGAGGAATTAATGCAGTTACCAACTATATAATTAATGAAGTACAAGATGTTTATCGACTTCAAGGAGTTAAAATTAATGATAAACATATAGAAGTTATTATACGTCAAATGTTACGAAAAGTTACTATAATAAAAATGGGAGATTCTAATTTTTTAGAAGGAGAACAAGTAGAAGTATCAAAAATAAAAATTGTAAATAAAAAATTACAAGAACAAGGAAAAAATATAGCATTATATAATCATGATTTATTAGGTATTACTAAAGCATCTTTAGCAACTTCATCTTTTATTTCTGCAGCATCTTTTCAAGAAACAACAAGAGTATTAACTGAATCATCAGTAGCTGGAAAATGTGATCAATTAAAAGGACTAAAAGAAAATGTTATTGTAGGAAGATTAATTCCTGCTGGAACTGGATATTCTTATCATCAAGATAGAATTAAGAAAAAAAAATTAAAATTTAATAAAAAAACAAATAATATTTCTTCTGTAGATTCAGCTGCTGCTAATTTAACTGAATTATTAAATGCTAATTAAAAAAAACTAAAATTATTAATTTTATATATTTTTTTATTTCATTACAAATTGTAATATTTTAAATTTTTTGTTATGATTTAATGTGTAATTTTTAAAAAATTATTAAATATTTGATAATAAATAATTTTTATGAATTTTAAAAAAAATAAAAAATCTAAAAAATGGTTAAAAAATCATTTTAAAGATTTTTATATAAAAAAAGTACAAAAAAATATTAATAAATTTAGATCTAGATCATGGTTTAAATTAGAAGAAATAAATAAAATATACAAAATATTTAACAATGATGATATAACAGTAATTGATTTAGGATCTTCACCTGGTGGATGGTCTAGCTTTGCTGCATCAAAAATTGGTAATAATGGGAAAGTTATAGCTTGTGATATATTACCAATGAATCCAATTAACAAAGTTAATTTTTATCAGGGAAATATATGTAATTCTATTACATTAAATAAAATTTTTCAAATATTAAAAAAAACAAAAGTTCAAATTATAATGTCTGATATATCTCCTAATATATCTGGTATAAAAGAAATAGATATACCACGTATTATTCATTTGAATAAAATAACATTAGAATTATGTTATTCTTTTTTAGAACATAATGGTAGTTTTTTAGTAAAAACTTTTCAAAGTCAAGAATTAGTTAAATACTATAATAAAATCAATTCTGTATTTAAAGAAATTAAAATTAGTAAACCTAATGCTTCAAGATCTCAATCATGTGAAATTTATATTGTTGCAAAAAAATATAAGAATTAATATAAAATATACTAACAAAGTTACAAGAGGTTATTCTTTTGAATGATATGGCAAAAAATCTAATTCTCTGGTTAGCAATTACAGTCATATTAATATCTGTTTTCCAGAGTTTGAATCCAAATGGATCAAATAAAAAAACTAAAATTGAATATTCAACTTTTCTATCTGAAATAAAACAAAATAAAATAATTAAAACAAGTATTAATGGAAGAAAAATTCGTGTTTTTAGAAAAGATAATAGTAATTATACTACTTATTTACCAATGCATGATTCACATTTACTTGAAATGCTACTTTCAAAAAATATAAAAGTATTAGGAGAACCTCTTGAACCCCCTAGTATATTACTATCTATTTTTATTTCTTGGTTTCCAATGTTGTTATTAATTGGGGTTTGGATTTTTTTTATGCGTCAACTACAAGGTAGTGGTAAAGGAGCTTTATCTTTTGGAAAAAGTAAAGCTAAAATGTTAACAACAGATCAAATAAAAATTACATTTAATGATGTAGCTGGATGTGATGAAGCGAAAGAAGAAGTAAAAGAATTAGTTGATTATTTAAAAGAACCAGCAAAATTTCAAAAATTAGGAGGTAAAATTCCTAAAGGAATTTTAATGGTAGGACCTCCAGGAACAGGAAAAACTTTATTAGCAAAAGCTATAGCAGGAGAATCAAAAGTACCATTTTTTACTATTTCTGGTTCTGATTTTGTTGAAATGTTTGTAGGAGTTGGTGCTTCTAGAGTAAGAAATATGTTTAGTATCGCTAAAAAATCTTCTCCATGTATTATTTTTATTGATGAAATAGATGCTGTAGGGAGACAAAGAGGAGCAGGATTAGGTGGTGGTCATGATGAAAGAGAACAAACTTTAAATCAAATGTTAGTTGAAATGGATGGTTTTAATGATAATGAAAGTATTATTGTTATTGCAGCTACTAATCGTCCTGATGTATTAGATCCGGCTCTTTTAAGACCTGGACGTTTTGATCGTCAAGTAATTGTTGGTTTACCAGATATAAGAGGAAGAGAACAGGTATTAAAAATACATATAAAAAATATACCTATATCAAAAGAAGTTGATCTTAAAATTATAGCAAGAGGAACTCCTGGTTTTTCAGGAGCTGATTTAGCTAATTTAATAAATGAAGCAGCTTTATTAGCGGCTCGTCAAAATTATAATTTTGTTTCTATGTTAGAATTAGAAAAAGCAAAAGACAAAATTATGATGGGAGCAGAAAGACGTTCTTTAGTTATGACAGAAGCACAAAAAGAAGCTACTGCTTATCATGAAGCAGGTCATGCAATTATTGGAAGATTAGTTCCAGATCATGATCCAGTACATAAAGTAACAATTATTCCTAGAGGAAGAGCATTAGGAGTAACATTTTTTTTACCTGAAATTGATATAATTAGTATTAGCCGACAAAAATTAGAAAGTAAAATATCTACATTATATGGTGGTAGAATAGCTGAAGAGATTATCTATGGTGAAAAATATGTTTCAACAGGTTCATCTAATGATATCAAAATTGCAACAAATATTGCAAAAAATATGGTGACACAATGGGGTTTTTCGAAAAAATTAGGTCCTTTATTATATGCAGAAGAAGAAGATGAAATTTTTTTAGGAAGATCAGTTGCTAAAGCTAAACATATGTCTGATGAAACAGCAAAAATAATTGATCAAGAAGTTAAATATTTAATACAAGAAAATTATAATAGAGCATTTAAAATTTTAAATGATAATATTGATATTTTACATGCTATGAAAAATACTCTAATTAAATATGAAACAATAGGTATAATACAAATTGATGATTTAATGGCTAGAAAAAAAGTCAGACCACCTAAATAATATAGAAAAGAAATAATATTTAAAATATATAAATAATTTATGATATTTTATAAAAATTAAAATAAGTAATATGATAAAATATCATAGATTTTTTATATTAAATATTATTTTTAAAATAAAAAATAATTTTTAATAACTAATTTTTATAAAATTAATATTTTTTATTAAAAATAATAGAAATATAAAATATATTTTTATATAAAAAATGAATTTTTTATTGTAATTAATATTTATTATTATATAATATATATAAATTGATATTTTATTAAGATATTATTTGTTAAAATTATATGTATAAATTATTATTGATTTTGTTTATTTTTATTACAACTATTTTAGTTAGTGTTATTATGTTTCAAAATAATGATGAAATTGATATTAGTTCATTAAGTAATACAAAATCACCTTTTGAAACAAATATGTCAAATAAAATATTAACTAGGTTGATTATTACATTAACATCTTTATTTTTTATTATTAGTTTAATGTTAAATAATATTAATGTAAAAAAATATAAAAAAGATAATATGGTGCAACAATATCATATAGAATATAAATAGTAATTGTTTACCGAGGTGGTGAAATTGGTAAACACGCTACCTTGAGGTGGTAGTACCCTGTTATTTTGGGTTTACGGGTTCAAGTCCCGTCTTCGGTACCAAAATTAATATTGCATTATTTATATTTTTAGCATATCATATATTCTCTAAAGTAGACGCGGGGTGGAGCAGTTTGGTAGCTCGTCGGGCTCATAACCCGAAGGTCGTTGGTTCAAATCCAACTCCCGCAACCAAATACCGCATTTTATATTAATTACTAATTAATGATGATATTTTTATAATATATATATATAATTTATAAAATTATTTTATATATTTATACTGATAAAATTTTTTTGAATTAAATAAAATTAATCTATAATGTAGATATATTTATATAGATAATAAAAATATTATTTCAAATAATTATTATTTTTATTAAAAAAATACATTCATATTGCTAATATAAGTAATAATCTTTGAATATAATCTAGTTTTCTAATTTTAGAATTTAATATTTAAGGATAACTAGGATGAATAAAGAAATATTAGCTGTTATTGAAGCAGTTTCAAATGAAAAATCTTTACCTCGTGAAAAAATATTTGAAGCTATGGAAAGTGCTTTAGCTAGTGCTACAAAAAAAAAATATGAACAAGATATAGAAGTATTTGTTAATATTGATCGCAAAAATGGTAATTTTAATACTTTTAGAAAATGGTTAATTGTAAAAAAGGTTAATTATCCTACTAAAGAAATTACATTAGATGCTGCACGTATTGAAGATAATAATTTAAAATTAGGTGATTATATTTATGATCAAATAAAATCTATTAATTTTGATCGTATTACTACTCAAGCTGCTAAACAAGTTATTGTACATAAGGTAAGAGAAGCTGAAAAGGCTATTACTATTGCTAAATTTAAGAAAAAAGAAGGTAAAATATTAAGTGGAATAGTAAAAAAAGTAAATAGAAAATACTTAAATTTAGATTTAGGACATAGTACTGATGCTATTATTTTACGTTCTGATATGTTACCAAGAGAAAATTTTAGACTAGGAGATAGAATAAGAGGTCTACTTTTCTATATTAAAGAAAATGTTAAGGAAACACAATTATTTTTAAGTAGATCTAAAGTACAAATGTTAATTGAATTATTTCATATAGAAGTTCCTGAAATAGCAGAAGGATTAATTGAAATTAAAGGTGTTGTAAGAGATCCAGGATCTAGAGCTAAAATTGCTGTAAAAACAAATGATAAAAGAATAGATCCTGTAGGAGCTTGTGTAGGCATGAGAGGTGCTAGAGTACAAGCAATTTCTAACGAATTAAATGGAGAACGTATTGATATTGTATTATGGAATTCTGATCCTGAAAAATTTGTTATTAATGCAATGTCTCCTGCTGAAATATCAACAATTATTTTAAATAAAAAAAAACATATTATAGATATTGTAGTAAAGGAAAATAACTTAGCACAAGCTATTGGCAGACATGGACAAAATATTCGTTTAGCATCACAATTAAGTGGTTGGGAATTAAATGTTATGACTAAAAATGATTTATTTCATAAACATAAACAAGAAAAAAATAATATTATTGATATGTTTGTAAAACATTTAAAAATAGAATATAAATTATCAAAAACAATAGTTGAGGATGGGAAGATATCTTCTTTTAAAGACTTAATATTAATTCCACTAAATAAATTATGTAAGATAACTAATAGTTTTAATTTAAAAATGAATTATTTAAAAAAAATTAAAAAATTAGCTAAAAATATAAATAATGAATCTTTAATAAGGAAAAATAATCATGAAAAATTTAAAAATAATTTGTTACAATTAAAAGGAATTGATAAAAAATTATCTGAATTATTAATAAATAAAGGAATTTTAACTATTGAAAATTTAGCAGAACAAAGTATTGAAGATATATCTGATATAGATAATCTAAATGAATTAGAAGCAGGAAAAATAATTATGTCTGCACGAAATATTTGTTGGTTTAATAAAAAAAAATAATACATAATTAATTATAAAAATAGAGGAGTAGACAGCATGATAGATGCTGTTATAACTATAAAATCTTTAGCTAATGAAATTAAAATTTCAGTGAAAAATATAATCAAATATTTTTCTGATACAGGTATTTCTAAATTAGAAAATGATATTGTTAATATAGAAGAAAAAAAAAAACTTTTAATATATTTAAAAAATAAAAAAATAAAAAATTTAAAATTATTAACTTTACATAAAAAAAAATATAATGTTTCATATGTCAACAATAATCAAGGTAAAAAAAAATCTATAAAAATTAAAAACAAAAAAGTTAGTAATATAAAAAATATTACAGATTATCAGAAAAAAAATTATTTAGAATTAAATAAAAAAAAAATAAACAAAAATAAAAAATATTATGTTCAAAAAAATTCAAAAAATAAAAATATAAATAATGATATTTTTAATAAAAAAATATATAAGAAAAAAAAATATAAAATAAATTCTAAAAATTATAAAGATAAGAAAAAAAATACTACTAATAAAAAATATAAATTAAATTCTTCTAAATTATATCAAAATTTTAATAAACCTATTAAAAATATTAACCGTGATATTGTTATTAATGAGACCATTAGTATATTAGAATTATCGAATAGAATGGCTGTTAAAAGTTCAGAATTAATAAAAATTATGACAAATATGGGAGAAAAAATTTCTGATGTTAATCAATATTTAAAACAAGAAACTGCTCAATTAATTGCAGAAGAAATGGGACATAAAGTTATATTACGTCATGAAAATGATATAGAAAAATTATTAATTGATAATAATAAAAATAATATTAATATAAAACCAAAAACAAGATCTCCTATAGTAACAATTATGGGTCATGTAGATCATGGTAAAACTTCTTTATTAGATTATATTTTTTCTAGTAATATTGCTTTAAAAGAAGTAGGTGGAATAACTCAATATATAAATGCTTATGAAATAAAATTTGATAATAAAAATATCACATTTCTTGATACTCCTGGACATAAATTTTTTACCTCTATGAGGTTAAGAGGAATACAAATTACAGATATAATTATATTAGTTATTGCAGCTGATGATGGAGTTATGCCACAAACTATAGAAGCAATAAAACACGCAATAAAAACAAAAGTTTCTATTATAGTTGCTATTAATAAAATCGATAAAAAAATTTCAAATTTTAAAAAAATAAAAAGTGATTTAAGTAGGTATAATATTATACCTGAAGAATGGGGCGGAGATAATATTTTTGTTAATGTTTCTGCTAAAACAGGAGAAGGTATTAAAGATTTACTAAATGCTATTTTATTACAAGCCGAAATGTTAGAATTGAAAGCAATTAATACAGGTATGGCTCAAGGTATCGTTATTGATTCTTATTTAGATAAAGGAAAAGGTCCTATAGCTAATATCTTAATAAAAGAAGGAATACTAACAAAAGGAAATATAGTATTATGTGGATGTACTTATGGTAGAATAAAAAGATTAATGAATTTTAAAGGAGAAAATATAATCCAAGCTGGACCTTCTACTCCTATTAAAATTTTAGGTTTATCTGAAATTCCATATGCTGGTGATATTTTAATAGAAGTAAATGACGAAAAAAAAGCTAAAGAAGTAGCATTATATAGAAAAAATAAATATCGTGAAATTAAATTAGAAAAAAAACAAGAACAATTTAAAAAAATATTTTTAGATTTAAATGATAATAATAAAAACATTCATGAAATAAATATTTTATTAAAAGGAGATGTACAAGGTTCTGTAGAAGCTATTAAAGATACTTTAATTAAATTGTCTAATGAAAAAATTAATATAAAAATTATTAATTCAGGAGTAGGAGAAATTACAGAAACAGATGTATTATTTGCAATAGCTAGTAATAAAAATAATGTTATTATTATTGCTTTTAATATTAAAGCAAATAATATTGCTAAAAATTTAATAAGAACAGAAAAAATAAAAATTAAATATTTTTCTATTATTTATGATTTAATAGATGATATGAAAAAATATATAAAAAAACTTTTATTACCAAAATATCAAGAACAATTATTAGGATTAGCAGAAGTAAGAAGTATTTTTACAATTCCTAAAATAGGAATTATAGCTGGGTGTATAGTTACATATGGATTTATTAAACGTAATAATTTAATAAAATTATTAAGAAATAAAAATATTATCTATCAAGGAATACTTGATTCTTTAAGAAGATTTAAAGAAAATGTTAATGAAGTACGTAATGGTATGGAATGTGGAATTAGTATCAAAAATTTTAATGATATTAAAATAGGAGATAAAATAAAAGTTTTTTCAAAAACTGAAATTATAAAAAAATAGTAATTAAAAATAGAATAATATTTTTTAATATTATTAAATATTAAAATGGGGGTTTTTTGTATCGTAATTTACGTATTTCATATGAATTAAAAAAACAAATAGCAAAAATATTACAAAATAATATTAATGACATAAGAATTAATAAATTTATTACTGTTACTGATATATTAATATCAAAAGATTTTTCATATGCAAAAATTTTTATAATATTACCATATAAAGAAGAAAAAATAAATAATAAACAAAATTCACTTTATCATTTAAATAATATTACAGAATATATTAGATATATTCTTAAAAATAAAATTAATTTACGAAAAATACCAAAAATTAAATTTTTTTTAGATTTTTCTTTAAAAGAAGGAAAATATATTAATGATATTTTAAGTAAAATTAAAAAAAATACTTAATTATATAAGTAAAATTATAATATAAATATTAATTAATATATGTCTAAAAAAATAAAGAAACGTAATATAAATGGTTTATTATTACTTGACAAATCTACAGGTTATACATCAAATAAACTTCTTCAATATATTAAAATTATTTTTAGAGCAAAAAAAGCAGGTCATACAGGAACATTAGATCCACTTGCTAGTGGTTTGCTGCCGATTTGTTTAGGAGAATATACTAAATTTAGTAGTTATTTAATAAATAAAAATAAAATTTATATAGTTACGGCATTGTTAGGTGAAAAAACTAATACTGCTGATAAAGATGGTGTTCTTATTAAGAAAAGAGATATTTATGTAAATAAAGAAAATATTATTAAAAAAATAAATTTTTTTAAAGGAGAAAATACACAAATTCCTCCTATGTATTCTGCTCTTAAATATAAAGGTATACCTCTTTATAAATATGCTAGATTAGGAATTAATTTTTCTCATTTAAAAAAAAGAAAAATTATAATTTATGACATTAAGTTATTAAAATTTTATAAAAATAAAATTAAATTAAAAATTAATTGTTCTAAAGGAACTTACATACGCAGTATTATTGATGAATTAGGAGATAAACTAAATTGTGGAGCACATATAATAAAATTACGTAGAATACAAATATCTCATATTTCTATTTTACACAAAAATGTTATAACTATTGAACAGTTAAATATTTTAATTGAAAATTATAAAAATAATAAATTAAATGTTTTTTTAATAGATAAATTATTATTACCAATTAATTATATGATAAATTATTTACCTAAATTATATTTATCATTTACATTAATAAATAATATTAAAAATGGAAAAAAAATAAAAATTGTTCCTTTAGTAAAAAAATACAAAATATTCCGTATATTCGAAGATAATTCCTATAACCTTATAGGTGTTTGTCAAATTAATAATGAAGGTTATATAACAAAATATAAATTAATAAATTTCATTTAAAAATTTTATAATTATTTTAATTAATAAATAATTTATTGGAGTTTAATTATGTATTTTAATAAAGAAAAAAAAGAAAAAATCATAGAAAAATATAAAATAAATGATAAAGATAAAGGATCAACAAAAATACAAATAGCTTTACTAACATTTAAAATTAATTATTTACATAAACATTTTAATTTACATAAAAAAGATCACCACAGTCGTAGAGGATTATTACATATGATATCACAACGTCGAAAATTATTAAATTATTTAAAAAAAAAAAAATTGCATGATTTTAACATATTAATTAAAGATTTAGGATTAAAAAAATAAATATATTTTTAATATTATTTATAAATTTTTAAAAGTTTAAATTCTTAATATTAAATTTTTTTAAAGGATATTTATTTTGTTAAATCCCATTATTCATAGATTTCGTTATGGTAATAATACTGTAACTATTGAAACAGGAATGATAGCTAGACAAGCAACATCAGCAGTAATGGTTAGTATTGATGATACAGCTGTTTTTGTAACAATGGTAGTAGATAAAAAAGTAGTACCAGAACAAAATTTTTTTCCATTATCGGTATACTATCAAGAAAAATCATATGCTGCTGGACGTATTCCTGGTAATTTTTTTCGTAGAGAAGGACGTCCTAGTGAAGGAGAAATATTAATTTCTCGTTTAATAGATCGTCCTATAAGACCATTATTTAAAAAAGGTTTTTTAAATGAAGTACAAATAATTGCTACTGTTATGTCTTTAAATCCTGATATTAATCCGGATATTGTAGCTATTATTGGAGCATCTACTGTTTTAAATTTATCCGGAATTCCTTTTAATGGAATATTTGGAACTGCTCGTGTTGGTTATATTAATAAAAAATATATACTAAATCCTAGTATAAAAGAGATGAAAAATAGTGAATTAGATTTAATTGTTACTAGTACAAAAAAAGCTATTTTAATGGTAGAAGCAAAATCTAATTTATTAACTGAAGAACAAATTTTAAATGCAATAATATATGGTCATAATAAACAACAAAAATTAATTGATAATATTATTCATTTATCTAATAAAGTTAAAAAAAAAGATAAAGAATGGACATTATATCCTATAAATAAAAATCTTAAACAAAAAATTATTTTTTTATCACAAAAAGATTTAATAAACGCATATAGTATTAAAGAAAAGCAAAATAGAATTAATCAAATTGATTTAATTAAATTAAAAATTATTGAATTATTAAAAGAAGAAAAAGAATATGAAAATACATCTATTAATCATATAAATGAAATTTTTTATGAATTAGAAAAGAAAATAGTAAGAAAAAATATTATTGATAAAAATCTTAGAATTGATGGTCGTGAACATGATATGATCCGTAATTTAGATGTACGTACAGGAATTCTTCCTAGAACACATGGTTCAGCTTTATTTACACGTGGAGAAACACAAGCTTTAGTAACAGCAACATTAGGTACTGCTAGAGATGCACAATCTTTAGATAATTTAATTAATAATAAAATAGATAATTTTTTATTTCATTATAATTTTCCTTCTTACTCTGTTGGTGAAATTGGGATTATTAGTAATCCTAAAAGACGTGAAATTGGTCATGGTAATCTAGCAAAAAAATCATTAATCCCAGTAATGCCTGACATAAATAATTTTCCATATACAATAAGAATTGTATCAGAGATAACAGAATCAAATGGTTCTTCTTCAATGGCTTCAGTATGTGGTGCTTCTTTAGCTATGATGGATGCAGGTATTCCTATAAAAAATGCTGTTGCTGGAATAGCAATGGGATTAATTAAAGAAAATAAAAATTTTATAATATTATCAGATATTTTAGGTGATGAAGATCATTTAGGTGATATGGATTTCAAAGTTGCAGGTACTGAAAAAGGTATTACTTCATTACAAATGGATATGAAAATAGAAGGTATAACCTATAAAATTATGAAATTAGCTTTAGCACAAGCAAAATTAGCTAGATTACATATTTTAAAAATAATGAAAAAAGCTATTTGTTTTCCTAGAAAAAATATTTCAGAATTTGCACCAAGAATTCATACCATTAAAATTAATCCGGAGAAGATTAAAGATATGATAGGAAAAGGAGGTTCTGTTATTAGAGCTTTAACAGAAGAAACTGATACAATTATTGAAATAGAAGATAATGGAGTTATAAAAATAGCAGCTAAAAATAATGAACAAATTAAATTTGCAATTAGTCGTATAGAAGAAATTACAGCAGATATAATAATTGGAAAAATCTATAATGGTAAAGTGATTCGTATTGTTGATTTTGGAGCATTTATTTCTATAGGTAATGGAAAAGAAGGATTAGTACATATTTCTCAAATAGCTAATAAACATGTGAATAAAGTTAGTGATTATTTAAAATTATTACAAAATGTATTTGTAAAAGTTATGGAAATTGATAAACAAGGAAGAATTAGATTAAGTATAAAAGCTGCTAATAAAAATGTTAGTAAAAAAATTTAATTTTTATTTTGTATAAAAAATTAATTTGAATAACATTATCAAAAGATAAATAGTAATTAATGTAGTAATTTGTGAAAATTAATTATTAATATTTGTAATTATGTTTATTTTAAACATAATTACAATTTAAATATTTATAAATATTTTATTTATTAATATAAAATATTAATCTTTTTTTTAAATATATTAAGGAACATAATGAATGACTAATATTACTTTCGCAAAATTTGGTTTAAATAAGTTTCTTTTAAAATCATTAAATAATACAGGTTATTTAAAACCTTCTCCTATACAAAAAAAATGTATTCCTTATTTATTAACAGGTAAAGATGTATTAGGAATAGCACAAACAGGAAGTGGTAAAACTGCAGCATTTATATTACCACTATTAAATAATTTAAATTTATCTATAAAAGCAACACAAGTATTAATTTTAACACCTACAAGAGAATTAGCGATACAAGTAGCAGAAGCTACATTAGTTTTTGCAAAATATATTCATGGTGTAAATATTGCTCCATTATATGGAGGACAGTCATATCATCTACAATTAAAAAATTTACGTTTAGGAGTACAAATTATTATAGCTACTCCAGGACGTTTATTAGATCATATAAAAAAAAAAACTGTTAATTTAACTAAATTACGTAGTTTAGTTATAGATGAAGCTGACGAAATGTTAAGAATGGGTTTTATTGAAGATGTAGAAAAAATATTATCAACAATACCTAAAGGATATCAAACTTCATTATTTTCAGCAACAATGCCACAAAGAATAAAAAATATAACCAAAAAATTTATGATACATCCATATGAAATATTTATAAAAACAAATATTAAAACTATTCCTGATATTAAACAAACTTATTGGATAATATATGGTAAAAAAATAGATGCTTTGATGAAATTTTTAGAAACTGAAAATTTTGATGCAGTTTTAATATTTGTTAAAATGAAAACATCTACAATTGAAATATCAGATATACTAAAACAATTTGGTTATGATAGTGCACCATTAAATGGTGATATGAAACAAAGTAATAGAGAACAAACTTTAGAAAAATTTAGAAATGGAAAATTAAAAATTTTAATTGCTACAGATATTGCTGCAAGAGGTTTAGATGTTGATAAAATAAATCTAGTTATAAATTATGATTTTCCTATGGATATAGAATCATATATTCATCGTATAGGTAGAACAGGAAGAGCAGGTAGACAAGGTAAATCTTTAACATTTATTGAATACAGAGAAAAAAGATTACTTAAAAATATTGAACGTAGAATTAAATGTAATATTAATGAAATAATATTACCAAATTCAAAAATTTTAGGTCAAAAAAGATTAGAAAAATTTATTGTAAAAATACAAAAGGAAGTAAATAATATAGATTTAAAAAAATATAAAAATATTTTATCAAAAATATTAATTCAAATTGATATAAATCAAGAAACATTAATGACTATTTTATTAAAAATGGCACAGGAAAAAAGACCTCTCATTTTACCTCCTGATCCTTCTTATAATACAAGAAAAAAATTTTATAAGAAATCAAATCTTGTTAAAAATAATTATATAAAAAAATATAAAAAAATAAAAAATTATATGGATATATATCGTATTAATATAGGGAAAAAAGATAATGTAGAAGTTCGTCATATTGTAGGAGCAATTATTAATGAATTTAATATTAATAGTAATAATATTGGTAATGTTAAATTATTTACTAGTTATAGTACTATTGAATTAAACTCAAAAATTAAAAAAAATATTATTCAATATCCTAATATTAGGATTTTAAATAAAAAAATAAATTTTCTTTTAATACCTAAATTTAAAAGATCATATAAAAATCTTAACTTTAAATTTAAAAATAATAAAATTATAAAAAAAGATATATAAAACTTGGTAAAAATTTTTTTAAAAAAACATTATTTAATTAGTAAAATATATAAATATTATTATATTAATAATATTTAAATTGTATTTATAATATTACCTTTAAATAAAAAATATATATATTATAAAACATTACTTTTTATTTTTATTAATTAAATAAATTTCATTTATTGATTTTTAATTAATAAAAATTAACTAAAAGACTTATAAAAATTTATTAATCCATTAGTTGAACTATCATATTTATTTATTTCTTTTATTTCTTGGCTAATATCATTTAACAAAATATTAGCTACTTTTTTACCTAATTCAACACCCCATTGATCAAAAGAAAAAATATTTAATATCACTCCTTGTATAAAAATTTTATGTTCATAATAAGAAATTAATGATCCTAAATTATAAGGATTAATTTTTCTTAAAAAAATAGAATTACTTGGATGATTACCAAAACAATATTTATATATATTTTCCTGTAATATATCTTTATTATTAGTATTACCAAATGCTAATGTTTTAGTTTGTGCAATAAAATTTGAAATTAATTGATTATGATGTTCTTTAAAAGAATTGTTTAAATTATTTACTGAAGCTATAAAATCACATGGTATTAATTTCGTTCCTTGATGTAACATTTGGAAAAAAGAATGTTGTCCATTAGTACCAATATTTCCCCATATTATGGGACTTGTTTGGTATTTTATTTTATTTCCATTTCTATCTATAGATTTACCATTAGATTCCATACATAGTTGTTGTAAATATTGTGGAAAAAAACGCATATTATAAGAATAAGGTATTATTGCTTCTGTTTCTGTATTCCAAAAATTACTATACCAAATACTAATTAATGCCATAATAATAGGAATATTATTATTTATAGGAGTATAAAAAAAATGATTATCCATTTTATTAGCTCCTTTTAATAATTTTTTAAAATTATAAAAACCAATAGATAAAGAAATAGATAATCCAACTGAAGACCATAAAGAAAAACGTCCTCCTATTTCAGATAATAATGGTAAAATATTATTTTTATTAATACCGAAATTTATTGCAGCATTAATATTATTTGTTACAGCAATAAAATGTTTTAATAGTATTAAATTTTTATTTATGTTTGTAATAACATTTTTCATAAACCATTTTTTTATACTTAAAGCATTTGTTATTGTTTCTTGTGTAGTAAAGGTTTTTGATACAATAATAAATAAACTTTCTTCTAGTTTTATTTTTTTTATAATCTCTACTAATTGATCAGAATCAATATTAGATAAAAAAAATAAATTCAATTTATTTTTATATGATTTTAATGATTCTGTAACCATTAATGGTCCTAATTCTGATCCACCTATACCTATATTTATAATATTTTTAATTTTTTTATTTGTATAACCTTTCCATTTTTTTGAAATAATATCATCAGAAATATTTTTAATTTTTTGTAAAATAAAATTTATATTATTATGTATTTTTGTATTTTTTAATAAAAAATTATTAGTTCTTGTTGCTATATGTAATACTGAACGTTGTTCTGTAACATTAATTTTTTTACCATAAAATAATGCATTAATAGCATTAATACAATTAGTTTCTTTTGCTAAACCAATTAAAAATTTTATTGTATTTTTATTTATTATATTTTTTGAATAATCAAAAAGAATATTATTCTCGAAATTAATTGAAAAATTTTTAAATCTATTTACATCTTGTTTAAAAAGATGATGAAGAGTAATTTTTTTAATTTCTTTTTTATGATTTTGTAAATTTTTCCAAGAAATAGTTTTTGTAGGATTAATATTTTTCATAATATACATATTATTTATTATATAATAAGATATAAACTTTAAAATAAATAATATTTTTAAACATCAAATTTTTATAATAAAAAAATTATATCACAAATTTAAAATTTATTAAAAATCAATTTTTTAAATTTATATATAATATAATACTATATTTATATTGAGTTTATTTTATATGATTTTAAGTTATTTAATTATTCCATATAGTAATTTATTTATTAAAAATAAATATACAGTTATTATACTTCATGGATTATTTGGTAATAAGAAAAGTTTATATGTAATGGGAAAATTTTTAAATAAATATTTAAAATATAAGATTATATTATTAGATATAAGAAATCATGGACTATCAATTTCTTATAGAAGAAAAATGGATTATATTTTTTTGTCTCAAGATGTTTTAGATACTTTAGATTTCTTAAATATTAAAGATAATCTTATTATTATAGGACATTCTATGGGAGGTAAAATAGCGATGAAACTTACTCAATTAATACCTCATAAAATAAAATTTATTGTGATATTAGATATTGCTCCTATTAAATATAAATATTATGATAATAATATCTTTACTATATTTGATATAATATATCAAAAAAATATTTTAA
This sequence comes from Enterobacteriaceae endosymbiont of Donacia dentata, assembly GCF_012570745.1. GTDB lineage: Bacteria > Pseudomonadota > Gammaproteobacteria > Enterobacterales > Enterobacteriaceae. Next base: position 301,291 of record NZ_CP046212.1, on the reverse strand, counting down.
CTAGAAAAAAAATTTTTCAAATAATGAAATCACATATTAAAAATGTGTATATAATAAATGTATTATTAAAATCATTTAAAAATGGAAAATGGAATTTTAACTTAAAAATTTTAAAAAAAGAATATAAAAAAATATTAGATTGGAATATAATTCCTCAATGGAATGGGAATATTTTTTTCTTAAAAGCCGAATTATCTAATTATATAAATTTTATATATTATAATGACATATTTCGTCAATTTCCTTTTGCTAAAATTTATAATATTCCTAATGTTGGTCATTTGTTACATATTGAAAATGAAAAATTAATTTTTCATTTTATTTTAAAATTTTTTTATAAATAATATTTATTGGAGAAAAATAATAAAAAATGTCAAAAATAGGTATTTTTTTTGGTAGTGATACAGGTAATACAGAAAATGTTGCATTAAAAATACAAAAACAATTAGGAAATCAAATTTCATCAGTATTTAATATTTCTCAAACAGAAAAAAAAGATATTGAAAAATATAATATTATATTATTTGGAATACCCACATGGTATTATGGAGAAGTTCAATGCGATTGGGATGATTTTTTACCTATTTTACAACAAATTAATTTTAAAAATAAAATTATAAGTTTATTTGGTTGTGGTGATCAAGAAGATTATGGAGATTATTTTTGTGATGCAATAAAAATTATTTATGATATAACAAAAAAAAATAAAGCACAAATTATAGGATATTGGCCTACTAAAGGTTATAATTTTTATAGTACTAAAAGTTTAAAAAATAAAAATTATTTTTTAGGATTAACTATAGATGAAGATAGACAGCCAGAATTAACAAATTCACGTATTATAACATGGACTAAACAAATATCTAAAGAATTAAAAAAATAAAATTATAAAATCAATTATATTAATATAATTGATTTTATTTTTTTATTTTTTTTAAATTAATTATTTTTTTTTAATGACGCGATTCTATTAAAAATAATTTTGTTTTTATATTTTTTATCTAAATAAAAATATCCTTCTCTTTCAAATTGAAAATGTTTATTTTTATTTTCTTTTAGTAAATTTTTCTCTATGAAACCATTATATATTAATAATGATTTTTTATTTAAAATAGAAAAAATATCATCAGAATTATTAATATTTTTTTTTATAAATAAAATATCATATAAATAAAAATATGCTGAAATTGAATAAGAACAAGATATCCAATGTATAATTCCTTTGATTTCTTGTTTTTTTTTAATTTTCATCCCTAATGTATCTTTATAATAATTACAATCAATATAAAGAATATTTCCATGTTTATCTTTAATAATTTTATTTGCTTTAATTACAAAAGCATATCTTAATCGTACTTTTTTACCTAAAACAAGTCTTTTATAATTTTTTTTTTTTTTTTCAGAAAAATCTAAAATATCTATATATATCTCTTTTGTAAAATAAATATTTTTATATCCCATATTTAAATTATTAGGATGATTAGGAATAGATAATTTTATTTTTTGTTCTGGAGAAAAATTACTAATAATTATTTTTAAAGGTCGTAAAATTGCCATAGTTCTAGGAACTATCTTATTCAATTTAAATTTTATACAATATTCTAAAAAAGATTTTTCAATAATATTATTTTGTTTTGTTACACCTATACGATAACAAAATTCTTTTAAAGAAGAAGGAGTATATCCTTTTTTTCTTAGTCCAGAAATAGTTAATAAACGAGGATCATTCCAATTATTTACAATTTTTTTTTTAATTAGTAAATTAATTTTTCTTTTTGAAGTAATATTATATTCTATTTGTAATTTGGAAAATTCATATTGTTTAGGATGGAATCCTATACTAATATTATTTAGTATCCAATTATATAATAATCTATTATCTTGAAATTCTAATGTACATAAAGAATGTGTAATACCTTCTATTGCATCTGAAATACAATGACTAAAATCATATGTAGGATATATACACCATTTTTTATTAGTTTGATGATGTTTTTTGAACTTAATTCTATATAATACAGGATCTCTCATTACAATTACTTTTGATTTCATATTAATTTTTGCACGTAAAGACATACTACCTTCAGGAAAATAACCTAAACGCATTTTTTCAAATAATTCTAAATTTTCTTGTTTTGAACGATTTCTATACGGACTATTTTCCCCTGGTATTAATAATGTTCCCCTATAATTTTTAATATCATTAATATTTAATTGATCAACATAAGCTAAATTTTTATTTATTAATTCTATGGCATATTTATACATTAAATTAAAATAATTTGAAGAATACTTAATTTCTTCATCCCATTTAAATCCTAACCATTTTAAATCTTTGATAATAGATTTAATATATTGAACATTTTCTGTAGAAGGATTAGTATCATCAATTCTTAAAAAACATTTTCCTTTATAATGTTTAGCTATTAAAAAGTTTAAATAAATAGATTTTATATGACCTATATGTAGATATCCATTAGGTTCAGGAGGAAATCTTGTACAAATCATATCATATTTTTTTTGTTTTATATCATTATCTATAATTCGAAAAATAAAATTATTTTTATAATAATTATACATTTTACGTTTATTCCTTTTATTAAATTTAATTTTAAATACTAATTTTTATAAATAAATTAGTTGACGTTATACTTAATTATTTACATAATATAAAAATAATTGTTGGCTACGTAGCTCAGTTTGGTTTAGAGCACAGCACTCATAACGCTGAGGTCATGGGTTCAACTCCCATCGTAGCTATAGAAATTATTTCTGCGGAAGTGGCGGAAATATTGGTAGACGCACCAGATTTAGGTTCTGGCTATTTAAAAAAGATAATACGAGTTCGAGTCTCGTCTTCCGCAAAATATGATGGGGTATAGCCAAGTGGTTAAGGCACCGGTTTTTGATACCGGCATCCCTGGTTCAAATCCAGGTACCCCAGAATAATTTAACATTATTACTTTTATTCGATTTTTTTATAAAAATAATTTTTGTAATCTGATTATGCTAAATAATAAATTATATATTAAAACTTGGGGCTGTCAAATGAATGAATATGACTCCTCAAAAATTATTGATATTATGAAAAAAGAATTAAATTGTAAAATTACTAAATCTGTCCAAGATGCTAATATTTTAATATTAAATACATGTTCTATTAGAGAAAAAGCACAAGAAAAATTATTTCATCAATTAGGAAGGTGGAAAAATTTAAAAAAAAATAATCCAGAAATTATAATTGGAGTTGGAGGTTGTGTTGCTTCTAAGGAAGGAGAAAAAATATTAAAAAGAGCATATTATATAGATATTATTTTTGGTCCTCAAACTTTTCATAGATTACCTAAAATGATATATAAAGTTCGTAAGTTCAAAAAATATTTAATTGATATAAGTTTCCCAAAAATTGAAAAATTTAAATTCTTTCCTTTAACCAAAACAAAAAATGTAAGTTCTTTTGTTACCATTATGGAAGGTTGTAATAAATATTGTACATATTGTATAGTTCCTTATACTAGAGGAAAAGAAATAAGTAGACCTTATAAAGATATAATTTTAGAAATTAAAAATTTATCATTACAAGGAGTTAAAGAAATACATTTACTTGGACAAAATGTTAATTCCTATAATTATAGAAATATTATAAAACAAGATTATTGTAATTTTACTAAATTATTAAAAATGATATCTAAAATAAAAAATATTAAAAGAATTAGATATACTACAAGTCATCCTCAAAATTTTTCTGATGATTTAATCAATATATACAAAAAAATTCCTCAACTAGTAAATTTTTTACATTTACCAGTGCAAAGTGGATCTGATCGAATTCTTTCTTTAATGAAAAGAAGATATAATGTTAATGAATACATTCAAATTATAAATAAACTTAAAAATATTAGACCTGATATTCAAATTAGCTCGGATTTTATTGTCGGTTTTCCTGGTGAAACTAAAAAAGATTTTTATGATACTATTTCATTAATTTTAGACATTGACTTAGATATGAGTTTTAGTTTTATTTATTCTGCTAGACCTGGAACTCCAGCTAGTAAAATGAAAGATAATATAAGTATAAATGAAAAAAAAGAAAGATTATATTTATTACAATATTATTTAAAACAACAAACTAAAAAATTTAGTTTAAAAATGATAAATACAATACAAATTGTATTAGTAGAAGGTATATCTACTCAAAATAATCAATATTTTGGAAAAACAGAAAATAATAGAACTGTTTTTTTTACAAACAATTACAATTGTATTGGTGAATTTGTAAATGTAAAAATTATTGATTCTTATTTATACTCTTTATACGCAAAATTTATTTCTGTTTGTAAAAATTAATTTATTTAGGATTTTATGAAATCAAATATTATTTTAAATTATTATAATTATTGTAAAAATAATAATAATTTACCAACAAAAAATGAAATTTTTTATTGGTTGAATATAATTTTTACAAAAAAAAACATTAAAAAAGTTGAAATAACTATTTCTATAGTAAAAAAAAATATTATAAAAAAACTTAATAAAAAATATTTAAAAATATCTAAACCAACTAATGTTTTATCTTTTTTATTAGAAAATAATTTTTTAAAAAAAACATTATTAGGAGATATTATTTTATGTAAAGAAATTATTGAATATGAATCTATTTTACAAAAAAAAACATTAAAATTACATTATACTCATATTATTATACATTCAGTTTTACATTTATTAAAATATAAGCATAAAAATTTTTATGAAGCAAATTTAATGGAATTAAAAGAAATTAATATACTTAAATTACTTGGATATAAAAATCCATATTTATAAAAAATTTTTAATAAAATTAAAATATATAATAATAAATTATTTTTATAAAAAATATTTTATTATTTTTTTAATAATTTTAGAAATAATAAATTCGGAAATTTTTTTATATGAAAAAAGAATATTCTCCTAAAGAAATAGAATCTTACGTTCAAAAACAATGGGATTTAAAAAATACTTTTAAAGTAACAGAAAATTATAATAAAAAAAAATTTTATTGTTTATCAATGTTACCATATCCATCTGGTAAATTACATATGGGTCATGTTCGTAACTATACTATAGGAGATGTTATTGCTAGATATCAACGTATGTTGGGTAAAAATGTTTTACATCCAATTGGATGGGATGCTTTTGGTTTGCCTGCTGAAATAGCAGCTTATAATAATAATGTTTCTCCTAAAATTTGGACTAAAAATAATATTTTATACATGAAAAAACAACTAAAATTATTAGGATTTAGTTTTGATTGGAATAGAGAAATTACAACATGTGATCCTGAATATTATCGTTGGGAACAATGGTTTTTTTTAAAATTATATAAATTAGGATTAGCATATAAAAAAAAATCTTTAATAAATTGGTGTCCTACAGATAAAACAATATTAGCTAATGAACAAGTTATAAATAATTCTTGTTGGAGATGTCATAGTTTTGTTAAAAAAAAGTGGATTAAACAATGGTTTTTAAAAATTACTTCTTATTCTGAAGAATTATTGAATTATTTAAAAAAATTAGAACATTGGCCTAATCAAGTTAAAAATATGCAAAAAAATTGGATAGGTAAAATAGAAGGAATAGAAATTTTTTTTAAAATATTTAATACTAATATTAAACTTAATGTTTTTTTAGAATTAAAATATCAATGTATAGATATTAATTTTATAAAAATTTTATATAATCATCCTATATGTGAAAAATTTATTAAAAATAAAGAAATTAAAAAATTTATTCAAAAATGTAAATTTTCATTTTCTTATGAAAAAAAATTATCTTTACCTATTAAGATAAAATGTATAAATAGTTTATTATTTGCTGAAAATATTTTTACAAAAAAAAAAATACCAATAATAATAGTAAATTACTTATCTAAAATTCATGAAATTAATGCTACTATAGGCATTCCTCAATATAATAAAATAGATTTATTATTAGCAGAAAAATGTAATATTTTAATTATAAATAAAAATAAAATATGGAATGCTGATAAAAATAATAAAGTTAATAATAAATTATTATTTAATGATTTAGTGAAAAAAAAAATAGCTTTTTATAAAAAATATTATCACTTAAAAGATTGGAGTATTTCAAGACAACGATTATGGGGAACTCCTATTCCTATTATTATAAAAAATGATGGTAATTTTATACCTTTTAAAAAAAAAGATTTACCTCTAATTTTTCCTAAAAAATTTTTTAATAAAAATATAAAAGAAAATTATAATGAAAAAATTAGAAAAAATTTAAAATGGTTTCAATATAATAAGGATGGAATAATTGGACAAATAGAAACTGATACTTTTGATACTTTTATTGAATCTTCATGGTATTACGCAAGATATACATGTCCCCATGATAATAATAATATGTTAGATAAAAAAAAAGCAAAATATTGGTTACCTATCGATCAATATATTGGTGGTATAGAACATGCAACAATGCATTTAATGTATTTTCGTTTTTTTCATAAATTAATGAGAGATATAGGATTATTAGACACAGATGAACCGGTAAAAAAATTACTATGTCAAGGAATGGTTTTAGCTGATTCTTATTATTATATAGATAAAAATAATCAATACCATTGGGTTTCATCTAAAAATGTTATTTCTAAAAAAAATAATAATACAAATATTTTTGATAAAAAAGGAAGAAAATTAATTTATAATGGTATGATAAAAATGTCTAAATCTAAAAATAATGGTATTGATCCTCAAGATATTATTCGTAAATATGGGGCTGATACTTTACGTCTTTTTATTATGTTTGCTGCTCCTCCAACTATGTCTTTAGAGTGGAAAGAATCAGGAATTAACGGAATGTTTAAATTTTTAAAAAAATTATGGAGATTTATTTATAAATATAAAAAATTAAATTATAATTATAAAAAAATTTATGAAAAATATTGTATGTTTACTAAATATAATAAAAAACAATTAATAATAAAAAATTATATAAATGATACTATCATAAAAGCAACAAATAATTTTGAAAAACATCAAATTTTTAATACAACTATATCATCTATAATGTCTTTAGTTAATAAAATTATTAAATATAAAATATCTAATAAAATAGATTATTTAATTATTTATAATGGATTATTAATAGTATTAAAAATTTTATATCCATTTACACCACATTTTTGTTTTGTATTATGGAAACATATAGAAAATAAGACTAATATAGATTATGAATCATGGCCTATAATTGAAAATATTGATGCTAAATTATTTGATACTTTTAATCTTGTAATTCAAATTAATGGTAAAAAAAAATATAATCTTACAGTTCCATTAAAATATAAAAAAAAAGAAAATAATATTCAAAAATATATTTTATTACACAACAAAATATCTAAATTTTTAAAAGATATTACAATCATAAAAACAATTTATATTCCATATAAAATATTTAATATAGTAACAAAAAAAATATAAATTTTCATTAATTTAAAAATTAATTTTTAATAAAAAATGAGTAAAATATTATTTAATACTTTTTATAAAAAAATTTATGATAAAAAATATTTTTGCTATATTATAGCTGGTGATGAATTATTTTTTATAAAAAAAAATATAAATTTATTATTATATAAATTTCTAAAATTAAAATTTGTTAAAAATAATATTATTATTGTAGATAATAATTTTGATTGGAAATATGTTTTTTTTAAATTTTCTACAAATGATTTTTTTTGTAAAAAACAAATTATACATTTAATATTTTTAAATAAAAATATATTTATTAAATATATAAAAAATTTAATATTTTTAATAAATTTAACAAATAACAATAATATATTAATTATAGAAATTCATAATAATATAAATTTATATACAGAAAAAATAATAAGGAATATTATAAATAATAAATTTTCTATTTTTATAAAATGTAATAAGTTAACTAATATAAAATTAGTTAATTGGATTAATTATTGTTTTCAAAAATTTAATTTACCTATTAATAAAAATATTTGTAATTTATTAAAAAATTATTTTTCTGATAATTTAATTTTACTAAATCAAGTTATAAAAAATATTTCTTTACAAAAAAAAAATAATAATTATTCTTCTTTATTAATTATATTAAATAATATTAGTAATTTTATTTTTCTAAAAGAAAGTAATTTAATTAATTCTCTTTTAAAAGGAGATATAGAAAATAGTATTAATATAATTAAATATATGAGATATACTCAACAAAATCCATTTTTAATATTACATCAATTACAAAAAAATATTTTTTTAATTTTAAAAATATATAGAAATTTAAAAAAATATTCTTTAAATACAATTTTTAAACAAAATAAAATAATTTCTATAAAAAAAATTGTTTTTTTTAAAACATCATTAAAAAAATTAAATTATAAAAAATTATATTTAATAATTCAATTATTATTAGAAATTGAAATAAATATTAAAAGTTTTATAATAAATAATTATATAGAAAAATATTTTTGGATTGATTTAGAAAGATTAACTTTATTGTTTTCATAAAATATTTAAAATATTATAGGTTATAAATTACTAATGAATATTAATTATAATTTTTTAAAAAAAAAAGAAATAAAATCAAAAATTTTTTTACAAAGAACAAAATTTTTAATAAAAATATTTTTCATATTAATGATTATATTAATATATAATTTATATTACTTACAAATTAAATCTTATAAAAAATATAAACTACAGGCAGAATTAAATTATACTAATTTTTTTTTTTAGTACCAAACAGAGGATTAATTTATGATAGAAATGGTATAGTTTTAGCTAAAAATTTAATTTTTTATCGTTTAAAAATAAAACCCAATAATACTAATATTTTTTTTCAAAAAATTATAAATTTACAAAAAATTTTAAAATTAAAAAATAATAAATATGATATAATCAATATTATAAAAAAAAACATTAAAAATAATAACTATAAATCAATAATATTAAAATTTAATTTAAGTCAAGTACAAAAATCAAAATTTTTAGTAAATAGATATAAATTTCCTGAAATATCTTTAGTAACTTTTCAAAAACGTTTTTATCCTTATGGTAGGATATTTTCTCATGTAATAGGTTATGTTAAATTATATGATGATAAAAAAAGTATTTTTTTTAAAAACACAAATCTTATAAAAAGATACATTAAAAATCATCCAATAGGAGTTAATGGTATTGAAAAATATTATGAAAATTTATTATATGGTACTGTAGGCTATCAAAAAATTGCTACAAATAATCAAGGTAAATATAAATATAAAATTTGTAAAAAAAATGCATATACAGGAAGTGATATTTTTTTAACAATTGATTTGTTTTTACAAAGATATATTTATTCATTAATGATTAATATTAAAGGTGTTGTTATTGTTAGTAATCCCAAAAATGGTAATATTTTAGCCATGGTGTCAACACCTGGTTATGATCCTAATTTATTTATGAATAATAACAGAAATAATAATTTAAATATTTTATTAAAAAATATTAATCATCCATTAGTTAATAGAGCTATTCAAGGAATATATCCTCCTGCTTCTACTGTAAAACCATATTTATCTTTAATTGCTTTAAATTTTAATTTAATAAATGAAAATACAATTTTATTTGATCCAGGATGGTGGAAAATACCTAAAATTAATCAATTTTATAAAGATTGGAAAAAAAAAGGTCATGGTTATTTAAATATTATAAAAGCTATACAAGAATCATCTGATTCTTTTTTTTATCAATTATCCTATAATATAGGTATTAATAAAATTCATCAATGGATGACTAAATTCGGTTATGGTAAATTAACTAATATTGATTTATTTGATGAAAAAATAGGTAATATGCCAACAAAAAAATGGAAATTTAATAATATACAATTACCTTGGTATTTAGGAGATACTATTTTAGTTGGAATAGGACAAAGTTATTGGAATGCCACACCGATACAAATACATAATGCATTAACTATTTTAATAAATAATGGTATGAGTAAAGCTTTACATATTTATCAAAAACGAAAATTAAATAATATATTTTATTATTATTTACCATCTAAAGATAAAAAAATAATAGATTTACCAATAAAATATTGGGATATAGTAAAATTAGGAATGTATAATGTAGCTAATAAAAAACAAGGTACTATGTATAAATATTTTTCTTCAGCAAATTATCATATAGCTGCAAAAACAGGAACTGCTCAAGTTTTTAATTTAAAAAATATAAAAAAATGTAATGTTAAAAGCATAAAAAAAAAATTAAGAGATCATAAGCTTATAATAGCTTTTGCTCCTTTTGAAGACCCTAAAATAGCTATTACAATTATTATAGAAAATAGTAATATTTCAATAGGATATATAACAAGAAAAATTTTTGATTATATTTTTAAACATAAAGAAAAATTTTTAATTTAAATATAAATTTATTATATAATTAATCATGAAAAAAAAAATAAGTTATTTTATAAATTCTATTTTACATATAGATATTATGTTATTAGCATTAATAATATTAATTTCAATGTTAAGTATGTTTATAACATGGAGTATATCAGAAACTTATCATTATAATTTAATAAAACATAAGTTTATACAATTTATAATAGGTTTTATAATTATGATAATAGCTTCACAAATTCCTCCTCATATTTATAAAAAATATTCTTTTATATTTTATTTGTTCTCTATTATTTTATTAGTTATAGTAAATTTTTTTGGTTATACAACTAAAGGTGCAAAAAGATGGTTAAATATTAATTTTATTAAATTTCAACCTTCTGAAATATCTAAAATATCAGTTCCTTTAATAGTCACATATATTTTATATAAAAATAAATATCCTATTAATATAAAAGTATTTTTAAAAATAATTATTTTAATTTTAATACCTTCAATATTAGTTGCTAAAGAACCTGATTTAGGTACTGCTATTTTAATTAGTTTTTCTGGTCTTATTATGTTATTTCTAGCAGGATTATCTTGGAAAATTATAATAAATACTATAATTACATTTATAATATCTATTCCTTTTATATGGATGTTATTATTACATGATTATCAAAGAGAAAGAATGTTAATGTTATCAAAAAGTAATTATGATGTTTTAGGAAAAGGATATCATATTTTTCAATCTAAAATATCAATCGGTTCTGGAGGATTATTGGGTAAAGGTTTGAAAAATGCAACTCAAGCACAATTAAATTTTTTACCAGAAAAACACACTGATTTTATATTTTCTGTTTTAGCTGAAGAATTTGGTTTTATAGGAACATTATTATTTATTATATTATATATGTTATTAATAATAAGAGGAATATATTTATCATTAAATTGTAAAAATATTTTTAATAAAATGATAATTGGAGGGATAATATTAGTATTATTTTTATGTGTATTTATTAATATAAGTATGGTAAGTGGTTTATTACCAGTTGTTGGTGTTCCTTTACCATTAGTTAGTTATGGAGGTACATCTTTTGTAGTTGTTATGACTAATTTTGGTATTATTATGTCTATGTATACATATGATGTTAATAAAATACATAGAAAAATATAAAATATATGATGTTTATATAAATTAAAATTAATAGGATCATAAAAATGAAAAAAATATTTAATTTTAGTCCTGGTCCAGCTTCATTACCTTATGAAGTATTAAAAAAAGCACAAAATGAATTTACAAATTGGCATAATTTAAATATTTCTGTTATGGAAATTAGTCATCGTAATAATGAATTTATTAAATTAATGAAAGATATAAAAAATAACTTACGTGAATTAATGAATATACCATTTGAATATGAGATATTATTTTGTCAGGGAGGTGCTAGAACACAATTTTCAGCTATACCTATGAATTTACTTTATTATGATGAAACTGCTGATTATGCAAATATTGGCCATTGGTCTAATCAAGCTATAAAAGAAGCAAAAAAATATTGTAAACCTAATATAATTAATCCTGTAAGACAAAAAAATGGAATTTATTATATAAAAAAAATAGAAAATTGGAATTTAAATGATAATACAAAATATATTCATTACTGTCCTAATGAAACAATAGAAGGAATTGCAATAAATGAAGAACCTAAATTAAAAGATAAAATTGTTGTAGCGGATTTATCATCTTCTATTCTTACAAAAGAAATAAATATAAAAAATTATGGAATGATTTATGCTAGTGTACAAAAAAATATTGGTCCTGCTGGATTAACTATTATTATTATAAAAAAAGATTTAATAATAAATGATATAAAAAAAAAACGTAAAGAATTACCTTCAGTATTAGATTATCAAATTATTTTTAAATATAATTCAATGTTTAATACTCCTCCTACATTTTCTTTATATTTATCTGGATTAGTACTAAAATGGTTAAAAAAAAAAGGCGGAGTAAAATATATTAGTAAAATAAATAAAAAAAAAGCAGAATTATTATATTCTACTATAGATAGTAGTGATTTCTATATAAATAGAATATCTAATAATAATAGATCTATAACAAATGTTGTTTTTCATTTAAAAAATCCTAAAAAAGAAAATTTTTTTTTAAAAAAAGCACAAGAAAATGGATTAATGTATTTAAAAGGACATAAAATAATAGGAGGAATTAGAGCCTCAATATATAATGCTATGCCTATAGAAGGAGTTGAAAAATTAATAAATTTTATGAATGATTTTGAAAAATCATATTTATAAATGTTATGATGATTTTAATTTTAATTTAAATAATAATATATTATGAAAAATATCTTAATTTTAAAATCTATAGAAAAAATTCAAGGTTCTGTAATATTACCTGGATCAAAAAGTATTTCTAATAGAGTGTTATTATTATCTGCTTTAGCTAAAGGTAATACTAAATTAATAAATTTACTTAATAGTGATGATGTTAATTATATGTTAAAAGCATTAAAGTTGTTAGGTATTAAATTTGTACTGTCAAATAATAAAACAATATGTAAAATTATAGGAAATAATGGAATTATTAATCCACAAAAAAAATTAAAATTATATCTTGGTAATGCTGGTACAGCAATAAGACCTTTAACTGCTTTACTTTCATTAAATAAACAATGTGATATTATTTTAACTGGTGATACACGAATGAAAGAAAGACCTATTAAACATCTTGTAGATACATTAATAACTAATGGAGCTATTATAAAATATTTAGAAAATATAAATTTTCCTCCTATACATATAAAAGGAGGATTAAAAAATTTAAAAAATATAGAAATAAAAGGTTCCATATCAAGTCAATTTTTAACTTCATTACTAATAATTAGTCCTTTAATAAAAAAGGATATTTTGATTACTGTAAATAGTAATTTAGTATCAAAACCATATATTGATATAACAATAAAATTAATGAAAATTTTTGGAGTTAATGTACAAAATAACAATTATAAACATTTTAAAATTTTAGGGAAACAAAATTATATTTCTCCTGGAGAATATATTATAGAAGGAGATGCATCTTCTGCTTCATATTTTTTATCTGCAGCAGCTATTAAAGGGGGAACAGTAAAAATAAAAAATATTAATAAAAATAGTATTCAAGGAGATATACAATATTTAAATATTTTAAAAAAAATGGGTTCTATTATACATTATGGTAAAAATTATATTAGTTGTACTAAAAATACTTTAAAATCAATAAATATGGATATGAATCATATTCCAGATGTAGCTATGACAATTGCTGTTACTAGTCTGTTTGCGAAGGGTACTACAACTATTAAAAATATATATAATTGGCGTGTAAAAGAAACTGATCGCTTAAAAGCAATGTCTAATGAATTAAAAAAAACAGGAGCAAAAATTATAACAGGTAAAGATTATATTATAATTACTCCTCCTAAAAAAATAAAAAAAGTTATTATTGAAACTTATAATGATCATCGTATTGCTATGTGTTTTTCATTATTAGCACTATCAAATACTTCTGTAAGTATTATTAATCCTCAATGTATAAATAAAACATATCCAAACTTTTTTAAAGAATTAAAAAAAATTAGTTTTTATAAAAAAAATAATAAAGAAAAATAATTAAAATATCTATTAATAAAAATATTTAAAAAATTTATATAGTAGTTGCAGAAAAATACTATTAATGTTAATTTTAACATAAATTATATTATATATAATTAAATTAAATTATTTATTTTATCTCAGCCTCATATAAGGATAGTATGAGTTTTTTTCAAAATAATACTAAATATGATTTAAGTATATATTTTTAACACATATTTAAAAGTTACTAATATGAGCGAATGTTTTACTGAATTATTTCAAAAATCATTAAAAAATAAAATTATTAATTTAGGATCAATTATTACTGGTACTGTTATTTCTATTGAAAAAGATGTTGTTTTAATAGATGCTGGATTAAAATCCGAATCTTATATTCCTATTGTACAATTTAAAAATTCTCAAGGTAATCTGGAAATAAAAATAGGTGATAAAATTGATGTTGCTTTAGATTTAATAGAAGATGGATTTGGTGAAACTATTCTTTCTAGAGAAAAAGCAAAAAGACATGAAGCTTGGTTAATTTTAGAAAAAGCTAATTTAAATAATAATAATACTAAAGGTATTATAAACGGAAAAGTAAAAGGTGGTTTTACTGTAGATCTTAATGGTATTAGAGCATTTTTACCAGGTTCTTTAGTAGATATTAGACCAATTAGAGATACTTCTCATCTAGAAGGGAAAGAATTAGATTTTAAAGTTATAAAATTAGATCGTAAACGAAATAATGTTGTTATATCTAGAAAAGCAGTAATAGAATCAGAAAATAGTGCTGAAAGAAATCAATTACTTAATACTATATATGAAGGAATGAAAATAAAAGGATTAGTTAAAAATCTTACTGATTATGGAGCTTTTGTAGATTTAGGAGGAGTAGATGGATTATTACATATTACAGATATGGCATGGAAAAGGGTAAAACATCCTAGCGAAATTGTAAGTATTGGTGAAGAAATTACAATAAAAATATTAAAATTTGATAAAGAAAAAACTCGTGTTTCATTAGGATTAAAACAACTAGGAGAAGATCCTTGGATTTCTATATCTAAACGTTATCCTGAAAATAGTAAATTAATAGGACGTGTAACTAATTTAACAGATTATGGTTGTTTTGTTGAAATTATAGAAGGAGTAGAAGGATTAGTACATGTATCAGAAATGGATTGGACAAATAAAAATATACATCCTACTAAAGTAGTATCTGTTAACGATAAAGTAGAAGTTATGGTATTAGATATTGATGAAGAAAGAAGAAGAATATCTTTAGGAATTAAACAGTGTACTTTAAATCCATGGTTAGAATTTTCAAAAAATTATAAAAAAGGAGATCGTGTAGAAGGAAAAATTAAATCAATAACAGATTTTGGTCTTTTTATTGGTTTAATTGGTGGTATAGATGGTTTAGTCCATTTATCTGATTTATCTTGGATAAAAAAAGGCGAAGATGAAGTTCATAAATATAAGAAAAAAGATAATATTACAACTATAGTTTTACAAGTAGATCCAGAAAGAGAAAGAATTTCTTTAGGAATTAAACAATTAACAGAAGATCCATTAAATTATTATTTAAAAGAACAGAAGAAAAATAATAAAATTAAAGGTATTATTACTAATAAAGATATTAAAAATATAAAATTAAAATTAAATAATGGTATATTAGGTAATATTAAATTATCCGAATATAAAAATTATAAAATTGATAATATATTAAAAAATCTTAAAATAGGACAAAATATAGAAGGTAGTATTAATAATATTGATCGTAAAACTAGAATAGTTAATATTACTATAAATATGCAAGAACTAGAAAATAAAATCATTAAAAAGAAAAATAATAACAAAAAAAATAATAATTTTTCTAATGTAATGACAGAAGCTTTTAAAGCAGCAAAATGTGAATAATAATTATTATTATTTTTTTTAATTAGAAAATTTAAGTTAAATAATTTTAAAAAATTTTAAAAATATATTTTTAATATATATTAAAAATATATATAAAGTAATAAATATGAAATATTTATCAATACCTGTTACAAATTTCAAACAAAATTGTTATTTAATATGGTGTAAAAAAACATTAAAAGCAGCTATTATTGATCCTGGTGGTGAATATCAAAAAATTATAAAAATTATAAGTATATATAAACTAGATGTAATAAAAATATTAATAACCCATTGCCATTTAGATCATATTGGTGCTGCTTCTATATTAGCTGATTTTTATCAAATACCCATTTTAGGACCACATAAAAAAGATATTTTTTGGGTAGAAAATATAGAATTACAAAATAAAATTTTTCAACTTCCAAAATGTATATTTAAAAATAATATATGGTTAAAAAATAATGAAATTATAAGTATAGGAAAAAGTATTTTAAAAATATACCATTGTCCTGGACATACTCCAGGTCATATTATATTTTTTAATAAATTAAATAATCTTTTAATATCAGGGGATATCATTTTTAATGATGGTATAGGAAGAACAGATTTACCAAAAAGTAATTTAAATATTTTAATTAATTCTATTAAAAATAATATAATTCCGTTAGGAATGAATAATATTATTTTACCTGGACATGGTAACCAAACAACGGTCTATAAAGAAATTACTAAAAATTATATTTTATATAATAAAAATTATAACTAACTATTTAAAATTTATTTTTTATAAAATTTTTAAATTAAAAATAGTTAGTTAGAGTTAAAATATTTTATTTTTATTAAATAATTTTAGTTATTAAAAATTATAAGTTATGCCTATACCTAAAATATTTCCATTAAATATTCTATTATTTTTAATATAATCATTATTATTACTTAGTAAACTAATACGATAACCAATATAAGCAGAAAAATTTTTATTAAATTTATACATTGTATTTATCAAAATATATTTTGATAAATCTATGTTACCACCTAAATAATGATATCCAGTTGGAATATCATATCCTTGTGATTGTGTATATGATATGGTAGTTTTTAAATTATCATCAAATTTATATTGTCCAATAATTTCTAAATTTGTAATTTTATGAGCAAATAAATGTCCATTATCATTACTATTAAAATCTGTATATTTTAATCCATTATATGAACTACTAAGAACGGCTGCTAAATAAATATTATTTTTTTGATACTTAGCTCCAATTGCATAAGTATTAATATTTTTATTGTCAAAAATTTTAATATTAGAAAAAATTTTTTTATCTTTATCAGTTGTTTTTAAAACATTAAAATATGCACCTGAAACACTTACTCCTGTATTCCCTATTTTATAATTAATAGAAGTACCCCATCCTTGTTTTGAATTTTCTAAAGAATTTTCTAAAGAATTTTCATTATCATCATAATTTTGATCAGAATTTTTGTATTGTAAAGCAATATTTAATCCTTTAAGTAATCCAAAAAAATTTTTATTTCTATATGTTAGAAGATTATTAGTTCTTCCAAACATAAAATAATCATTTTTATCATACATAAAATTTTTTTCAAAAAAAGAATTTTTTTTCATGTAAGAAGTTACATCATATAATATTCCATAATTTCTTCCATAATCTATGGAACTATTACCATGATTAAATTTTACACCTATAAATCCTAAACGTATTGATGGAGAAATATCTTTATTTATTTCAACTTGATGTATTGGTAGACTATATTCTATTTGTGCATAACTATATATATCATTAAATATATTAGTTACTCCCTTAAGACCTAAAATTATATTTGATTCAGTATCTCTATATTGCTGAGGTATTTTAATATTATTTTTAGAAACAGTATTTTTAATTTCTAAAATTCCATATAAATCTATTTTTTGTCCATTATTATTATAAATTTCACTAGCGTTAGAAAAATTTATTGATAGTAGAAAAAGTATTAAAATTTTAAATATATTAAATTTCATATTTTTTATCCTGATTAATAAAATTATTATTCATTGATATTAATATTAAGAATTTATTATTTTTTTATATTTATAAAAAATTTTTAAAATTTAGCATTATATGGAGTTCTTGGAAATGGTATAACATCTTTAATATTATACAAACCGGTAATATAAGATATTAATCTTTCAAAACCTAAACCAAATCCAGAATGTGGAACCGTACCATATTTTCTTAAATCACGATACCACCAATAATCACTTTGATTAAGTTTAAATTCTTTTAATCTTTTATCAAATATTTCTATTCTATTTTCTCTTTGAGAACCTCCGATAACTTCTCCAATATCTGGTAATAATAAATCCATAGAAGCAACAGTTTTTTTATCACTATTAAGATACATATAAAAAGCTTTAATTTTTTTAGGATAATTATATATTATTACTGGATTATTAAAATAAGTATTTGTTAAATATTTTTCATGTTCTATAAAAAGATCTTCCCCCCATTTTATGGAATGGGAAAATTTTTTTTTACTATTTTTTAAAATTTCTATTACTTTGGTATATTTAATTATAATAAATTTATTTAATAAAATTTTATTAATTTTATTAAATAAATTATTTTCTGTTTTTTTAGATAAAAAAGAAATTTCATTTTCATGAAAACATAAAATATATTTACAAATACTTTTTAACATTTTTTCTGCAAAATTTATAAGATTTTTTAAATTTGCAAATGCAATTTCTATTTCTAACATCCAAAATTCAGCTAAATGACGTTTAGTATTAGAATTTTCTGCTCTAAAAGTAGGTCCAAATGTATACACTTTAGACATAGAACAAGCATATGTTTCTAAATTTAATTGTCCTGAGACAGTTAAAAATGATTCTTTACCAAAAAAATCTTTTTTAAAAAAATTTTTTTTATTTTTTTCATATTTTAAATTTAAAAAATCTAAGGTCGATACTTTAAACATTTTTCCTGAACCTTCAGTATCTAAAGTAGTAATTAATGGAGTATTTATTAAAAAAAATTTTTTTTTATTTAAAAAATTATGTATATATAATGCTATATTATGTCTTATTCTAGTAATACTACTAATGATTGTAGTTCTAGGACGTAAATGACATACTTCTCTTAAATATTTTAAACTATGTTTTTTAGGTGAAATAGGATACTTTCCAGGATTATCTACCCATCCTGTAACTTTTATTTTTGAAGCATGTATTTCATATTTCTGTATTTTTTTAGGTGAAATTTTTAATTTTCCTATAACTTTTAAAGAACATCCACTAGTAATAAATAAAATTTCATTTTTATAATTATTTAATTTATAACTAGCAATAATTTGAATGTCTTCTAAACAAGAACCATCATATAAATTAATAAAAGTAATACCTATTTTAGAATGTCTTCTATTACGTACCCAACCTCCTATAGATATTTCACTATTAATGTTTTTTTTATTTGTTATTAATTGCGATATATTAGAGATTAAACACATAATTTTTTACTCTTTATTTAAATTTTTAAATTTTATTTAATATTTATAATGTTAAATTAAAATATTTTATAAGACTTTTTATTTTAAATTATTGAAATTATAATTACAATTATTTTTATTTAATTTTAATATTTTAAATGTATTTATTTCTGTTTGTTTATCTAATTCGGAAAAAATTTCATTTCTTAATAATGATATTTTTTTTAATAAATTAGGTAATAATGAAGGTTCATTACGACCCTTTAATTTTTTATATATTTTATTATATGTTTTTTTAAATAATAAAAAAGGAGAATCAGTTTCAATTAGTAATTTATTTTTTGGAATTAAATTAATATCATTTTTAAAACCTTTTCTGTATTTTGAATTAAAAAATAATTCTGATATTCCTATTGACATATTCATATCTAAACATTTTTTTAATTCATATTCATTTCCTGAAAAACAATGTATTATTGTTGCCGGTATTTTGTAATACCAAAATTTTAGTATTTTAAAAAAAAATTTAAAAGCATTACGACAATGTAAATATATTGGTATTTTAAAAGAATAAGATAATTCAAGTTGAGCATGAAAAGCAAATAATTGTTCTTTTATAGATGAATAATTTCTATAAAAATCTAAACCACATTCTCCTATTGCAACTACCTTGTCATTTTTTATTAATTTTATAATTTTATTAACATAATTATCATTCCATAAATTAGCATAATGAGGATGTAATCCGACCGTAGACCAACAATAATTTTTATATTTTTTGCTTATTTTATAAGCATCATAACTATTTTCTAAATTAGATCCTATTATTAATAAACCGTTAACACCATTATTAATTGCTCTATTAATTACATCATTTTTATCTTTTTTAAATTGTTTATTTGTTAAATTAACACTAATATCAAACATATAATATCTTTACATTTTTTTATAAAAATTATTTTATTTTTCTTTATAATATTTCTATACATTCTATTACTAATTTTAAATTTCTAAATATTAAAGAAATTATAATTTCTTTAATTTTAATTAATATTTATAATATCATTATATTATATAAATAAAAAATTTTTATTTTATTTCTTAAAATACTATAAATTTTAATTTATCTCCAATCATATCATTAATATTATTAATTTATTAAAATTATTTTTAATTTTATTAAATTATTTAAATTCTATCTTTTATAAAAAAAATTTATTTTAAAAAATAAAAATTTATATAAAAATAAATTTTTTTAAAAAAGATTTTAATATATTAAATTTTTCTAAAAAATTATCATTATTAATTTTTTAGAAAAATCATTATTATGTAATAATATAAAAAATATTTAAGTTGACTTTTAATATTAATTGTGGATAATTACATATTATATAATAGGCTTGTAGCTCAGTTGGTTAGAGCACACCCCTGATAAGGGTGAGGTCAGTGGTTCAAGTCCACTCAAGCCTAAAAAAATAGGGGCTATAGCTCAGATGGTAGAGCATCTGCTTTGCACGCAGAGGGTCAGCGGTTCGATTCCGCTTAGCTCCAATATTTTATAATTTTTTATTAATTTTTTTATTTACAAAAAAGAAATTTAATCATTTTATTTTCTAAAAAAATAATATTTTTTTCTTTTATCATATTTAATTTTTTTTCATTAATTATTTTAGTTTGATAAATTAGCCATTCAGACCATGCTTTTTTAGATATATGATAAAAAATAATATTACCTATATTACCTGGATATACTTTATGATTTAATTGTTCTAATTTTTTTTGAAAATAAATACAAAAAATTTTTTTTGACATAATATATAATCCTTAATGATTTATTTAATTAATTATATACTTTATATATAAAATAATATTTATACAAAACTATGAATAATAATATTAAAAGTTATCGTTGTCGATATAGAAAATTAACAAAATTTAACAATATATTTTTTTCTAAATATTTTAATTTTTTTAGTATTAAAAATCAAAAAAAAATTATAAATTTTCAACATTATTTTAATAATAAATTTCCAATTATATTTGATATTGGTTTCGGTACAGATAATAATATTTGTAATTTTGCCATTAATAATTGGCAATATAATTTTATTGCAGTAGAAATATATTTACCAGGAATTATTAATTGTCTTAAAAATATTGTGAAAAATAATATTAAAAATTTAAAATTAATTTATTGTGATGTTTTTTTTGTATTTAAATATATGATTCCTAATTGTTCAATAAAATTAATTCAATTATATTTTCCTGATCCATGGCCAAAATTAAAACATAAAAAAAGAAGATTACTAAAAATAATTTTTATTCAAAATTTATTTTATAAATTAAAAAATAAAGGATTATTATATATTATTACTGATTGTTATGATTATTATATTGATATTATTTCTTGTATAAAAAATCTTAAACATAAAAATAAATTTATTATTATTAAATCTAATGAATATAAAAATATATATAAAAATTTTAATATATTATCTTTAAGTACAAAATTTTTAGACAAAGCAAAAATACAAAATAAAAAAATATTTTACATAGAATATCAAAAAATATCTTTTTTCTAAAGAAAAATTTCTAGTAAATTATTTAAATATAGATGTCCTTTATTTGTTACAAACCAAAAATCATTATTTTCTTGTAAATATCCTAATTTTAATGCTTTTTGAATACAAAACATAATATTTGTATTTATATTTATTAATTTTTTTAATTCTGTTTTTTTTATTTTTTTATATAAACGAAAACGATTTAAAAAAAATTCAAAAACTATATCTTTTGATAAAATTTTTTTTTTATATGATATAAAATGTCCATTTATATATTGTCTAATATTTTTATTTTTAATAATTCTAATAATTTGATTATTGAAAATATTTACTTTACTATGAGCTGAACAACCAATACCTAAATAATTTCCAAAATACCAATAATTAAGATTATGTTTACACATATAATTTTTATTTTTAACAAAAGAAGAAATTTCATATTGAAAATATTGATTTTTTTGTAAAATTTTAATACCTTTTACAAATATTTTCCATAATAAATTATCATTTAAAAGATTTTTAGGTATATATTTTTCAAAAATTGTATTTTTTTCAATCGTTAATTGATACCATGAAATATGATTAGGATTAAAAGAAATAGCTTGATATAAATCATTACAAGAATTTTTTAATGATTGACCAGGTATTCCATAAATTATATCTAAATTAAAATTTGATATTTTGTTTTTAATTAAAATATTGATTGCATTTATAGCATCTTTAGATGTATGTATTCTTCCTAAAATTTTTAAATTATTATCATCAAAACTTTGAATTCCTAATGAAAAACGATTAATTCCACTTTTTATATAATTTATAATTTTTGTTTCAGAAATAGAAGATGGATTTATCTCAATAGTAATTTCTACAGATTTTGATATATAAACTTTTTTTCTTATTTCACTTAATAAAAAAAAAATTAATTTTGGATCTATTAAACTTGGAGTACCTCCACCTAAAAAAATACTTGTAATATAAATATTATTTTTAATGAAAATTAAATCATGTTCTAAATCAAGTAAAAGACTATTTATGTATTTTTTATATATTTTTTTTTTATTTTTAATAAAAATAGAAGAATAAAAATCACAATAAGGACATTTTTTTAAACACCAAGGAATATGAATATATAAACTATATAAATGTTGATTTAATTTAATCATATATAATATATTATATTAAAAACCACAATTGAGGAAAAAAATTTGTTAATAAATTATTAATTAAATATAAAATTAAATTAATTATTAATAAAAATAAATTTATATTATAAATATTTGGAAAAATTTTTTTTACAAAATATAAAATTTGGTTAACTAATTGATCTATAATATAATTAATATTATTAAATTTTATATTAATAAAATAAGTAAATAAATATATATTTATTATCCAAAAAAATAAATATCCAAAAGATTTTAATAAAATTAAAATACTTATAAATATATAAAAAATTAAATTATGATGAAATAAATTTCCATTTTGTAGTAATATTATTACTGGATATTTAATAAATATTAAAAATATTAATGTTAATAAAGGTAAAAATTCATTTTTTTTTATGTTAGGAACTATTTTTTTTATATATATTAAAAATATTTCTGTTAGTAAAAAAATAAATTTTGTAAAAGAATTACAATTATTCTTTATAGTAAAAAAAATCCATAATCGTAATAAAAAAATTAATATTATTATTTCCATTAAATTTTTACATAAAAATATTGTTGTTATCATAGATTCCTAAATTACATTAAAAATACTTTATACAAAAAATTTTTATATTAAATATCTAATTTAATATAAAATTTTATTTATTTTTTTCAAACCAACTCTGTAAAATAATTGATGCAGATAAAGAATTAATATTATTTTTTTTTAATATTTTACATCCTCCATACTTAAATAAAAGATATTTAGCTTCAACAGTACTTAATCTTTCATCATGTAATTCTACGTTTATATTAAATTCTTTTTCTATATAATAAGCAAATTTTTTAGTTAATATAGTAATATATTGTTGACTACCATCCATTTGTAATGGTAATCCTACTATAATTTTTTTTGGATTCCATTCATTTATTAAATTATATAATATATCCCAATTAATAACTCCAGATTTTTTATTTTTAATAAATTTTAGTGTATGTGCTATTCCTATAATACTTTGTCCAACAGCAACTCCTATATTTTTAATACCATAATCAAAAGCTAATAATGTTATGTTATAATTTTGTTCCATATCAAATATATTTTTATTTAAAATAATTCTAATTATTATTTTATTATAAATAATATTAATAATTATTATATAGTTTTTTTTAATTTTATAAATGAAAATATATTGCTTTATTAATACTTTATAAGTCATAATAATATAATTAGTATTATTTTTAAATATAACCAAATAGGTGCTCTCAATATTATTATAAATTTATAGAGGGTTATTTTAATTTTAAAAATGGGAGGCTCTGGTCTAATGCAGAACCAAAGAATCCGTATTCGTCTTAAAGCTTTTGATCATCGTTTAATTGATCAATCAACAGCGGAAATCGTTGAAACTGCTAAACGTACTGGTGCTCAAGTTCGTGGTCCTATACCTTTGCCTACTCGCAAAGAAAAATTTACAATATTAATTTCTCCGCATGTAAACAAAGATGCAAGAGATCAATACGAAATTCGTACTCATAAACGTTTAGTTGATATTATAGAACCCACAGAAAAAACTGTAGATGCATTGATGCGTTTAGATTTAGCAGCTGGAGTTGATGTTCAAATTAGTTTAGGTTAATAAAAAATCTATTACAATTTTTAAACATTATTCATGTGGAGCATATAATGATTGGATTAATTGGGAAAAAAATGGGTATGACTAGAATTTTTACTGATACTGGAATATCTATTCCAATAACTGTTATACAATTTGAAAATATTCGTATTACACAAATTAAAAATGTTTTAAATGATGGTTATAATGCTATACAAATGACAACAGGTTTTAAAAAAACTAGTCGAATAAATAAATCTGAAATAGGACATTTTGCAAAAGCTAAAACTGAAGCAGGATATATTTTATGGGAATATCGTATTTCTAATAATGAAAAAAATAAATTTTATGTTGGACAAAAATTAAATATTGATATTTTTAAAAAAATAGCAAAAGTTGATATTACTGGTATTTCAAAAGGAAAAGGTTTTTCAGGTACTGTAAAAAGATGGAATTTTAAAACACAAGATGCTAGTCATGGTAATTCTCTATCACATAGAGTTCCAGGATCAATTGGTCAAAATCAAACTCCAGGAAAAGTATTTAAAGGGAAAAAGATGGCTGGACAATTAGGTAATAAAAAAATTACTATTCAAAATTTACATATTGTTAAAATAAATTTAATAAAAAATTTAATGTTAATAAAAGGTGCTGTACCTGGATATACAGGAAGTAATGTAGTTGTAAAACCAGCAATTAAAGTTTAAATCTATATAAATAAAATATTATATTATTAGGTAATAATAATGGAGATTATAACAAGAGATACAAAAGATGTAGTTATAGTTTCAGATAAAATTTTTAATAGAAATTATAATAAATCATTAATACATCAGATAATAGAATCTTATAGAACAATAGGAAGACAAGGAACAAAAGCTCAAAAAACTAGAGGAGAAGTCATCGGTTCTGGGAAAAAACCATGGAGACAAAAAGGAACTGGTAAAGCAAGAGCTGGTTCTGTAAAAAGTCCAATTTGGCGTTCAGGTGGAGTAACTTTTGCTTCAAAAAATAAAATATATAATAAAAAAATTAATAAAAAAATGTTTCGTGGTGCGTTAAAAAGTATTTTTTCAGAATTAATTAGAAAAAAAAGATTAATTTTAGTAAAAGAATTTATAATAAATAAACCAAAAACTAAAATATTAATTAAAAAATTAAAAGAATATTTGTCACATAAAATAATGATTATTACAACATTTATTGATAAAAATTTATTTTTGGCATCTCGTAATTTATATAATATAAGAATAAAAAATTCAATTAATATAAATCCTCTTTATTTAATAAATTCAAATAAAATAATTATAACTGTTAATGCTATTAAACATATAGAAGAGATATTATCATGATTTTAAAAGAATATGATTTTAAAATTATAAAAGGTCCACATTTTTCTGAAAAATCTTCTTTTATTTCTGAAAAAAATAATATTTTAATTATAAAAGTTTCTAAAAAAGCAACAAAAATAGATATTAAAAAAGCAATCAAAAGAATATTTAATGTTGATGTTAAAAATATTAATACCTTAATTGTAAAAGGTAAACTTAAAAAAAATAAAAAATATACTTATAAACGTAATGATTGGAAAAAAGCATATATATTATTAGAAAAAAATCAGAATATTGATTTTAATATAAATAAAAATTTATAAGGATTAAATTAATAAAATATGACAATTAAAAAATATAAACCTACTTCCCCTGGAAGACGTCATATGATTAAAGTTGTTAATAATTATTTATATAAAGGTAAACCTTTATTTTCTCAAATATCAAAAAAAAATAAATCAAATGGTAGAAATAATTATGGTCGTATAACAACTCGTCATATTGGTGGAGGACATAAAAAATTATATCGTATTATAGATTTTAAAAGAAATAAAGATGATATTTCTGCTATAGTTGAAAGAATTGAATATGATCCTAATCGTTCAGCACATATTGCATTAATTAAATATAAAGATGGTGTAAGAAACTATATTTTATCTCCTAAAAATTTAAAAATTGGAGATATTATTAAATCAGGAAAAAATGCTAGTATAAAAATTGGTAATACATTACCAATGAATAATATTCCAGTGGGTTCTATTTTACATAATGTTGAGATGAAACCTGGTAAAGGTGGTCAAATTGCCAGAGCAGCTGGAACATATGTACAATTAATAGCTAAAGAAAAATTATATATAACTGTAAGATTAAAGTCAGGAGAAATTCGTAAAATACAATCTAATTGTCGAGCAACATTAGGTGAGATTGGTAATAATGAACATATGTTAAAATCTTTTGGTAAAGCAGGAGCTAAACGTTGGAAAGGAATTAGACCTACTGTTAGAGGTACAGCTATGAATCCCATAGATCATCCTCATGGAGGAGGAGAAGGTAAAAATTTTGGAAAACATCCTGTAACTCCATGGGGAATACAGACTAAAGGTAAAAAAACAAGAAAGAATAAAAGAACAGATAAATATATTATTAAACATCGTAATAAGTAAAGGATAAATATGCCTCGTTCTTTAAAAAAAGGTCCTTTTATTGATCAACATTTATTAAAAAAAGTTGAAAAAGCAATAAAAAATAAAGACAAAAAACCATTACGTACTTGGTCTAGACGTTCTACTATATTTCCAAATATGATAGGATTAACTATTGCTGTACATAATGGTAAACAACATATTCCAGTATATATTTCTGAAGAAATGGTTGGTCATAAATTAGGTGAATTTTCACCAACACGTACATACAGAGGACATACTGCTGATAAAAAAATTACAAAAACTTCAAAAAAATAAATATTTATTGTAAATATTTATTTAATTAAGGAAAAAAATGGAAATTTTAGCAAAACATAAATATGCACGTTCTTCTGCACAAAAATTAAGATTAATAGCTAATTTAATTAGAGGTAAAAAAATATCTCAAGCTTTAGATATTGTAAATTTTTCTAATAAAAAATCTTCTTTTTTAATTAAAAAAGTATTAAATTCGGCTATAGCAAATGCTGAACATAATTATGGATTAGATATTGATAATTTAATTGTATTTAAAATTTTTATAGATTTAGGAACGAATATGAAACGTATTATGCCACGTGCTAAAGGACGTTCTGATCGAATTTTAAAATATACAAGTCATATTACTATTATATTATCAGATCATATATAATTAATTGGAGAAATATTTAATGGGACAAAAAACACATCCAAATGGGTTAAGATTAGGTATCATAAAAATCTGGAATTCTATTTGGTTTGCAAATACAAAAGATTATGCTAATTATTTACATAGTGATTTTAAAGTTAGAAAATATTTAAATAAAAAATTAGTAAAAGCTTCTGTATCAAAAATCATAATAGAAAGACCATCTAAAAGTATTAGAATTAATATTTATACAGCACGTCCTGGTATAGTTATTGGTAAAAAAGGTGAAGATGTTGAAAAACTTAGAAAAAATATATCTAAAATAACGGGAGTACCAGCACAAATTAATATAACAGAAATAAGAAAACCAGAATTAGAAGCTAAATTAATTGCTAATATTATATCTTCACAATTAGAAAAAAGAGTAATGTTTAGAAGAGCAATGAAAAGAGCAGTACAAAATGCAATGCGATTAGGAGCTAAAGGAGTTAAAGTAGAAGTAAGTGGTCGTTTAGGAGGTACTGAAATTGCAAGAACAGAATGGTATAGAGAAGGAAGAGTTCCTTTACATACTTTGAGAGCAGATATAGATTTTAGTTTATCAGAAGCTAATACTACCTATGGTATAATAGGTGTTAAAGTTTGGATTTTTAAAGGAGAAATTTTAAAAAATTCTTCACAAGAAACATCAATTTTTACAAAACCTATTATTAATCCTTATAGAACTCAACGTAATAAAAGACGTAAATAATAAAAGAGGTTTGTATATAATGTTACAACCAAAACGTACTAAATTTAGAAAAATGCAAAAAGGAAGGAATAGGGGTATTGTTATAGGTATGAATATTAATTTTGGAACTTATGGATTAAAAGCTGTTAATAGAGGTAGAATTACTTCAAAACAAATAGAATCAGCAAGAAGAGCAATTAGTCATGCAGTTAAAAGACAAGGGAAAATTTGGATAAGAATTTTCCCAGATAAACCTATAACAGAAAAACCTCTAGAAGTTAGAATGGGTAAAGGTAAAGGTAATGTAGAATATTGGGTTGCTTTAGTACAACCAGGAAGAATGTTGTATGAAATTGATGGAGTATCAGAAATTGTAGCTCGTAAAGCATTTAAATTAGGTTCTGCAAAATTACCTATACAAACAATTTTTTTAAAAAAATAAAAATACATATGAAAATAAATGATATTTTAAAAAAAAATAATAAAGAATTAAAAGATGAATTATTAAGTTTATCAAGAGAACAATTTAATTTAAAAATACAACTAAATTCAGGAAATTTAAAACAAAGTCATTTATTAAAAAAATCAAGAAAAAATATTGCAAGAATAAAAACAATTTTAATGCAAAGAAAAATAAAAAGATTATAATATTATGAAAAAAACAATAAAAATTTTAAAAGGAAAAGTAAAAAGTAATAAAATGCAAAAATCAATTGTAGTAAACATTACAAGATTAATAAAACATCCAATTTATGGTAAATTTATTAATCGTACTACAAAATTACATGTTCATGATGAAAAAAATATATGTAATGTTGGAGATATTGTTGAAATTAAAGAATGCCGTCCATTATCAAAAACTAAATCTTGGATTTTAGTTAATATCATAAAAAAATCACTAATTTAGTTATTTAATCCTTTAAATAATAATAATAATAATAAATATTTATTTAAATAATAATTTTATTTATAAAATTATTTTTAAAATATATTAACAATTATATATAAAGATAATCATATGATACAAGAACATACAATATTAAATGTTGCAGATAATTCTGGGGCTCGTAGTGTAATGTGTATTAAAGTATTAGGAGGATCACGTCGTAGATATGCTAATATTGGTGATGTTATTAAAATTACTGTAAAAGATGCTATTCCTAGAGGTAAAGTAAAAAAAGGAGATGTATTAAAAGCAGTAGTAGTAAGAACTAAAAAAGGTATAAGACGTATTGATGGTTCTATAATACGTTTTGATAATAACTCATGTGTTTTACTAAATGATAGTAATGAACAATTAATTGGAACAAGAATTTTTGGTCCTATTACTAGGGAATTAAGAAATGAAAAATTTATGAAAATTATTTCATTAGCCCCCGAAGTAATTTAAAAAAAGAGATATAAATTTATGATACGTAAATTACGTTGTAATGATTTAGTAATTATTTTAACAGGTAAAGATAAAGGTAAAAAAGGAAAAATTAAATCTTTTATAAAAAAAAAATTAGTAATAGTTGAAGGAATAAATATTGTTAAAAAACATAGTAAACCTAATCCAACAATATCACATACAGGAGGAATTATTGAAAAGGAAGCAGCTGTTCATATTTCTAATATTGCTATTTTTAATACAGAAACAGTAAAAGCTGATCGTATAGGTATACGATATGATAAAGGAATAAAAAGAAGATTTTTTAAATCAAATAATAAATATATTAAATAAATTAAGGATAATTATTATATGTCTAAATTATATAATTATTATAAAAATAATATAGTAGAAAAACTAATATTAAACTTTAAATATAATTCTATTATGCAAGTTCCTTGTATAAAAAAAATTACTTTAAATATGGGAGTAGGTAAAGTTATTTTAGATAAAAAACATTTAGATAATGCTATTAATGATTTAACAGTTATTAGTGGACAAAAACCTATAGTAACTAAATCACATAAATCAATATCTGGTTTTAAAATAAGAAAAGGATATCCTATTGGGTGTAAAGTAACTTTAAGAAAACAAAGAATGTGGTATTTTTTTGAACGTTTATTATGGATAGCAATCCCTAGAATTAGAGATTTTAGAGGTTTATCTAAAAAATCTTTTGATAAAAATGGTAATTATAATATAGGTATAAAAGAACAAATAATTTTCCCGGAAATTAACTTTGATAAAATCGATTATATTCGAGGTTTAGATATTGCAATAACAACTAATAAAATATCAGTTCAAGAAAGTTATGCTTTATTTAGAGAATTTAATTTTCCATTTAGGATATAAAATAAAAAGGTAAATAAAATGACTAAAGAATCTGTTAAAGCACGTGAATTAAAACGTATTAAATTAGGAAAAAAATTTTTTTTAAAAAGAAAAAAATTAAAGAAAATTATTTCTGATATTAATACTTCAGATAAATTACGTTGGGATGCTATTTTTAAATTACAATCTTTACCTAGAGATTCTAGTATTTCTAGACAAAGAAACAGATGTAAATTAACTGGTAGGCCACACGCTTTTTTAAGAAAATTTGGTTTGAGTAGAATTAAATTTAGAGAAGCAGCTATGAGAGGAGATATTCCAGGATTAAAAAAAGCTAGTTGGTAATTTATTATAAATTAATATAGGATAATATCAATATGAGTATGCAATCACCAATTGCAGATATGTTAACAAGAATTCGTAATGGACAATTATCACATAAATCTAAGATAATTATGCAATATTCAAAAATAAAAAAATCTATTGCAAATATTTTAAAAATTGAAGGATATATAGAAAATTTTAATTTAATAAAAAATAAAAATTTAAAATTAGAAATAAATTTAAAATATTTTAAAGGTAAAGGAGTAATAGAAAAAATACATTGTGTTAGTCGTCCGGGATTAAGAATTTATAAAAAAAAAATTTTTTTACCTAAAGTAATGGCAGGTTTAGGTATTGCTATTATATCTACATCTAAAGGAATAATGACTGATTATACAGCCCGTCTTTATGGAATAGGTGGTGAAATAATATGTTATGTATCCTAAAAAAAGGTATATACAATAATGTCTAGAATAGCTAAAAAATTCATTATTATTCCTAATAATGTAAAAATTTTTATAGAAAAACAAAATATAAATATTAAAGGTAAAAATGGAACATTAAAAAATACTTTTAATAAAAAAGTGAAAATATTTTTAAAAAAAAATCAATTATCATTTGAACCAATATCTAAATGTAAAAATGGTTGGGCACAAGCAGGTACTACTCGGTCTATTATTAATTCAATGATTATTGGAGTAACAAAAGGATTTTCTAAAAAATTAATACTATTTGGAGTAGGTTATAAAATTTCGATTAAAAATAATAAATTAAATTTAGCATTAGGATTTTCACATTTGATATTTTATAATTTACCTAAAGGAATTATAGGAGAATGTTTAAATCCAAATGAAATAATATTAAAAGGATTAGATAAACAATTATTAGGACAAGTTGCAGCTGATATAAGATCTTATCGTCCTCCTGAACCATATAAAGGTAAAGGTATTAGATATAGTGATGAAAAAATTAAGATAAAAGAAACTAAAAAAAAATAAGAGTTAATTAAGGTTATTTAAAATAAATATTATGAATAATAAGAAAATTAATCGTATACGGAGAATAACTAAATTTCGTAAAAATTTACAAAAATTTAAAATAACACGTTTATCAATACATCGTACTTCTAGACATATATATGCACAAATAATTTCAATAAATAATAAAATTTTAGTAACAGCATCAACCTTAGAATTAAAAATAAGAAAAAAACTAAAATATACTGGAAATATAGAAGCTGCTATTTTAATAGGAAATAAAATAGCTAGTAGATCTATTAGAAAAGGTATTTTAAATATATCTTTTGATCGTTCAGGATTTAAGTATCATGGACGTATTAAAGCTTTAGCTGAAGCAGCTCGTAATACAGGTTTAAAATTTTAACATTTATATTAAAAGAAAAAATTTATGAATATCTATGATAATAAAAACCAAAATAATGAATTAAAAGAAAAATTAATTTCTGTTAATAGAGTATCTAAAACTGTAAAAGGAGGACGAATATTTTCTTTTACAGCTTTAACTGTAGTAGGTAATGGAAAAGGTAAAATTGGATTTGGTTATGGAAAATCTAAAGAAGTACCTAATGCGATACAAAAAGCTATGGAAAAAGCTAAAAAAAATATGATTAATATCATTATTAAAAATAATACAGTACAATATCCAATTTATGGTTATCATACTGGTTCTTTTGTATTTATGCAACCAGCCTATGAAGGTACTGGTATTATTGCTGGTGGTGCCATGAGAGCTGTACTAGAAGTTGCAGGAATATATAATATTTTAGCAAAATCATATGGTTCAACAAATCCAATAAATGTTGTGAGAGCAACTATAAAAGGATTATCTAGTATAAGATCATTAAAAATGATAGCAGCAAAAAGAAATAAAACTATAGAAGAAATAAAAAGGAATATGAAAAGTGTTAAAAAATATTAAGATTACACAAATTAAAAGTTCTATAGGTAGATTACCTAAACATAAAGCAATTTTAATTAGTTTAGGATTAAGACATATTGGACATACTGTTATAAAAAAAAATACACCCAATATTTTAGGAATGATTAAAAAAATTTCTTATATGATAAAGGTTAATAACTAACATGTATTTAAATACTTTGTTTTTTAAAATCAAAAATAATAAAAAAAGATTAGGACGTGGAATTGGTTCTGGTAAAGGGAAAACAAGTGGTAGAGGTCATAAAGGACAAAAATCTCGTTCTGGTTGTCGTCTTAATAGATCTTTTGAGGGAGGACAAATGCCATTATATCGCAGATTACCTAAATTTGGATTTAAATCAAGAAAAAAAGATTATTATAAAGAAATTAGATTAAGTGATTTATCAAAAATAAATGGTGATTATATAGATTTAAATATTCTTAAATCAGCTAAAATCATAAAGAAAAAAATTAAATATGTAAAAATTATTAATAAAGGAAATATTAATTCATCAAAAAAAATAATTAAATTACGTTGTACAAAAAGTGTTAAAATCATTATTAAAAAATTAGGTGGTATAATTGAGGAATAAATAATAAATGATTAAGTCATTTAACCAATTAAATTTTCAAAGTACTAAAAATAGATTTCATGAATTAAAACAAAGATTATTATTTTTAATAAGTTCTTTAATTATTTTTCGTATAGGTTCTTTTATACCTATACCAGGAATTAATGTTAGTCTTTTACATACATTAATTATTAAAAAACATGGTTCTATAATTGACATGTTGAATATGTTTTCTGGTGGTGCTCTTAGCAGAGCTTCTATTTTTGCATTAGGAATTATGCCCTATATTTCTGCATCTATTATTATACAAATTTTAACATCTATTCATCCTACTTTCATTACTCTTAAAAAAGAAGGAGAATCTGGGAAAAAAAAAATTAATAAATATACTAAATATGCTACATTAATTTTGTCTATTATACAAGCAATAGGTATTACTACAGGACTATTACATATACCAGGTATGAAAAATTTAGTTTTAAATCCTGATATATATTATTTTATTATTTCTATTTTTAGTCTCATTACTGGTACTACATTTTTAATGTGGTTAGGAAGACAAATTACAAAAAAAGGTATTGGTAATGGAGTTTCTATTATTATTGTTATTGGTATAATTTCTGGATTACCTTCTGCTGTAGGACAAATAATAAAACAAATCCAACAAGGAAATTTTAATTTTTTTACAATTTTAATTTTATTATTTTTAATATTTTTTATCACCTTATTTATTGTTTTTGTAGAAGGAGGACAAAGAAAAATAGTTGTACAATATGCAAGAAGAAATTACGAAAAAAAAATATATACACAACAAAATATTCATTTACCATTAAAAATTAACATGTCAGGGGTTATCCCTGCAATTTTTTCTTCTAGTATTATATTATTTATTTCTACTATATTTTCATGGTTTAGTAATATAACTAGTTTAAACTGGTTAAATAATATTTCTATATCTTTACAACCTAGACAACCAATATATATTATATTGTATATATCAACAATTATATTTTTTTGTTTTTTTTATACTATTTTAGTTTTTAATCCTAAAGAAACTGCTAATAATTTAAAAAAATCAGGTGCCTATATTCCTGGTATTCGTCCGGGAGAACAAACAGCTAAATATATAAAAAAAATAATTATGAGATTAACATTTACTGGAAGCTTATATATTACTTTTATTTGCTTAATTCCTGAATTTTTACGTAATATAATTAATGTTCCATTTTATTTTAGTGGAACATCATTACTTATAGTTGTAGTTGTAATTATAGATTTTATTTCACAAATTCAAACATTAATTATGTCTAATCAATATGAATCTATACTTAAGAAAATTAACTTAAAATGATCATATTTAAAATATATATTTTTTGGAGAAATATAATATAATGAAAGTTCGTGCTTCTGTAAAAAAATTATGTCGTAATTGTAAAATTATTCGTAGAAATAGAAAAATATATATATTTTGTAGTACTGATCCTAAACATAAACAACGTCAAGGATAATATATTTTTTAATTTATTAAAAATATTTTTTAAAATTATATTAAAGGATTTTAAATGATTCGTATAGCTGGAATTAATATTCCTGATAATAAACGTACAATAATAGCATTAAAATACATTTATGGTATAGGTACATCTCATGCTTCTTATATATGTAAAAAAATTAATATTTCTCAAAATACCAAAATTAATGAACTTTCAAAAGACAAAATAAATTTATTACGTAATATTATATCTAAATTTATAATAGAAGGAGATTTAAGAAGAAATATTAATTTAAATATTAAAAGATTAATAGATTTAGGTTGTTATCGTGGTTTACGTCATAAAAAAGGATTACCTGTTAGGGGACAACGTACTAAAACAAATGCTCATACTAGAAAAAAATTGTATAAATACTTTAAAAAATAATATTTAAATTTAGGTACAAATATAATGAAAAAAAAATCTTTAAATCCAAAAAAAAATCTTAAAAAACAAATTATAGATGGTATTGCTCATATACATGCTTCTTTTAATAATACTATTGTTACAATAACAGATCGTCAAGGTAATTCTTTAGGTTGTGCAACAGCAGGAGGATCAGGATTTCGAGGATCTCGAAAATCTACTCCATTTGCAGCTCAAGTAGCAGCAGAAAAATGTGCGGAAATTGTTAGAAATTATGGGATTAAAAATTTAGAGGTAATGGTTAAAGGTCCTGGACCTGGTAGAGAATCTACTATTAGAGCTTTAAATAATTCAGGTTTTAAAATAACAAATATTACTGATATTACTCCTATTCCACATAATGGATGTAGGCCTCCTAAAAAAAGAAGAGTATAAATAAAATATATTATTTTTAAATACTATTAAAATTAAAATATAAAAAGGTATTAATATAATGGCGAAATATTTAGGACCTAAATTAAAATTATGTCGTAGGGAAGGTACAGATTTATTTTTAAAATCAAATGTACGTGCTATTGATACAAAATGTAAATTAGAACAGTTACCTGGACAACATGGTTTTAAAAAAAATAGACTATCTGATTATGGTATTCAATTAAGAGAAAAACAAAAATTACGTAGATTATATGGTATTCTAGAACGTCAATTTCATAATTATTATAAAAAAGCATCACGTATAAAAGGAAATACAGGATTTAATTTATTATTTTTATTAGAAAAAAGATTAGATAATATTGTTTATAGAATGGGTTTTGGAGTTACAAGAGCAGAATCTCGTCAATTAATTTCTCATAAATCTATTCAAGTTAATAATCATATTGTAAATATAGCTTCTTATCAATTATCTTTAAATGATCAAGTATCAATATGTGAAAAATCTAAGAAACAGTTAAGAATTATTGCATCAATTGATTTATATAAACAAAGAGAAAAAACTAATTGGTTAGA
This sequence comes from Enterobacteriaceae endosymbiont of Donacia dentata, assembly GCF_012570745.1. Classification (GTDB taxonomy): domain Bacteria; phylum Pseudomonadota; class Gammaproteobacteria; order Enterobacterales; family Enterobacteriaceae. The sequence goes on along the minus strand of NZ_CP046212.1, from coordinate 264,664 downwards.
AGTAGATCATAATAAAATGACAGGAATATTTAAAAAAATTCCAGAACGTTCTGATTTTCCTGCAGATATTAATGAACATTTAATTATTGAATTATATTCAAAATAATATTTAAAAATAAAGAGAGTGTATAAATGGAACAAAGTTTTATAACAAAATTTTTAAAACCTCGTTTAGTAAATATAAAAAAAATTAATAATTTTACTATGCAAGTAACATTAGAACCTTTAGAACGAGGTTTTGGACATACATTAGGAAATGCATTAAGACGTATTTTATTATCTTCACTTCCAGGTTATGCAGCAACAGAAGTAGAAATAGAAGGAATATTACATGAATATAGTATAAAAGAAGGTATTCAAGAAGATATTATTGAAATTTTGTTAAATATAAAAAAATTAGCTATAAAAATTAAAAATAATAAAAAAAAAATAATTTTACAGTTAAATAAATCAGGAATTGGTATAGTTAAAGCTTCAGATATTGATCATGGTAATGAAGTACAAATTATCAATCCAGAACATATTATTTGTCATATTACCAATATAAATACGTCAATAAATATGAAAATTAAGCTAGAATTAGGAAGAGGATATGTAGCTGCACATACAAGAATAAATAATGATAATATTATTAAAAAAAATCCTAAAATAGGTAGATTATTATTAGATGCATCATATAGTCCCATTAAAAGAATAAAATATAATGTAGAAGCGGCAAGAGTAAAGCAAAGAACAGATTTAGATAAATTAATTATAGAAATGGAAACTAATGGAACAATTGATCCAGAACAAGCAATTAGAAAAGCAGCTACTATTTTAGCTGAACAATTAGAATCATTTGTAAATTTACGTGATATAAAACAAGAAAAAGAAATTAAAGAAGAAAAACCAGAATTTGATCCTATTTTATTACGTTCAGTTGATGATTTAGAATTAACTGTTCGTTCTGCAAATTGTTTAAAAACAGAAATGATACATTTAATAGGTGATTTAGTACAACGTACTGAAGTAGAATTATTAAAAACTCCTAATTTAGGAAAAAAATCTTTAACAGAAATAAAAGATATATTAGCTTCTCGAGGTTTATCATTAGGAATGAGATTAGAAAATTGGCCTCCAGTAATAAAAAATAATAAAAAAATTTAATAATTTATAAAATTTTAAAGAAGGAAAATGATAATGCGTCATCGTAAAATAGGTCGTCATTTTAATAGAAGTAATACTCATCGTAATTTAATGTTTTATAATATGATAAATTCATTAATTTGTAATGAAATTATTAAAACAACTTTAATAAAAGCAAAAGAACTTAAAATTATAATTGAACCAATAATTACTATTGCTAAACATAATAGTATTTCTAATAAAAGATTATTACGTTCTAAATTAAATAATAAAAAAAATATTTTAAAATTATTTAATATTATTGGACCTCAATTTAAAAATAGATTAGGTGGTTATACACGTATTATAAAATGTGGATTTCGTATTGGTGATAAAGCACCTATGGCTTATATAGAATTAATAGGAAGAAAAATAATTATAAAAAATAATAAAATTAAGTAATTATACTATTTTTTACAAAAATATTTTTATATTTATTAAAATTTAGAAAATTTTGAATATTCATTTGTTTTTTACCACTAGGTTGAATAATTTGAATATTTAAAATACCATTAATAGTATTTATTTTTATTCCATATTTATTTACTGATAAAATAGTTCCTGGTATTTTTTTATCATTATTACTAAAATTAGTAATTACTTCTGCTTGCCATACTTTAAATCTATAATTTTGTATAATAAAATATGTTCCTGGTTTAGGATTAAATGCACGAATCATACATTCCAGTTTTTTAGCTGGTAAATACCAGTTTAATTTACATTCTATTTTAGAAATTTTTTTTGCATATGTAGGTTTTATCATATTTATATTTTGAGATTGAAATTTAATTTTTTCTCCTTTTCTAATTTTATTTAAAATTAATAAAAGACCTTGTAATCCTAATATAGCTAATTTTTTATATAAAGATCCATATGTATCATATAATAAAATATTATATTCTATTTGATAGATTATATCTCCTTGATCTAAAAAATTATTCATTTTTATTATACTAATACCTGTTTTTAAATCATTTTCTAATAAAGCCCTTTGTATTGGTGCTGCTCCTCTCCATCTAGGTAATAATGAAGCATGTACATTAATACAAAATAATTTAGGAATATTTAAAATATGATTAGGTATTAATAGACCATAATCTATTACTATAATTAAATCACATTTATAATTTATAATTTTATTAATTAATATAGTAGAATTTAGAGATTTAGGTTGTAAAATATTAATTTTATGTTTTATTGCTAATTTTTTTACAGCGTTAAAAGTTAATTTATGTCCTCTATTAGCATGAGTATCTGGTTTAGTAATAATACAAGATATTGTTATATATATATTATTTATTAAACCTTTTAAATGATATGAAGCAAAATTTGAAGTACCTACAAAAATAATTTTTATTTTTTTTTTCATTTTATGTAATTATGTTTTTTTAAAAATATTATTTTTTTATTTAATTTATACATTTTATCATAAATTCTTTGAAATTTTAAATTTGATAAATAATCAATAAATAAAATTCCATTTAAATGATCAATTTCGTGTTGTACACAAAAAGATAATAAGTTACTAATTTCTAATTCAAAATTTTCATTCATTAAATTTTTTGCTTTAATTTTTATTTTTTTATATCTTAAAATAGAATATTTTTGTTTAAGAGGTATAGAAAGACAACCTTCTTTACTCTTAATTTTTAATTTATTAAATTTTATTATTTCAGGATTAATAAGAATAATAGGATTATTTTTTTTTATAGATATATCAATTACTATTATTCTTTTGTTTATTCCTAATTGAGTAGCTGCTAATCCAATACCATTATAAAAATACATTGTTTTTAACATATTTTCCCCTAATAATTTAATATCATTATTTATATTTTTAATATATTTAGCTTTTATACGTAATTTATTATTAGGAAAATATAATAATTTCATTTTAGACATAATTAAAATCTTTTTTTATAAAACATTGATTTTTATAATATAACAGAAAAATTTTTAAAAATTAAAAATATATATATTTTTAATATATAATTCATTTATAAATTTATCAAATTTTTTATAAAAATTATGAATATAAATATATTTATTAATGCATTAAAAATGGGTAAAATTATAGCATATCCTACTGAATCTGTATTTGGATTAGGATGTGATCCTGATAATAGAAGAGCAGTATATAAATTATTAAAAATTAAAAAACGTAGTGTTAAAAAAGGATTAATTTTAGTTGCTTCAAAATATACTCAATTATTAAAATATATAAATGAAAAAAAAATTATTCAAAATCAAAAAAAAAAAATTTTATCTACGTGGCCTGGAATGATTACATGGATTATGCCTATTTCAAATAATACACCTTATTGGTTAATCGGAAATTTTAATACTATAGCTGTACGTGTAACTAACCATTACATTATAAAGAAATTATGTGATTATTTTGGAAAACCAATAGTTTCTACTAGCGCAAATATTTCAGGAATGATGCCATGTAAAACTTTTAAAGAAGTAATAAAATATTTTAATAAAAAAAATAATATTTTAGTTATAAATGGTAAAACAGGTGGATATTTAAAACCTTCTGAAATTAGAGATAGTTTTACAAACTTAGTTATTCGTAAAGGATAAATATGAAAAGGTTTGCAGTATTTGGTAATCCGATAAAACATAGTAAATCACCAACTATACATAAATTATTTGCGAAACAAACAGGTATATTACAAAAATATACAAAAATTTGTGTTCCAATAGATAATTTTTATGAAAAATTATTAAATTTTTTTAAAAATGGAGGTAATGGAGCTAATATAACAATACCTTTTAAAAAAAAAGCATATAAATTATGTAATATATTTACTGAAAGAGCCAAATATTCTGGAGTAGTAAATACAATAAAAATAATGAAATCTCAAAAAATTTTAGGTGATAATACTGATGGTATCGGTTTATTACAAGATTTAAAAAATTTAAAATTTATCCATCCTAAAAGTAAAATATTATTAATAGGTGCTGGAGGAGCTGCGCAGGGTATTATATATTCATTAATTAAATTTGGTTGTAATATAACAATTGTTAATCGTACCTATCAAAATGCCAAAAATATTATAAAATATTTTCATAATGTAAAAAATCTTAATTGTATAGAATTAAAATATTTTTCTAAGAATTTACATAATCAATTACAATATAATTTAATTATAAATGCTACATCTAGTAGTCTTAAAGGAAATATTCCTAATATTTCTCCTTTAATTGTTAAATCAAATATTTTTTATTATGATCTTTTTTACGATATTTCTCTTACACCATTTCTAAAATGGTGTCGTTTTCATGGAGCAAAAAAAATATCAGATGGAATTGGAATGTTAATTGAACAAGCAGCATATTCATTTTATTTATGGCATGGTATTATGCCAAATACTAAAATAATTATTCAAAAATTTAAAAAAATTTATTAATATTAATTATATCTTTTAAGAGGTTTGATATGAGTTATCAATTACCAAAATTATTATATAAATATTCAGATTTAGAACCTTTTTTTGATACTAAAACAATGGAAATACACCATACTAAACATCATCAAAATTATATAAATACTACTAACTTAATACTTGAAAAAAATAATATTAAAAATATTAAAATTAATGAATTATTATTAAAATTAGATAATTTATCTATTCCTTCTAAACAAAAAAGATTATTACGTAATAATGCAGGAGGACATGCCAATCATAGTTTTTTTTGGAAAATTTTAAAAAAAAATACAAAACCTAATAAAATAATTTTAAATATTTTAAAAGATAATTTTTCTAATTTAGAAAATTTTAAAAAAATTTTTGAAAAAAAAGCTTTAAATTTTTTCGGATCAGGATGGATTTGGTTAGTTAAAAAAGATAATTTATTAAAAATAATAACTACAAAAAATCAAGATAATCCCATAATGAACCAAATAAATAATAAATCATTAGAATATCCAATAATAGGATTAGATTTATGGGAACATGCTTATTATTTAAAATATCAAAATCAAAAATTTTTATATATTAAATCTTTTTGGCATGTTTTAAATTGGGATAAAGTATTATCTTTATTTCTAAAATAAAAAATATAAAATGTACTTTTTTTGTAAAAAGTACATTTTTAAAAATTTAATAATATTATTAAAAAAAATTATATATAGAAATTAAGAATAAAAAATATACATAAAATTTATTAAAAATAGATATATGAATTATTCATATTAACTATATATGATAATTATCAAAATAATGATTATGTGTAATATATTGTTTTTCTTATTTTAGTTATTATTATATTAATAATACATACTGAATAAAATAAAATTTTAAAATAATTATTATTTCTTTACTTTTTATTTATATATTTAATATATTATTAATTTTTAAAAATACATTTTTAAAACTTAATTTTTTTACTAATTTAGTTTATCAGTATAATTTTAATATTTTTATATTAAAATTTTATTATAAATGTCTAAGACATATTATATATATAATATACATAATATTTTTACTTTATAAGTATTTTATATATATTAAATTTTTACTTTAATATAAAATAAAAATATTTATTTTAGATAAAAAAATTATTCAATAATAATTTTATAGAATTTTATTTAATAATTTGTTTCGCACGAATTTCTGCTAAAGTTTTACAATCAATACATAAATTTGCTGTAGGATGAGCTTCTAATCTTTTTATCCCGATTTCTACTTCACAACAATCACAATATCCAAAATTTTTTGTATCAAATTTTTTTAAAGTTTTTTCTATTTTTTTAATTAATTTTCTTTCTCTATCTTTATTACGTAGCAATAAATTAAATTCTTCTTCTTGAGCAGCTCTATCTATAATATCAGGAAAATTAGATGCTTTATTTTGAATATAAGATACTGTATTATTAATTTTACTATTTATTTTATTTCTCCATGAGAGTAATATTTTTTTAAAATGTAATAGTTGTTTTTTATTCATATATTTTTCTTTATCTTTTAACTTATATGGAGATACACCAGCTATAGACAAAATATTTAAAGAAGATAAAAAATTTTTATTTTTTTTCATTAATACTCCAATCTGAAATTATTTATTTAATATAAAAATTTTTAAATTTACTTAATAAAATTTTTAAAAAAAATAATAAATATTAATTTATATTTTATTTTTATATTCATATAATTATTTTTTATTATTTTTTAAAAGAAAAAATTATATAAAATATATAAATTTTTTTTCAGAAATAATTTTTATGAAATAAAAAAAGTATTGTACACTATTTTATTTTAAATTTAAATATGTTTAGTATATTTAAAATTTTATTTATTATATTGTAATAAGTTAAACATTAAGATACAATAATAATAAAATATTTTAATAGAAAATTAATTATTGAAATTTTTTAAAATAATTTATTTTAAATATTAAATTATTTTTAAAAATAAAAATATTCTAAAAATCTTTATACTTAAGTAGTTTTTAAAATTATTAAAACATATAATTTTATAATTATTTAATTTATAATAGGATATACATTTATGAAAAATAATAATATAATAGATTTAACTGATCAAAGTTTCAAAGTAAAAATAAAAGAGAATAATTTAGTTTTAGTTGATTTTTGGGCAGATTGGTGTAATCCATGTAAAGTATTTTCTAAAATATTAGAACAATTATTTCATAAATATGAAAATATAATTTTTACAAAATTAAATGTTGAAAAATATCAAAGTATAGCTGAGCAGTATAATATTCGTAGTATACCAACAATTATATTATTTAAAAATGGAAAAATTATAGATAAAATTATTGGATCAATTGATAAAATACAATTGGAAAATTTTTTAAATAAAAATTTAAAATAATAAAATTTTATTTTTTAAAAAAAAATTTTTTTTGGAGGAAATAAGTATTTTATGAAAATTTTTTCTAAAAAATTACAAAAGTGATTAAATTATTTTATAAAAAGAATAATATATTTATTATTTTTAGTTAATATACGTGTATTGAATATAATTGTGATTATATTCTGTATTTATTCTATAAAAACATTCAAGAATCATTCAAAGTTTAAGACCTCACCATTATGAATCTTACCGAATTAAAAAATAAACCCATATCTGAATTAATAGATTTAGGTGAAAGTATTTATCTAGAAAACTTAGCTAGAATGCGTAAACAAGATATTATTTTTACTATATTAAAACAACATTCCAAAAGTGGTGAAGATATTTTTGGTGATGGAGTATTAGAAATATTACAAGATGGATTTGGATTTTTACGTTCTTCTGATAGTTCTTATTTAGCAGGACCAGATGATATATATGTTTCTCCAAGTCAAATTAGACGTTTTAACTTACGTACAGGAGATACTATTTCAGGAAAAATAAGACCACCTAAAGATGGAGAAAGATATTTTGCTTTATTAAAAGTAAATCAAGTAAATTTTGATAAACCGGAAAACGCTAGGAGTAAAATTCTTTTTGAAAATTTAACACCTTTACATGCTAATTTACGATTAAGTATGGAAAGAGGAAATGGTTCAACAGAAGACTTAACAGCTCGTGTATTAGATTTAGCTTCTCCAATTGGTAGAGGACAAAGAGGTTTAATAGTAGCTCCTCCAAAAGCAGGAAAAACTATGTTATTACAAAATATTGCACAGAGTATAGCTTATAATCATCCAGATTGTGTATTAATAGTTTTACTTATTGATGAACGTCCAGAAGAAGTTACTGAAATGCAAAAATTAGTTAAAGGAGAAGTTATTGCCTCAACTTTTGATGAACCTCCATCTAGACATGTACAAGTATCAGAAATGGTTATTGAAAAAGCAAAAAGATTAGTGGAACATAAAAAAGACGTAATTATTTTATTAGATTCTATGACACGTTTAGCTAGAGCATATAATACTGTTGCACCTGCATCAGGAAAAGTTTTAACAGGAGGTGTTGATGCTAATGCATTACATCGTCCTAAACGTTTTTTTGGAGCAGCAAGAAATGTTGAAGAAGGTGGAAGTTTAACAATTATTGCAACAGCATTAATTGATACTGGATCAAAAATGGATGATGTTATTTATGAAGAATTCAAAGGAACAGGTAATATGGAATTACATTTATCACGTAAAATAGCAGAAAAAAGAGTTTTTCCTGCTATAGATTATAATAGATCAGGAACAAGAAAAGAAGAATTATTAAGTTCACAAGAAGAACTTCAAAGAATGTGGATTCTAAGAAAAATAATTCATCCAATGAATGAAATTGATGCAATGGAATTTTTAATAAATAAATTATCAATGACAAAAACCAATAATGATTTTTTTGATATGATGAAAAGATCTTAATATGATAATATTTTTTTTATAAAAAAATCATTTTTTAAGAAAAAAGTTCTAGACATTAAAGAAATCTGTTTGTAATATTAAATAATATTGCACCCGTAGCTCAGTAGGATAGAGTACTGTTTTCCGAAAACAGAGGTCTCAGGTTCAATTCCTGTCGGGTGTAAAAATAATAAAATATATTATTAAAATAATATATACTTAAAATTATATCTTAAAAAGATAATAATTGGTGGTTATAACTCAGATGGTAGAGTACTGGATTGTGATTCCAGTTGTCATGGGTTCGATTCCCATTAACCACCCAAAAATATATTATTATGACGGCGAGTAGCGCAGTTTGGTAGCGCAACTGGTTTGGGACCAGTGGGTCGGAGGTTCAAATCCTCTCTCGCCGATCAAAATAATTTATTTTAAATAAAAATATTATTTTTAATAATGTATTTTTTTATATCATTTATAGTAATAACTATCATTTTATTCTTTTTTGCAAAAGATATTATATCTAATATTTTTGCCATAGAACCGTCTTTATTAGTTAATTCACATAATACTCCTACTGGTTTTAATTTTGCAATTTTTAGTAAGTCAATTGTTGCTTCAGTATGTCCTTTTCTTTTAAATATACCACCTTTTACTGCTCTTAAAGGAAAAACATGACCTGGACTATTTAAGTCTTGAGGTATTGCATTATCAGCAATAGCAGTTTTAATAGTTGTAAATCTATCTTTTGCAGATACTCCAGTAGTAACACCATAAGCTGCTTCAATAGTAATTGTAAAACCTGTTTTATATATACTTGTATTTTTTTTTACCATCATGGGTAATTTTAATTTTTTACGTAAAGATTCTGTTATACATAAACAAACAATACCACTTCCATATCTAATTGAAAAAGCTATTTGGGAAATAGAAATATTTTCTGCTGAAAATACTATATCACCTTCATTTTCTCTATTTTCATCATCTATAATTAAAAGACCATTTTTATTTTTTAAAGAAAAAATAGCGTTTTTAATACGATTTTCAGTATTACCAAATTCTATATCAAGTATTTTCATAAAAATATTTTTATATTATAATTTAATAATATTGTATATTAAAAAAACTTAATTAATTTTATTTATCTGAAAAAATTATTTAAAAAATATTTTAAAATTATATTTTTATATTAAAAGTTTAACTTCATAATAATTAGGATATTATTTAAAATAAATATTTTTTAAAATAAAATATAAGTATAAAAATATAAATATCACTTTATTATTAAGGAGTATTAAATTGAAAATATATTTAGTTGGTGGAGCCGTACGTGATCATCTTTTAAATATAAAAGTTACAGATAAAGATTGGGTAGTTGTTGGTTCAAATATAAAATTAATGTTAAAATTAGGTTTTAAGTTAGTAGGAAAAGATTTTCCAGTATTTTTACATCCTAAAACTCATGAAGAATATGCTTTAGCTAGAACAGAACGAAAAATGGGCCATGGTTATAAAGGATTTATATATCATGCTTCTTCAAAAATTACCCTTAAAGAAGATTTATTACGTAGAGATTTAACTATTAATTCTATTGCACAAGATAAATTAGGAAATTTTTATGATCCATATAATGGTATGAAAGATATTAAAAATCGTCTATTAAGACATGTTTCAAATTCTTTTAAAGATGATCCATTAAGAGTATTAAGAGTAGCTAGATTTGCTGCTAAATTAAAACATTTAAATTTTCGTATTCATAATAGTACATTAGAATTAATGAAAATTATGAGTAATTCAGGGGAGTTATCTTATTTAAAACCAGAAAGAATATGGAAAGAAACATATCTTGCATTACAATCTATACATCCTCATATATTTTTTCAAATATTAAAAAAATGTAATGCTTTAGCTATAATTTTCCCTGAAATAAATAAATTATATGGAGTTCCTGCACCATCAAAATGGCATCCGGAAATAGATACTGGTATACATACTATGCTTACATTAAATGTAATTTCAAAATTAACATCTAAAGTATCAACAAGATTTGCGGCATTATGTCATGATTTAGGTAAAAGTTTAACTCCTAAAAAAATCTTACCTAGACATCCTGGACATGGTAAAGCAGGTATACCATTAATTAAAAAATTATGTAAAAAATTAAAAATTCCTAATAATATTAAAAATTTATCTATTTTAGCAGCACAAATACATGATATTATACATAATATAAAAAATCAAAAACCAAAAGATATATTAAATATATATAATATGATTGATGCTTGGAGAAAACCATATAGAGTAAAACAAATTGCACTAATTAGTGAAGCTGATGCGAGAGGAAGGGCAACATTAGAAAAAATGGAATATTTACAAGGTAAATATTTTATTAATATGTATAAATATATTTCTAAAATAAATATTAAAAATATAATTAAAAAAAATAATTTAAAAGGAAATGATATTAATAAAAAAATTCAAGAAGAAAGATTAAAATTATTAAAATTATATTTAGTAAATACAAATCAATAAAATTTTATTTAAAATAAATTTAATAATATTAATATTAAAAATAAACGATATAATATAAACCATTTTAAAGAAAAAATATTCATAATATATATGAATATTTTTATAACAATTAGACTAGTAATAAAAGAAATAATAAATCCTAAAAAAAATATTTGTATATTATTTATATTAATTATTAAATAATGTTTATATAATTCTAATAAATTTGCTCCTAGTACTACTGGAATAGATATGATAAAACAAAATTCTGTTGCAATGATACGTTTTAATCCTAATAATAAACTAATTGATAAAGTTGCTCCAAGTCGTGAAACTCCTGGAAATAAAGCTAAAGTTTGAAAACATCCAATAAAAAAACTATTACTATATGTAATATTATTAATATTACTAATTATATTTTTTTTTAATTTTATTTTTTCTGCATAATATAATAATATTCCACCAAAAAATAATCCATATATAATATTTGGAATATTCATTATTATTTTTATTTTATAATAAAAAATTATACCAACAATTATTACTGGTAAAGTAGTAATTATAATATGTAATAAATTTATTTTTTTTCTATATAGAAAATTAAATTTAATAGTATTTAATATAATTTTTAGAATTTTATTCCTAAAAAATAAAAAAATAGCTAATGTAGAACCTAATTGTATAATTATCTCAAATAATTTAATATTACTATCATTTATTATATTTAATAATTTAGAAAAAATAAAAATATGTGAACTTGAAGATATTGGAAAAAATTCAGTTAATCCTTGTATTATACTTAATAATATAATAGAAAAATAGTTTATAAACATTATCAACTCAATTTAAAATTGTATATTATATTTTATATTAAAATAATTATCTTATATTAAATTTATAATTAAAAATAAATTTTATTTATGAAAAGATAATTTTGAGTTTATTTTTATTTTACTAAATATATATTTTTTTTTCTTTAAAAAAATTTTTTTTGATCCAATATAAGCTATCATAGCAGCATTATCAGTACATAATTTTATATTACTATAGAATAATTTTATTTTATTTTTTTTTAAATTTTTTTTAAAAAAAATTCTAAGTTTTTTATTAGAACTTACTCCTCCCGCAATTACTAATTGCTTAATATTATATTTTTTTAAAGCCCATGAACTTTTTATATAAAGAGTTTCTATGATTGTGTCTTCGAATGCGCGTGCAACATCTGCTTTAAATTGAAAACTATTTAATTTTTTTTTTTTTATAAAATTTTTTACAAAAGTTTTTAATCCAGAAAAACTAAAATTTAAATTATTTTTTTTTGAAGTCATTGGTCTAGGAAATATAAATTTTTTTGGAATTCCATATTTGGCTAATTTAGATAAATTTTTACCTCCAGGATAATTTAATCCTAATATTTTGGATGTTTTATCAAAAGCTTCTCCTACAGCATCATCTATATTTGTTCCTAATAATTTATATATTCCAAATTTATATACGTACACTAATTGTGTATGTCCACCAGAAATTAATAAACCAATAAAAGGAAAATTTGGTTTTTTTTTTTGTAACATAATTGAAAATAAATGTCCTTCCATATGATTTACTGGAATAACTGGTATATTTAAAGAATATCCTAAAGAATGTGCAATAATAGTTCCTATAATTAAAGAATTTTTTTGTCCTGGTCCAGCTGTATAAGCTATACAATCAATATTATTTAAATTTTTATTTATTTTTTGCAAAGATTTTTTTATTAAAGGTATAAGTTTTGTAAAATGATATCTTGCTGCTAATTCAGGAACAACACCTCCATATTTAGAATGAATTTTTTGTGTATAAATATTATTACATAATATACCTATATTTTTATCATAAATTGCTACTGATGTATCATCACATGATGTTTCAATTCCCATTATAAGCATATATTTATTAACCTTTTTTATTACTTATTTTTATAAGTAAAATAAAAAAATTATTTATATAATTTTTATTATATATTATAATAAAAATAATAAAATTGTTAATTATATATTAAAATAGGAAATGTTAATATGCCTGTTATAAAAATACGTGAAAATGAACCATTTGATTTAGCTTTAAGACGTTTTAAACGAGCTTGTGAAAAAGCTGGAATATTAGCAGAAGTAAGACGTAGAGAATTTTATGAAAAACCAACAACAGAAAGAAAAAGAACAAAAGCTTCTGCAATTAAAAGACATGCAAAAAAAATTTCTAGAGAAAAATATAAAAGAATACGTCTATATTAAAATATAATATTATTAATTAAAAAGAATAAATTATAGCAAATTATTTTAATGATTAAATATGTTGATCGTACTTTTATTAGTAATTTATTAGATAAAACTGATATTGTTTATTTAATTAAAAATAAAATTAAATTAAAAAAAGTAGGAGAAAATTTTTTTGGTCTTTGCCCTTTTCATATAGAAAAAAATCCTTCATTCGTTGTAAATTCTTCAAAACAATTATATCATTGTTTTGGATGTGGTGTACATGGTAATATCATTAATTTTGTTATGAATTATGATCATTTATCTTTTTTAGAAAGTATAGAATCAATAGCAAATATATTTAAAATACCTATTATAGATAATAATTCATATATGCATAATAAAATATCTGAAAATCATTTTTTATATAAATTAATTTTTAAGATAAATAATCTTTATAAAAATTTTCTTTATAATACTATTTCAGGCAAAGAAGCATATAAATATCTATTAAATAGAGGATTTAATCAAAATATTATAAAATATTTTTCTATTGGTTTTTCTCCATTATATTGGATGAATCAAATACCACATAATCAAAAAAATATTTTAATTTTACACAAAAAATTAGGTATTTTAAAAATAAGTAAGAAAGATAATAAATACTATGATATTTTTTATAATCGTATTATTTTTCCAATTAGAAATATAAAAGGTTTTATAGTTGGATTTGGAGGAAGAACAATTAAAAAAAAAAATCCTAAATATTTAAATTCTTCAGAAAATATTATTTTCCATAAAAGTAATGAACTATATGGATTATATGAAACAAAAAAAGAAAATAATAATATTATTAAAAAAATATTAGTAGTTGAAGGTTATACTGATGTTATTAGTTTATTTCAATTTAATATAAAATATGCAGTAGCTACAATGGGTACTGCAATTACAAGTATACATATAAAAAAATTATTTAATTTAACAAATAAAATTATTTATTGTTATGATGGCGATAAAGCAGGTAAAGAAGCAAACTGGAAAGCTCTTAAAGTTAGTTTAGCATATTTAAAATATGGGAAGGAAATAAGGTTTATTATATTACCTAATGGAGAAGATCCAGATAGTTTAATAAAAAAAGAAGGAAAAATTATATTTCAAAAAAGAATTAATAACACTTTATCATTTTCTGATTTTTTTTTTCAAAGCTTACTTTCAAAAAATTTTTTTTCTTCTTGTGAAGAAAAAACACAATTTTCTTATAAAGCTTTATCTTTAATAAGATTAGTTCCTGATTATCTTTTTAAAATAAATTTAATAAAAAAATTAGGAGAAAAAATCGGAATTATTAATTTACTTGATATATATAATTTATCAAATTATAAAAAAAATATTATCATAAATAAAAATTTTAAAAAAACTACTATTCGTAGATTACTAAGTTTATTGATACAAAATCCTAAATTAATAAAACTTGTACCAAAATTAAAATTTTTTAAAACCTCTAATATAAATGGTTTATTTTTTTTTATTAAATTTGTAAATTTATATAAAAATAAAAATATAACAACAGTAAAAATTTTAGAAGAATATAAAGGAACAAAATTAAAAAAAATTCTTGAAATTTTAGTAACATGGAACCATATGATTTTTGATAATAAAATAGAAAATTTTTTTATATATTTAATAAATAAATTAAAAATAAATATTTTAGAAAATAGACAAGAATATTTAATATTTTTAGATAGAAAAAAAGGATTAAATTTTAAAGAAAAAAAAGAATTGTGGTCTTTAAATAAGTTATTAATTAAAAAAAGAAATAATTTAAAATTTTAAAATTTATATTTAAAAATATTTATTAATATAAATATATAATATTTTTTATTAAAATATAATATATTTTATTAATTAATTTTATGAAAATTTATTAAAATAATAAATAAAATTATGGAACTATTTATGGATCATAACTCAAAATTACAATTCAAACTTCTTGTAACGCGTGGGAAAGAACAAGGTTATTTAACTTATTCAGAAGTTAATGATCATTTACCTGATAATATTATTAGTTCCGATCAAATTAAAAATATTATTAAAATGATAAATGATATGGGTATCCAAGTAATGGAAGAAGCTCCAGATAATGATGATTTAATATTAAATAATAATAATACAAATGAAACAGAAGAAGAAGAAGCAGTACAAGTATTATCTAATGTAGAATCAGAAATGGGAAGAACTACAGATCCAGTAAGAATATATATGCGTGAAATGGGAACAGTAGAATTATTAACAAGAGAAGGAGAAATTAATATAGCTAAACGTATAGAAGAAGGAATTAATCAAGTACAATGTTCAGTAGCTGAATATCCTAAATCAATTAAATATTTATTACAACAATATAATAAAGTTAAATCAGGAGATATCCGTTTATCAGATTTAATTCATGGTTTTATAAATAATAAAAAAAATATTGTAACATCTTTAAATAATCAAGAAATATCTAATATTCAAACAGAAAATAATGAAAATATTATAGATAATAAATTAGCTGAAAAAAAATTTGTAGAATTAAAAAAACAACATGATATAACACTAATTTTTATAAAAAAAAAGGGTAGAAATCATTATCAATCATTAAATAAGATTAAAAATCTTTCAGAAATTTTTAAACAATTTCGTTTAGTTTCTAAAGAATTTAATTATTTAGTAAATAATATGCGTTCTATAATGTCTCGTATAAGAATAGAAGAAAATAATATTATGAATATGTGTATTCAAAAATATAATATTTCAAAAAAAAAATTTATCTTAATTTTTTATGGGAAAGAAACTAATAGAAAATATTTTTTTAAAAATCTTAAAAAATATAAATTAAAAAATAAGTTTAACACATATGATATAAATATATTTTTCAAAAAATTAAAAAACCATTTTAAAAATTTAATAAATATTGAAAAAGAAACTGGTTTAACAATTAAAAAAATTAGAAATATTAATAAAAAAATTACTACAGGAGAAATAAAAGCAAAAAAAGCTAAAAAAGAAATGATTGAAGCAAATTTAAGATTAGTTATATCAATAGCTAAAAAATATACAAATAGAGGTTTACAATTTCTTGATTTAATTCAAGAAGGAAATATTGGTTTAATGAAAGCAGTAGATAAGTTTGAATATAGAAGAGGATATAAATTTTCTACATATGCAACATGGTGGATTAGGCAAGCTATTACAAGATCAATTGCTGATCAAGCTAGAACAATAAGAATTCCTGTACATATGATTGAAACTATTAATAAACTTAATAGAGTTTCTAGAAAAATCCTACAAGAGTTAGGAAGAGAACCTACTCCAGAAGAATTATCAGAACATATGATGTTACCAGAAGAAAAAATTAGAAAAGTATTAAAAATAGCTAAAGAACCTATTTCGATGGAAACTCCTATAGGAGATGATGAAGAGTCACATTTAAGTGATTTTATAGAAGATAATACTTCAGAATTACCATTAGATTCTGCAACATCAGAAAGTTTAAAAATAGCCACTTATAATATTTTATCTAGTCTAACTCCAAGAGAAGCTAAAGTATTAAGAATGAGATTTGGAATAGATATGAATTCTGATCATACTTTAGAAGAAGTGGGTAAACAATTTGATGTAACTAGAGAAAGAATTAGACAAATAGAAGCAAAAGCACTAAGAAAATTACGACATCCTAGTAGATCAGAAATTTTAAAAAGTTTTTTAGATAATTAAAATTTTAATAAATTTAAATATAATCAAGTAATTAAAAAATTAATTACTTGATTATATCAGATTTATTTTTTTAATAAAATTGATTTTTCTTCTTTTCTTATAGTTAAAATTTTACTACCTAATTTAGTAATGAGTATAGTATGTTCGTATTGTGCTGAATTAGTTTTATCTGTAGTTTTAACAGTCCATTTGTCATTTGTTAAATAAACGTTATGATTTCCTGCATTAATCATTGGTTCAATAGTAAAAATCATGCCAGGTTTTAAAATAACCCCATAATCATATGAATCATAATGTAAAATTTGAGGATCTTCATGAAAATTTTTACCTATACCATGTCCACAATAATTTTTTACAACAGAGAAATTTTTTGACTCTACATATTTTTGAATAGTTTGACCAATTTTGTATAGTCTAATACCAGGTTTTAAAATATTAATTGCTTTATATAAACTTTTTTGAGCAGTTAAACATAATAATTTAGATTCTAAAGAAATTTCATTACCTACAAAAAACATTTTAGATGTATCACCATAATAGTTATTATATAAAATAGTTACATCTATATTAATAATATCACCATCTTTTAATATATCATTATTACTTGAAATACCATGACATACAATATCATTTTTAGAAATACATATAGATTTTGGAAATCCTTTATATCCTAAAGTAGCTGGTATAGCTTTTTGAATTTTAGTAATATAATTATGACATATGATATTTATTTCTTCTGTACTAATACCTGGTTTTATATAATTTTCAATCATTTCTAAAACTTCTACTGCTAATTGGCAAGATTTATAAATTTTTTTTATTTCTTCAGAATTTTTAATTAATATTTTCATTATTTAATTTTTAAATAATTGTTAATTGTATAATATTAAATATTATATTATAACTAATTAAATTTAATAAATTCAAAATTAAAAATAAAAATATTCATTTTTAAATAATTTTTTGTATAAATAATTAATATATAATATTATTTAATAATATAAAAAAAAAGGATAATAAATAATGTCTCTATCTATTAATAAAATGTTTAAAGTAGGTGCACATTTTGGACATCAAACACGTTATTGGAATCCAAAAATGAAAAAATTCATTTTTGATTATAAAAATAATATACATATTATTAACTTAGATAAAACTTTTATTATGTTTAATATTGCTTTATCGGAATTAAAAAAAATAAGTTTTCGTAAGGGAAAAATTTTATTTGTTGGTACAAAAAAAGCTGCTTCAAATTTAATTAAAGAAACAGCAAATAATTGTGGACAATTTTTTGTAAATCATCGTTGGTTAGGAGGAATGTTAACAAATTGGAAGACTGTTAAACAATCTATTAAAAGATTGAAAGAGTTAGAATTACAAAGTAAAGATGGAACTTTTAAACAATTAATAAAAAAAGAAGCATTGACACGTAATAGAGAATTATTAAAATTAGAAAAAAGTTTAGGTGGTATAAAAAATATGGGAGGATTACCTGATGCAATATTTGTAATAGATGCAAATTATGAAAAAATTGCTATTAAAGAAGCTAAAAAATTAAATATTCCTATATTTGCAATTGTTGATACTAATTCTGATCCAGAAGGTATTAATTTTGTTATACCTGCTAATGATGATGCTATTCGTGCTATAAAATTATATTTATATTATGTTACTAAAACTATTTTAAGTAGTAAAAAAAATCATAATAATTTAAAATTAGAAAATAAAATTTAATTAAGTAGGAGTTTATATTGAAAATTAATATAAAAAAAATTCAAGAATTAAGAAACATTACCGGAATTGGAATTATAGAATGTAAAAAAGCATTAATTGAAACTAAACAAGATCTAAATTTAGCTATTGATTATATAAGAAAACATTCAAAATTACAATCTATTAAAAAATTAAATAATCTAACAAAAGAAGGATTAATTATAGATTATGTAAAAAAAAATTTTGGTATATTATTAGAAATAAATTGTCAGACAGATTTTGTTACAAAATCAATAGAAATTATAAATTTTGCAAAAAATATATTAAAATATATTTTTGATAAAAATCAAACAGATATAAATATAATACGTAAAATATTTAATACAAAAAAAATGGAATTAATAAGTTTATTTAAAGAAAATATATTTATTAATCGTCTTGGTTATATTAAGGGAAATTTTATTGGTAAATATATACATCATAATAAACGTATTGGAGTTTTAATTAGAACAAATACAAATAATAAATTATTAATGAAACAACTTGCTATGCATATAGCTATGTTAAAACCAGATTATCTTCATGAAAAAGATATTCCAACAAATATTATTGATCATGAATATAAAATACAAAAAAATATTTTAGAAAAAAATAATAAACCTCAAAAAATTATAAATAAAATAATAAAAGGTCGTGTAAAAAAATTTATAAACAATATTACTTTATATAATCAAAAATTTTTATTAGATAATAATAAAACTATTAAGCAATATTTAAATGAAAATAATATGAAAATCTTTAAGTTTATATATTTTGAATTAGGATCAAATATTATTGAAAATTAACTTAAATATAATTTTATTAGTACTTAGTATGATTAATGTTTTTAATTTTCCTAAGAAAATTATTTATAATTATAAATTTTTTGATAAAGTTAAATTTTATTAAAATAAGATAATATTAAAATTTATTAATAATTTTTTAACATTTATTTTTAAATATTAAATATAGTTATGTAATAAAAATAAATTATATATAATATATATACTTAAAAAATTTAATTATAGTAGGTAGATATTTTTATATTACAAAAATTAATTTTCTTTATATAATATTTAGTAAAAAATTATATAAAAATAATTTTAGGTGATTAATTATTTTAACTAAAATAAAGGTAATTATTATATGTATAATGATATTATTAATAATAATAAAATAAATATGGAAAAATGTTTAGATTCATTTATAAATAAAGTTACTATAATGTCTCAAAATAGAATATCTCCTTATTTATTAAATAATATATCTATAAAATTAGATAATAAATTGATATTAATCAATCACATATCTTCTATAGTAGTTGAAAATTCTTTTACTCTTAAAATAACTCCTTTTGATTTTAAAATAATAAAAAATATAGAGAAAAGTATTGTTCTTTCTAATTTAGATGTAACTACTAAAATAATTAATCGTAATATTTATGTTTATATTCCTCCTATTACTGAAACTAGAAAAAAAAAAATATTTAAAAATATTAAAACAGAAACTGAATTAAATCGAATTCATATTCGTAATATACGTAGAAAATCAAATAATAAAATTAAAATTCTTTTAAAAGAAAAAAAAATAAACGAAAATCAAGAAAAAAAATTACATCATTGTATACAAGAACAAACTACATTGATCATAAATAATATGAAACAATTTTTAAAAAAAAAAGAAAAAGAATTATTAGATTAAAATATTTAAAACAAATTTTTAAAAATATTATTTTTTATAAATTATTATATAATAACTTTTTATGTTTTAAAATAAAAAATGAAAATTAATAAATTAAATATAAAAAATATTGATATTAATTATCCTAAACATATTGCTATTATTATGGATGGAAATAGAAGATGGGCAAAAAAAAATAAAAAATTAAAATTTTTAGGTCACAGGGAAGGTGTTAAAACTGTAAAAAAAATAATCGGACTTTCTTTAAAATATAAAATAAAAGCATTAACATTATATGCTTTTAGCAGTGAAAATTGGAAAAGATCTAGTACTGAAGTAAAATTTTTAATAAATTTATTTCAAGAAATTTTAGATATTGAAACAATAAATTTAAAAAAAAAAAACATATGTCTAAAAATAATTGGTGATATAAAAAAATTTAATCTTTCTTTACAAAAATCAATTACTAAAGCAGAGTTTATAACTAAAAATAATAATAAATTATTATTAAATATAGCAGTAAATTATGGTGGTCGTTGGGATATTACTAATAGTGTTAAAAAAATTGTTTTCAATATAAATAAGGGAGTATTAAATCCTAAAGATATCAATGAGAATATAATAAATACTTATACCTGTTTAAGCAATATTTTTCCTATAGATTTAGTAATAAGAACAGGAGGTGAATATCGTATAAGTAATTTTTTAATTTGGCAAATTGCATATTCAGAATTATATTTTACAAAAAAATTATGGCCTGAATTTGATAAAAAAGATTTTAAAAAAGCATTAAATTTTTTTATAAAAAGAAATCGTCGTTTTGGTGGTGATTAAATTAATAAATTTTTGAAAAATATTATATTATTAAATATAAATATAATTTAATATTATAATTATATATATTTAATATTAATTTCAGGAGTTAAAATTTTGTTTAATATTTTATATAATATAATAATATTTACTATTACTATAAGTAGTTTAATTATAGTTCATGAATGTGGACATTTTTATATAGCAAGACTCTTTAATACATATGTAGAGTGTTTCTCATTAGGTTTTGGTAAAAAAATTTTTGAATATCATGATAAATATGGGACTAATTATATTATAAGATTAATTCCATTAGGTGGTTATGTCAAAATGCCTGATTTAATAAACAAAAATACTCTTAAATATAATTTTAAAAAATATAAATTTATATTTTTTAATCAATTAAGTTTTTTTAAAAAAATTTTAATTATTTTAGGAGGACCATTTGCAAATATTATTTTTGCAATATTAATTTATTGGTTTATTTTTTTTATAGGATTTCCTATCAAAAAAACCGTTATTAATGAAATTAACTATATTTCAATAGCTAATAATATTGGATTAAAATCAAATTTTGAAATTAAAAAAATTAATGGAGTCAATATTTCTAATTGGAATATTTTTAATATTGAATTAATTAAAAATATTAATAGTAAGAAAAAAATAAATTTAGAAATTAGTAAAATAAATTCAAATATTTTGATTAAAAAAACATTATATATTTATAAAAAATTTATTAAATCTTTAAAAGAAAAAAATTTAATATTTACATTAGGTATTATACCCAAAGGATTAAAAATTATCCCTATTATTAATTATATTATACCTGGATCAATGGCAGAGAAATTAAAATTACATATTGGTGATAAAATCATAAATATAGAAGGGGAAAAATTTACAAATTGGTATAATTTTCAAAAATTTATTTATCAAAATAATAATAAAACTATACATTTTAGTATTAATAGAAATAAAAAAAATGTAAATTTTACTATTTTACCTTCTTTTACCAAATTTAAAAAAAAACATTTTTTAGGATTTTTACCCAAAATTATTAATATAAAAGATACATCAGAAATTATATGTAAATTTAATCTTTTTAAAGCATTACAAAAATCTTTAAAAAAAACTGTTAATTTAACTAAATTAATTTTAAATTCTTTTATAAATCTTTTTTATAATAAAAATAATATTTATAAATTAAATGGACCTATTTCTATAGGTTATATTGCTGGAAAATTAATTCGTAATAATTTTATTTATTATTTTATGTTTTTAGCATTAATAAATATTAATTTAAGTATAATTAATTTATTTCCTCTTCCAATATTAGATGGAGGACAGTTACTTTTTTTATTTTTTGAAAAAATTATAGGTAAAAAAATACCATATAAATTTAAAAAATTAATATATAATATTAGTATAATTATTTTAATTATAATTATGGGGATTACATTTATAAATGATTTTAAACAATTTTAAAAAAAAATTTTTTCTAAAGATAAATCAATACTATAAATATTTATTTATATTTATATTTATTTTAAATATAAATAATATTACTTATGCTACTTCTATAGAAAAAAAACAAAATTTATATTGTATTAATAAAATAATATTTTTTGGTATTAATAGAGCAGAATTAAAAAATTTTATTACTAATATTAATTTATATAAAAAAAAATGTATGTCTAAAAAAGATATATCTGATATTATAAATATATTATTTTATACCAATATGTTTAAAAATATTAGTATTTTTAAATATAAAAATTTAATTTTTATTAAAATTTTAGAAAAACCAATTATTAATAATGTTTCTATTAAAGGTAATAAAATTATTTCTAATGATTTTATTAATTTATTACTTAGTAAATTTAATATAAAAAAAGGAGAAATATTAAATGATGTTTTATTATTTTATTTAAAAAAAAATATTGAATATATATTTTTAAAAAATGGTATGTTCTCTTCTAAAATAAAAATTAGAGTTGTAACAGATATATATAATAAAGCAAATATTCAGATTTTATTTAAAGAAAATAATATTACACAAATTAATGAAATAAATATTATAGGAAATAATAATTATACAAATGATTTTTTATTAAAATATTTAAAATTAAATAATAATTTTTTTTTAAAAAAAGAAAAATATAAAAATAATTTTATTGCAAATATTTTAATTAAATTAAAAAATTTTTATTTAAGTAAAGGATATGTCAATTTTAAAATTCAAAATATTACTCAATACTTATCATTTGATAAAAAAAAACTTAATTTAATAATTAAGATAAAAGAAAATAAAAAATTTTTTTATAATAAAATTATTTTAAATGTAGATAAAAAAAAATATTTTAAACATATAAGAAATATGATTAATATTGTTCCTGGAAATGTATATAATAATAATATAATTTTACAATTAAAATATAAAATTAAAGAATTTTTAAGAAATCATGGATTTTTAAATGCTAAAGTTAAAATAAAAAAACTATTTAATAATAAAAATAATACAATAGATTTAATTTTTAATGTTAAAACACAAAAAAAATTTTATGTAAAAAAAATAGATTTTTTAGGTAATAATTTTACACAGGATTATATTTTAAGAAATGAAGTATTACAAATGGAAGGAACTGTTCTTAATACTCAATTATTAAAAAAAACACAAAAAAAATTATATTTATTAGGTTATTTTGATAAAGTTGAAATTTTTATACATAAAAATCATGATTTAGCAAATACATTAGATGTATTCTTTAAAGTTAAAGAAAAAAATATAGGTGCTTTAAATACTAATTTAGGAATAGGACTTGGTGGAACATTATCATTAGATACTAATATAAAACAAAATAATTTTATAGGAACTGGTTATGATATAGATATTAATTTTAATAAAGATTTTTATCATTCTTATCTGGAATTCTTTATTTTAAAAAATAATGTTTTTCTAAATAGAGTAAATATTGGAATAAAAATTTTTATAAATAAACTTAAAGAAAATAATAATTTTTTCTATGATTTTATTAATAAAAATAAAGGGATACTTGGAATAATAAAATTTTCTATGGATGAAAATACTCTTTTAGAGAGTAATATTGGTTTTATAAAAAATAAAATTAGTAATATTCAACCACAAATAGCTTTATGGCGTTACTTTAAAAGTATAGGATATAAAACATATAATAAATTATATAAAAATTATTTATTGGATGAATTTATTATTAAATACTCATTTTTACATGATGGTTTAAATGATTTTCAAATTCCATTAACTGGAAATTTAATTTCTCTTGATACAGATTTTACAATTCCATTGTATAATAATAATAGAAATTATAAAATAGATTTTAATTACTTACAATATTTTTCTTTAAACTCACGATTTTTACATAACTTTTTAGAAAATAATTCTTTAGTATTTTTACTTAAAAGTCATATTGGTTATGGAAATGGTTTTTTTGGAGGAGAATATCCTTTTTATAAAAATTTTTTATTAGGAGGAACTAATTCAATTCATGGATTTAAAAATAATAGTATTGGACCAAAAGCAGTATATTATTTTTCAAATGGAAATTATTGTAAAAATGGTGGAAAAACTATTTGTTTATCAGATAATGCAATTGGAGGTAATTTTTTAGTTAATATTAATAATGAATTAATTATGCCTGTTCCTTTTTTAAAGGATGAATATAAAGAAAAAATAAAATCTTCTATATTTTTAGATATTGGAAATTTAATAGATACTTCATGGAAAAATGATTATTTATCTAAATTATATAAAATTCCAAATTTTAATAGTTTTTCAAAAATTAAAGCATCAATTGGATTTTCTTTAAAATGGTATTCACCATTTGGAAAAATTACTTTATCTTATGCATATCCATTTAAAATGGAAAATACAGATAAAATTGAATTCTTTCAATTTAATATTTCAAAAATTTGGTAATTTTTATATTATAAATTTAATAAAAAGGTTTAAATAAAATGAAATATTACTTAAAAAGTATAATATTATTAATATTAATTATATGCATATCATATAATAAAGCTTTTTGTTTTACTAAAATAGCTATTATAAATCTTGCAAAAATTTTTCAAATAATCCCTCAAAAAGAAAAAATATTTCAAGAATTAAAAAAAGAAAATAATCAAGAAATTAGAAAAATTCAAAAAATGAAAATATCATTAAAAAATAAAATTAAAAAATTAAAAAATAAAAATTTGTCAAAACAAGTTAAACAAAAAATACAAAAGGAAATAACATATCAAAAAAATTTATTATTTAAAAAAATAATAAATTTTAAAATAAATAATAATAAAAGAGAAAAAAAAGCACGTAATAAAATATTATTTTTTATAAATAAATTAATTAATATTGTTGCAGAAAAAGGTCATTATAATATTATTATAGATATTTCTTTTATATCATATGCTAAAAATGTAAAAGATATAACAAATGATGTTATAGAATTAGCAAATACACAAGCAAATATATTATTTACAATATAAAATATTAAAATTAAATATAAAATAATTATATGAAAATTTTATTTTTTGTTATAAAGAAGAATTATTTTGAATAATAAAAATTATACATTAGATATTAATAAAATTTTATATATTTTACCTCATAGATATCCATTTATTTTAATTGATAAAGTTATAGCATTTAAAAAATTTAAATTTTTAAATGCTATAAAAAATATTTCTATAAATGAACCTTATTTTCAAGGACATTTTCCTAAAAAACCTATTTATCCTGGAGTATTATTACTAGAATCTATGATACAAACTTCAAGTATTCTTTTATATCAAAGTATTAATAAAAAAAAAATTAAAAATAAAGAAATATATTATTTAACAGGTATTGATAATGCACGTTTTAAAAAACCTGCTTTTCCTGGAGATCAAATAATGATTAAAAGTATTTTAGAAAAAAAAAAAAAATATTTTATGAGCTTTTATAGCATAGCTAAAATTAATAATAATATTATTTGTAAAGCAAAAATTATGTGTATGAGAGTCTTAAAAGAAAAATTTTAATTTTCCATTAATTAATTAAATTTAAAAATTTTACATATTCTATGAATTATCCAGAATTTATTCATTTAAATGTACATAGTGATTATTCTATACAAGATGGTTTATCTAAAATAGAGCAAATTGTGAAAAAAGCTTCATTATTAAATATGCCAGCAATAGCAATTACAGATTTTAGTAATATTTTTGGTTTAATAAAATTTTATAAATTTGCCCATAATTTTGGTTTAAAAGCTATTTTTGGAGCAAATTTTAAGATTAAAAATTTAAATAATAATAATCAATATTCAAAATTAACTATATTAGTAATGAATAATATAGGTTATCAAAATTTAAAATTATTAATTTTTGATATTTATAAAAATGGTTATAATGTTAACATTGGACCAATTATAACTTATAATTTACTTAAAAAATATAATAAAGGATTAATTATATTATCAGGTGGAATATATGGAGATATAGGTAAAAATATTTTACAAAAAAATTTTTTTTTAGTAGAAAAAATTATTTTTTTTTATAAAAAATATTTTTATAATCGTTTTTATTTTGAATTAAATCGTACTAATCATATACATGAAGAAAATTATATAAATTTAATTATTAAATTTTCAAATTATTTTTCTATACCTGTTGTTGCAACAAATAATGTACGTTTTTTAAATAAAAAAGATTTTTATGCACATGAAATTCGTATAGCAATTAATAAAAATTATACTTTAAATGAAAGTAAAAAAAAATCTATTTACAGTAAAGAACAATTTCTAAAAAATAGAAAAGAAATGTATCTCTTATTTAAAGACATACCTGAAGCACTAAATAATAGTGTAGAAATTGCTAAAAGATGTAATGTTTTTTTAAATTTAGGTAATTATATTTTACCAAATTTTTTAAAAATAACAAATATAACACCAAAAGATTATCTAATTAAAAAAGCTTGTATAGGTTTAAAACAAAGATTAAAAATTTTATATACAGATTTTAATTTATTAAAAACAAAGAAAATAAAATATACAAAAAGATTAAATTTAGAATTAGATATTATCAATAAGATGGGGTTTTCTAGTTATTTTCTCATAGTTATGGAATTTGTTCAATGGGCAAAAAAAAATAATATACCTGTAGGTCCTGCAAGAGGTTCAGGAGCTGGTTCATTAGTTGCTTATGTTTTAAATATTACAAATTTAGATCCAATAAAATTTGATTTAATATTTGAAAGATTTTTAAATACTGAAAGAGTTTCACTACCAGATTTTGATATTGATTTTTGTATGGAAAAGCGTGATTTAGTTATTAATCATGTAAAAGAAATATATGGTACTGAATCAGTATCTCAAATTATAACATTTGGAACTATGACAGCAAAATCTGTTATAAAAGATGTTGGTAGAGTTTTAGGATATCCATATGATTTTCTTAATCGTATTTCAAAATTAATACCTTTAGACGTAGGACTCAGTTTAAAAAAAGCTTTTATAAATAATAAAAAATTATTTAATTTATATAAATCTGATATTAATATTAAGGAATTAGTAAATACTTCTTTAAAGTTAGAAGGAACAATAAGAAATATTGGTAAACATGCAGGTGGAGTTGTTATATCTCCGGATAATATTACAAAATATACAACAATATACTGTGATGATAATGGTAAAAATATAGTAACTCAATTTGATAAAAATGATATAGAAGATATTGGTTTAGTTAAATTTGATTTTTTAGGATTAAGAACTTTAACTGTAATTAATCATACATTAAGTATAATTAATAAAAAAAGATTTACAAAAAAACAGAAATTAATAAATATTAATAATATTAATTTAGATGATAAAAATATTTTTTGTTTTTTAAAAACTGCTAGAACTACAGGTATATTTCAATTAGAATCAAAAGGTATTAAAAAATTAATAAGACAATTAAAACCTGATAATTTTGAAGATTTAATTGCTCTATTAGCTTTATTTCGTCCAGGACCATTACAATCTGGTATGGTCGAGAATTTTATTAATAGAAAACATGGTAGAGAAATTATATCATATCCTGATGCAAATTGGCAACATGAAAAATTGAAACCAATATTACAATCTACATATGGCATTATTCTATATCAAGAACAAGTGATGAAAATAGTTCAAATATTAGCAGGATATAGTTTAGGAGAAGCTGATATTTTAAGAAGAGTAATAAGTAAAAAACAACATGAAAAAATGTTAGAACAAAGAAAACGTTTTTTACAAGGTTCTAAAAAAATGAAAATTAATAATATTTTATCTATGAAAATTTTTGATTATTTAGAAAAATTTTCTTCATATGGATTTAATAAATCTCATTCTGCTGGATATGCTCTAATATCTTACCAAACTTTATGGTTAAAATTTTATTATCCTTCAGAATTTATGGCTGCTGTTTTAACATCAGAAATGGATAATACCAATAAAATTATTAATTTAATATCTGAATGTAAAAATATGAAAATTAATATTTTACCTCCTAATATTAATTATAGTTTATACAAATTTGATGTTAATGAACATAATGATATTATATATGGGTTAGGAGCAATAAAAGGAATTGGAAAACAACAAGCATATAATATACTGAATATTCGAAAAAAGATCGGACTTTTTAAGTCTATACTTGATTTTTTTATTAAAATAGATTTTAAAAAAATAAATAAAAGAATTTTAGAAGTATTAATAACATCTGGATCATTAGACTGTTTTAAGATTAATAGAGGAGTTTTAATAAATAATTTAGAAAAAATTATAAGAATGATTAATAAATATTTACAAGAAAAAAAGACAGGACAAATAGATTTTTTTAATACAAATAATAAAAAATTAATCATTGATATCAATTCTATGAGTACTAATATAAAACATTTTTGGTCTAAAAAAAATATTTTAATAAAAGAAAAAAACATCTTAGGATTTTATTTAACAGGTCATCCAATATACATTTATTTTCAAGAAATTATGTTTTATACTCAAAATAAAAGTATTAATAATATACTTATTAATTATAAAAAACATATTTATTTACCTATAAAAATAGGAGGAATAATTAGTAATATACGTACTTCCTATAATAAAAAAAAACAAAAAATTTTAATTTTTAATTTAGATGATAGTTCTAATATAATTGAAGTACATATTTTGTTAAATAAATTAAATAATAATCTAATTATATTAAATAATATAGTAATAATACATGGAATTATATATTTTAATAATTTTTTAAAATTATTTATATGTGATGCTTTTTATATAATAGATATTGAACAAGCTAGAAAAAAATATTTACATAATATAAATATTATTTTTATGAATAATTTTTTTTTAAAAAAAAAATTTTTTTTAAAAAATCTTAAAAAATTAATTTTTTTTGAAAAAAATGATAATAAAAATTTAGTACAAATATATTTTTATTATAATAATTTTGGGATTAAAAAAAAAATTTTTTTTAAAAAATCTTATTATATTTCTATTAAAGAAAATAAATTCATTTATTTATTATATAATGATAATATTAAGTTTGAATTTAGTTAAGTTAATTCAATTAAATTTAAATTTTATAAATTTAATAAAATATTTTATTATAAATGAAATTATGTTAATAACAAATGAAACACAATTAATATTGTATAAATTTAAAAAAATATTAGTAGCATATAGTGGAGGAATAGATTCTACAGTATTATTATATAATTTAATACAATTAAAAAAAAAATATCAAATTATATTAAGAGTTATTCACATAAATCACAACCTAAATGTTTTATCAAATAATTGGTTAAAAACATGTATGTTACAATGTAAAAAATGGAACGTTTTTTTTATAAATAAAAACGTAAAAATAAAAAAAACAAACAACATAGAAAAATATGCTAGAACAAAAAGATATAAAATTTTTCAGGATATTATTAAAAAAGATGAAGTTTTAGTAACTGCTCATAATTTAGATGATCAGTGTGAAACTTTTTTACTTTCTTTAAAAAGAGGAAGTGGACCTAAAGGATTATCAGGGATGTCTAAAATAACTATATTAAATAATATAAAATTATTTCGTCCTTTCTTAGAAATAACTAGACATCAAATATATACATATGCTATAAAAAAAAAATTAAATTGGATAGAAGATCCTAGTAATAAAGATATAAAATATGATCGTAATTTTTTAAGAAATGTTATTTTACCTAAAATTACAAATAGATGGTCTTTTTTTAAAAATTCAGTTTATAGATCTTCAATAATTTGTCAAGAACAAGAAAAACTTTTAACAGACTTAATTAATCCAATATTAAAAAAATTAATACAAGAAAATAATAGTTTATTAATTACTCCATTATATAAATTTAGTATAATAAAAAGAAATTTTATACTTAGAAAATGGATTGAATATAATAAATTTTATTATATGCCTTCTAGAAAAATGCTATTTATTATATGGAATGAAGTAATTTGTTGTAAAAATAATAAAAATCCACAAATTAAAATAGGTAAATATATAATTCGTAAATATAAAGATTATTTATATTGTGTAAAATATTTTGATAATTTACAAAATATTTTATTAAAATGGGATAATTTAAATATTCCATTTGTATTACCTAATAAATTAGGAAAATTAATAATTTTAAATATTAATATAAATTATAAAAATTTATCGATATATATAAGAAAACCAAAAATTTATGAAATAATATATATAAAATTTAATATTTCGGGTAAATATTATTTAAATAATTTTAAATATAAAAAAAATATAAATGATATATGGAAAAATTTATTAATTCCTAAATGGAAAAGAGAACAAATACCATTATTATTTTATAATAATAAATTTATTGCCGACCTAGAAAATAATTTGATTACACAAGAAGGTAAAGCTTCTTTAAATAAAGAAAATAATTTTTTTATTTTTTGGGAAAAAAAATATTAAAACATTTATTTAATTTAAGTTTTTTTAAAATAAAATCAATAATTAAATCTAAAGCAATAATATTTTGAAATCCTGTTTTTCTATATTTATATTCGATATTATTATTAATAATATTTTTATTATTAATAATAATAATATGTGGGACTCCAATAATATCTATATCTGAAAACATAACACCAGGATTCTCTTTCCTATTGTCTAATAAAACTTTTATACCTAATGAAATAAATTTTTTATAAATGAAAAAAGATTTTTTTTTAACTATAGGATAGTTATACATATTAATAGGAATAATTGCTACTACAAAAGGAGCTAATAATGAATTAGGCCAATATATACCTTTTGAATCAAAATTTTGTTCTATAACAGCAGCAATTAATCTTGATATTCCAATTCCATAACATCCCATATATAATTTTTTTTTGATTTTTTTTTTATTATATATATAAACATTCATTGAATCAGAATATTTTTTTCCAATTTTAAAAATATGAGCTATTTCTATACTATTTTTAATTTTTATTCTATTTTGTTGATTAAAAGTTAAATTATTTTTTAAATGATTATTTAAAAAATAATTATTTTTTTTATCTAAAAATATTTTATTTTCTCCATTTTTTGAAAAAATATGAAATTCATGAGAAATATTTCCTCCAATAAAACTATTATCTGCTTGTACTATACAATAATTTATTTTTATTAAATCAAAAATTTTTTTATAAGTATTTAATACAATTTTATATGTTTGTTGTAAACATTTTTTATTCATATGAAATGAATAACTATCTTTCATAATAAATTCTTTAGAACGTATAACTCCTAAACGAGATCTAATTTCATCTCTAAATTTTGTTTGTATTTGATATAAATGAATAGGTAATAATTTATAAGATTTAATTTCATGAGTTATTAAGTAATTAATAACCTCTTCATGAGTAGGACCTAAAATAAAATTTTTTTTTTTACGATCTAAAATTTTTAATAACTCGTCACCATAATCATTTATGCGTCCACTTGTTTCCCAAAGATTACTAGGATGTATTATTGGTAATAATAATTCTATTGCATTTATATTATTCATTGAAAACCGTATTATTTTTTCAAAATTTTTAATTACTCTTAATCCAGTTGGTAACCAAATATATATTCCAGAAGATAATTTTTTAATCATTCCAGCTTTAATCATTAAAGAATAACTATCTTTTTTATTTTGATTATATATTCTATTTTTAGATGTAAAAAATAAATAATTAGTAGTTAACACTCAAACCTCTTTTAAAAATTAATTATTAATAAATAATATTATTTTTTTTATAATTTAAATAATTTAACCAATTTAAAAATAATAAATTACCATGACTTTTCCAATTAATTTGAGGTATTAAATTTGGATTATTTAATGGATAATAATTATAAGGTATTTTAATATTTTTTTTATCTTTTTTTAAATCATTTAAATATTCTTCATGTATTGTTAAAGAATCATATTCTGGATGTCCAGTAACAAATACATATTTATTATTTTTACTAGTAAAAAGATAAATACCAGCTTCTTTTGAAGCTGAAATAATTTTAAAATTATTATAATTTTTAATAAAATTTAAAGAAAAATTAGAATATCTTGAATGCGGTACAAAAAAATAATCATCAAAACCTTTCGTTAAAAAATTATTTTTTAATAAAATATTATGCTTAAATATACCTAATAATTTATTTTTATTAATATTTTTAGGGATATTATATAATATATTTAATACAGCTTGTACAGACCAACATATGGATAAAATAGAATTAACATGATCTTGTGCCCAATATATAATTTTTACAAATTCTTTCCAATATCTAACATTGATAAAATCAATTAGACCTAAAGGAGCTCCTGTAATAATTAATCCATCATAATATTTACTAGATATTTGATCTAAATTAAGATAAAATTTTTTAATATGATTTATTGATGATTTATTAGATGATTTTTCATCATGAACACATAATAAAGATAAATCTATTAATAATGAAGAATGAGATAACAACCTAATTATTTGATTTTCTGTTTCAATTTTTTTAAACATTAAATTTAATAAAATAATTTTAATTTTATTTGAATATTTTTTATTTGAAATTTTTTGTAATAAAAATATATTTTCTTTTTTTAAAAAATTAATAGCAGGTAATTTTTTTATAACTAAAACTGGCATATTCCTTTATTCCTTTATTAAATATTTATATATAAAACTATATTAAAATTATTAAAAATTAAATTTTTTATCAAAATAAAAAAATATTTAAATAAAAGCATATTACTCTTTTTAAAAATAAGAGAACTTATGTTTTTTATGTAAAGTTATATCATATACTCCTTTAATACTAGGAAAATTATTTAATAATTCTTTTTCTATTTTGTTTTTAAGAGTATATTGACTCATAGCACAACCTTGACAACCACCATGAAATTCTAATAATAAAATATTATTTATGGTTATTTCTTTTAAAATAATAAAACCACCATGTAATAATAATTTAGGATTAATAACATTTTTTATAAAAATTTGAATGTTTTTTTTTAAATCTTTTATTTTTACATTATTTTTTTTATATTTTTTTTTTAGAATAACAAATTCTAATTTTGAAAATAATTTTTTTTGTATAAAATCAATTTTAACATTTTCCAAAAATTTAAAACTATTTATTTCTATAAATATAGAAAATTTGTTAAATTTTAATTTAATATCATCATTTTTAATCTTTTTTATATTACAAAAAGAAATATTACCCTTAAAAAGGTTATTTTTTTTAAAAACTAAAATTCTAATACATGTATTAATATCTTTGTTAGATAATAAATTTAAAAAATATTTTTGAGCTGCTTCTGTAATTTGTAACATAATTAAAAATAATTAAAATTGTTAAAGTATCTCTTTTAAATAATATATTGTTTTAAAAAAAAAACAATATATTAATAATATATTTTTATAAAAAAATATTTTAAATATTAATTATTTATTATAAAATATAATTAAATCTATTATTTAATTACTTTATTTTCTGATATATAAAGATTAATGAGAAATAATATATGCGTCCAATGCTTAATATTGCTATACGTATAATACGTAATATTGGTAATATAATTATTAAAAATTATGAAATACAAAATATAAATTTAAATTATGATGAATATAATACTAATTTATTTATTAAAAAAATTAATAAATATTTAAATAATATGATTACTAAAGTAATTTATAATACATATGCAAAAAATGTTACTTTTTTATATAAAAAAAATTTTTTTATTTTTAAATATGATAAAACTGTATGGATTATAAATCCTTTAGATGGAATTATGAATTTTTTAAAAAAATTACCTCATTTTTCAATATCTATTGCTATTTGTATAAAAGGAAAAACTGAAATTTCTTTAATATATGATCCATTAAGAAATGATTTGTTTACAGCAATAAGAGGACAAAATGCTCAACTAAATGGTTATAAATTACGTTGTGATAAATATTTTCAAAAAAAAAATTTATTATTTGCTTTAAATACTAATTATATTTTTTTAAAAAAAAAAAAAAATGTTAATTTAATTAATTTATTTATTGAAAATTCAATTTCGCTTAGAATAAGTGGTTCTATTTCCTTGGATTTAGCATATTTAGCTGCAAATAAAATTGATTGTTATTTAAATAATGATGTAGAAGATTTTAATTATTTACTTGCAGGAGAATTAATTATTAAAGAATCAGGAGGATTAATAACTGATTTTTTAGGTAATTGTAATTATAAAAATTCTACTAACATATTGGCAGGTAATACTGATATTATAAAATTAGTAATTTCTAAAATCAATAATTAATAAATTATAATTATTTTTTAATAAAAAAATTATTTAACTATAAATATATAAAAAATATAATTTTTTTTATAAAATTAAAATTTTGGACATATTAAAATGATTATAGAAAAAATAAAAAATAAAATTAAATGTAAATTAAAACCTATATATTTAAAAATTAATAATAATAATTCTAGCAATGATAATGATATAACTGATTTAATCACTCATTTAGAAATTATTATTGTTAGTAATTTTTTTATTAAAAAAAAATTAATTGATAGACACAGATTAATATATCACATCATAAAAGATGTATTAAAAAATATTCATTCATTATCATTATATACTTATACATTAAATGAATGGAAAAATAATGAAAATATATAAATATGAAAATATTTATAATTTATATATTAGATAATTTTTTAAAAAGGATATAATTTTGTACAAAAAAAATAATAAATTTTTTAAAGAGCATCAAATAAATACAATTCCAATTGTAATTGAACAAACATCTAGAGGAGAAAGATCATATGATATTTTTTCTCGATTATTAAAAGAACGTATTATTTTTTTAACTGGTGCTATTGAAGATAGCATGGCAAATTTAATAATTGCACAAATATTATTTTTAGAATCAGAAAATTCAAATAAAGATATATTTATTTATATAAATAGTCCTGGAGGTGTTATTACATCAGGTATGTCTATCTATGATACTATGCAATTTGTTAAATCAGATATCAGTACACTTTGTATAGGACAGGCTTGTTCAATGGCAGCTTTTTTATTATCAGCTGGAAATAAAAATAAAAGATTTTGTTTACCTAATGCTAGAATAATGATACATCAACCAATAGGAAGTTATCAAGGTCAAGTAACTGATATAGAAATTCAAACTCAAGAAATTTTAAGAATAAAAAATTGTCTAAATAAACTTTTTTCATTACATACAGGAAAACCTATTAAAATTATTGAAAAAGATACTAATAGAGATAAATTTTTAACAGCTAAAGAAGCAATAGAATATGGATTAATAGATAATATTATTTC
This sequence comes from Enterobacteriaceae endosymbiont of Donacia dentata, assembly GCF_012570745.1. Classification (GTDB taxonomy): domain Bacteria; phylum Pseudomonadota; class Gammaproteobacteria; order Enterobacterales; family Enterobacteriaceae. The sequence goes on along the minus strand of NZ_CP046212.1, from coordinate 228,573 downwards.
TAGTAAAAATAATATTAATACTTAATTTTATAAGATTATAATTATAAAATTTATTATTTATTTATTTTTTAATGAGGTTTTTAATGATAAAAAAAAAGGAGAATTCAGATAAAATATTATATTGTTCTTTTTGTAAAAAAAAACAAGATGAAATTAATAAATTAATATCAAGTGATAATGAAGCTCATATTTGTAATGAATGTATTATTTTATGTAATAATATTTTACAAAAAGAGGAACAAAAACAATATAAAAATTTTAATAAAAATGATTATTTAAATTTACTTACTCCACACAAAATTTTTAACTATTTAAATAATTATGTTATTAGTCAATCAAAAGCTAAAAAGATACTTTCAGTATCAGTATATAATCATTATAAAAAATTAAAGAATTATAATAAAAAAAATAATATTATAGGGAAAAGTAATATTCTTTTAATAGGACCTACTGGAAGTGGAAAAACATTATTAGCTGAAACATTAGCACATTTTCTTGATGTACCTTTTGCAATTGCAGATGCAACTACTTTAACAGAAGCTGGATATGTAGGAGAAGATGTAGAAAATGTTATTCAAAAATTACTACAAAATGCTAATTATGATATAAAAAAAACAGAAAATGGTATTGTATATATTGATGAAATTGATAAAATTGCGCGTAAATCAGAAAATGTTTCTATAACAAGAGATGTTTCTGGTGAAGGTGTCCAACAAGCTTTATTAAAATTAATTGAAGGTACAATTGCTTCTATACCACCACAAGGTGGACGTAAACATCCACAACAAGAATTTATTAAAATAAATACTAAAAATATATTATTTATTTGTGCTGGATCTTTTTATGGACTAGAAAAAATTATTTTAAATCGCTTAAATAATTCTAGTAAAATAGGGTTTCATATTAAAAAAGCAGAAAGTTTAAATAAATTTTCAAACAAGTATAAAATTTTTGAAAAAATTTTACCTGAAGATTTAATAAAATTCGGATTAATACCTGAATTTATAGGACGTCTACCTGTCATAGTTTCATTAAATGAATTAGATAAAAAAAAATTAATAAAAATTTTATTAGAACCTAAAAATTCCCTTATTAAACAATATAAAACTTTATTTGAATATGAAAATATTAAATTAAAATTTAATAATGATGCTATTGAATCAATAGCTGAAAAAGCGGTATTATTAAATACCGGAGCTAGAGGATTAAGATCTATTTTAGAAAAAGCATTATTAAATATAATGTATGATACACCATCAATAAAAAATATAAGTAAAATTATAATTAATAGTCAAGTTATTAATAATATTTCTGAACCTATTATAGAATATAAAAATAATAGTTAAAAATTTAATTTTATTTTTTAAAAAATATAATTAATCTTAATTTTATATATAAAAATATATTTTAAAATATAATTATAATAAAGAGAAAAATTTATGAATTCTGAAATTTCAGAACGTATTGTGATTCCTGTATTACCACTACGTGATGTAGTAGTGTATCCTCATATGGTAATTCCTTTATTTATTGGTAGAAAAAAATCTATTCGTTGTTTAGAAGCAGCGATGAATAATGATAAAAAAATTATGTTAGTTGCACAAAAAGATGCATCTAATGATAATCCTAATATTAACGATCTATTTAGTGTTGGAACAATTACTTCTATTTTACAAATGTTAAAATTACCTGATGGAACAGTAAAAATATTAGTGGAAGGTTTATATAGAGCAAAAATAACAATTTTATCAGATAATGGTAATTATTTTACAGCTGAAATAGAGTATTTATCTTCTCCTATTCTTGAAGTTAAAGAACAAGAAATCTTAATAAGAACAGCTATTAATCAATTTGAAAATTATACTAAACTAAATAAAAAAATTCCTCCAGAAGTTTTAAACTCTTTAAATAATATTAATAATGCAGCTAAATTAGCAGATACTATAGCTGCACATATGACTTTAAAATTATCTAATAAACAATTAATATTAGAAATGTCAAATATTAATGAAAGATTAGAATATTTAATGGCTATAATGGAATCAGAAATTGAATTACTACAAGTGGAAAAAAAAATTCGTAATAGAGTTAAGAAACAAATGGAAAAAAGTCAAAAAGAATATTATTTAAATGAACAAATAAAAGCTATACAAAAAGAACTAGGAGAAACAGATGAATATTTTGATGAAAATAAAATATTAAAGAAAAAAATAAAATTAGTAAAAATGCCTAAAGAAGCGGAAGAAAAAACTTATGCTGAATTAAAAAAATTAAAAATGATGTCTCCTATGTCAGCAGAAGCAACAGTTGTAAGAGGATATATAGAATGGATGATACAAATTCCATGGAATATAAAAAGTAGATTAAAAAAAAATTTATGTAAAGCTAAAAAAATATTAGATCAAGATCATTTTGGTTTAGAATCTGTTAAAGAACATATTTTAGAATATTTAGCAGTTCAAAATAGATCTAATAAAATTAGAGGACCAATTCTATGTTTAGTAGGTCCTCCTGGAGTTGGAAAAACATCATTGGGAAAATCTATAGCAAAAGCAACAGGAAGAAAATTTATTAAAATAGCATTAGGAGGAATAAAAGATGAAGGAGAAATAAGAGGACATCGTCGTACATACGTAGGTTCTATGCCTGGTAAAATTATACAAAAGATAGTTAAATCTGGGGTAAAAAATCCATTATTATTATTAGATGAAATAGATAAAATTTCATATGATATGAGAGGAGATCCAGCAGCAGCATTATTAGAAGTCTTAGATCCTGAACAAAATATTACTTTTAATGATCATTATCTTGAAATAGATTATGATCTATCTAATGTTATGTTTGTAGCAACTTCAAATTCTGCTATTAATATACCATTACCTCTTTTAGATAGAATGGAAGTTATTAAAATATCTGGTTATACAGAAGATGAAAAATTAAGCATAGCACAAAAATATTTATTACCTAAACAATTTAAAAATAATGCTTTAAAAGAAAAAGAATTATTAATAAATGATAAGGCAATTATAGATATAATAAGATATTATACTAGGGAATCTGGTGTTAGAGGATTAGAAAGAACGTTATCTACTTTATGTAGAAAAACTGTAAAAATAATTCTAACAGAAAAAAATATTAAATCAATTAAAATAGATAATTCTAATTTAAAAAATTATTTAGGTGTACAAAAATTTGATTATGGAAAAGCAGAAAATGAAAATCTTATAGGACAAGTTACTGGATTAGCATGGACAGAAGTTGGAGGAGAATTATTAACAATTGAAACAGTATGTATACCGGGTAAAGGTAAATTAACTTATACAGGATCTTTAGGTGAAGTTATGCAAGAATCAATACAAACTGCCTTAACTGTAGTAAAAGCAAGAACAAAAAAATTAAATATTGACACTAAATTTTATAAAAATATAGATATTCACGTACATGTTCCAGAAGGAGCTACACCAAAAGATGGTCCTAGTGCTGGAATATCTATGTGTACAGCTCTTGTATCAAGTTTAACTAATAATCCTGTAAAAGCAAATGTAGCTATGACTGGAGAAATTACTTTAAGAGGACAAGTTCTTGCAATTGGTGGATTAAAAGAAAAATTATTAGCTGCTCATAGAGGTGGTATTAATATTGTTTTAATCCCAGAACAAAATAAAAGAAATTTAGAAGATATACCAAAAAATATTATTACAGATTTAAAGATTTTTCCAGTAAAAAATATTGAAGAGGTATTATCATTAGCTTTACAAAATAAACCATTTAAAATTTAAATAAATAATTATTTTTAAATAATTTTTATACAAAAATATTTTTAATAAAAAAATACTTATTATGTTAGAAAAAATAGTTAATTTAACGAAGAAACTTATTAAGTGTCGCTCTATTAGTCCTTTTGATGCAGGATGTCAAAATATATTAATAAAAATTTTAAAAAAATTAAATTTTCATATTAAATTAATTAATATTAAAAATACAAAGAATTTTTGGGCATTTCATAATGGAAATAATAATAATAACAATACTTTAGTTTTTGCTGGACACACAGATGTTGTATCTCCAGGTAATATTAAAGAATGGAAATTTGATCCTTTTAAAGCTGTTATAAAAAACAATATATTATATGGAAGAGGAACTTGTGATATGAAAGGATCTTTAGCCGCAATGATTATTGCGGTTGAGACATTTATTACAAAATATCCTATTTATAATGGTCGTTTAGCTTTTATTATAACTTCTGATGAAGAAGGTAATGCAAAAAATGGTACTATTCAAGTTATTAATAAATTAATAAAAAAAAAAGAAAAATTAGATTATTGTATAATAGGAGAACCTACAAGTAATAAAGTTATAGGTGATAATATTAAAAATGGAAGAAGAGGATCTTTAAATGTTAAATTAAAAATTATAGGTGTTCAAGGTCATGTTGCATATCATAATTTAGCTAAAAATCCTATACACATGGTCATACCTGTATTACAAAAATTAATATTAACTAAATGGAGTAAAAAAAATTTTTTATTTCCAGAAACTAGTATGCAAATAACAAGAATTAGTTCTGATATAAAAAATACTAATGTTATACCAGGAAATATTATTTTATATATAAATTTTAGATTTAATAATAAAATATCTTATAAAGATATACTAAAAAAATTAGATAGTATTATAAAAAAATATATTATTTTTTATAAGATAGAATGGAATTTATCAGGATTACCTTTTTTAAGTGTTTATAATCCCTTAAAAAAAAATAAAAATCTATTAAAAATAGTAAAAAAAAGTATTAATTTAATAAATAATATTAATACAAAAGTAATTAATAATGGAGGAACTTCTGATGGAAGATTTATTATTAAAACTGGAACTCAAATAGTGGAATTAGGTTTAATTAATTCTACTATTCATAAAATTAATGAATGTGTATGTATTAATGATTTAAATATAATATATAAAATATATTATAAAATAATTAAAGAAATTTTAACTTTATAAATTTTATTTTAAAATATTTTCTATTTATAGAAAAAATAAAAATGTTTAATTTATAAATAAAATAAAGTAAAATTACTTTATTTTAATTTGACAATAATTTTTTAAATATTTTATTTATTAATAATATCTGTTACTGATCCTAAATATACTTCTGCTGCAATACCAACAGATTCATAAAAAGTAGGATGAGCATGTATTGTTAATGCAATATCTTCTATATCACATCCCATTTCAATTGCTAAACTTATTTCTCCTAATAATTCTCCTGCATTATATCCTATAACACTTCCACCTATTACACGATTAGAATTTTTTTCTACAATTAATTTAGTTAAACCATTTTCTTCATTAGAAGATATAGCTCTTCCTAAATTTTTCCAAGAAAAAGATGATGTTTTATACTTTATATTATTCTTTATAGCATTTTTTTCTGTTATTCCTACCCAACCTATTTCTGGATTAGTATAAGCAATTGATGGAATAACTTTAGGAATAAAATAATGATTTTTTCCAGCAATAACTTCTGCTGCTAAATGTCCTTCATGTATTCCTTTATGTGCTAACATAGGACATCCAATAACATCCCCTATAGCATATATATTAGAAATATTAGTTCTCATTTGATCATTTACATCAATAAAATGATTTTTATTAATTAATATTTTATTAAATTTTTTATTTATATAAGTAGAATTTGGTTTTCTTCCTATTGCAACAATAATTATATTATAATTTTTAGAATAAATAGATTTATTATTATCACTAGTCATATGTACTTGTAATAATTCTTTGTTATTATTATCAATAGATAATATTTGAGTATTTAACATTAAATTAAATTTATTTTTTATACATTTTTGATAAACATTTACAATATCATCATCTATTTCGGATAATAATGTATTTGAAACTTCTATTATATCAATTTCTGAACCAAAAGATTCATAAATAGTTGCCATTTCTAAACCAATAATTCCACTTCCTATAATTAATATTTTTTTAGGTATTTTTTTTAATAATAAAGCATCTGTAGAATTCCATATTCTACTATCGTTATAAGGTATTGATGGTAATTTAATAGGTTTAGATCCAGTTGCTATTATTGCATTTTCAAATAAAATTTGATAATTGTTATCAATATTTACAACATTTAAACAATTTCTTGTTTCAAAAAATCCCATTCCATTAATAATATTAATATCTCTAGTTTTTGCAAGAAAATTTAATCCATTAGTGAGTTTATTAATAATATTATTTTTCCATATATTAAGATTTTCAATATTTATTTCAATATTATTTTTAAATATACCTTTTTGAAAAAAATTTTTATTTTCTTTAATTATTTTTGCAATATGTAGTAATGTTTTAGAAGGAATACACCCTACATTTAAACATACTCCTCCTAATTTTGGATAATTTTCTACTATTACTGTTTTTAATCCTAAATCACTACAACGAAAAGCTGCAGAATATCCAGCGGGTCCCCCACCAATAACAACAACTTGAGTTTTTATTGTATTATTCATAATAATCTCTACTATTAATTATATTTTAATAAATTTTATATTTATAATTTTTTAAAAAATTATATTAATATATTTCTAATATCAGATAGTAAACTACAAATATAATTTAAAAAATTAATCCCTTCAACTCCATTTATAACACGATGATCATAAGATAAGGATAATGGCAAAATAAGTTTGGGTAAAAATTGTTGACTACTTATATCCCATATAGGTTTTGTTTCTGCTTGTGATATACCTAAAATAGCTACTTCTGGAGCATTAATTATCGGTGTAAAAAAATTACCTTTAAATTGTCCTAAATTAGATATAGTAAAACAACCTCCTTTTACATCATTAGGATTGAGTTTATAATTTTTTGCTTTATCAGCCAAATTAAGTATTATTTCAGATATTTTATTAATATTTTTATTTAAAACATCAAATATGACAGGCACAAATAATCCTTTATTTGTATTAATTGCTATTCCTATATTAAAATATTTTTTTAATATTAATATTTCATTATTATCCGATAAAGAAGAATTAAAATTTGGATATTTTTTTAAAGCACATGCACATGTTTTAATTATAAAACTTAATAATGTTAATTTAATATTATTTTTATTTTTTAAAAATTCAATATTTTTTTTAATTCTAAATTTTTCTAATTCTGTAATATCAGCTTCAATATGTTGTGTAACATGAGGAATATTTTTCCAATTATTTGTTAAATTTTTACCAGATATTTTTTGTATATTATTAAGGTTTATTTTTTCATATGCTCCAAATATTTTATAATTTATTAAAGAATTATTAGAAATATTATTCATTATATCTTTATCTTTATTTTTATTTTCAATATATTTTAATATATCTTCTTTAGTAATTCTATTTTTTAAACCACTAGCTTTTATATTATTTAAATTAATTTTTAATTTTCTTGCTATTTTTCTTACAATTGGTGAAGTATGGATATACAATTTTTTATCAAAAATACTATTTATATTATTTTTTATAAAATTATTATTTTTTATAAATGTTTTTATGTCTAAATTTTTATTATCTTTTTTTAAGTAATTTATATACATAAATATATCATTACTTTTTATAATATCATGTATATTAATATTAATTTTTTTAATAATACCTGAATATAAAGAAGCTATTTCAAAAATATTTTTTTTATTTTGAATCATTAATAATGATTGATTTTCTATAATTAAATCATTTTTTTTTACTAATATTTTAATAACTTTCATTACTTGCATTCCAATATTAGGAATACGTAATGCAGTAAATAATATTTTATCTTCTTGTAATTTTTTTTTATTTATAAAATCATCTTTTTCTTGTTGCTCATTTAATATTTCTAATATTATATTTCCTTTACAAATTTTTTCACCTACAGATACTAAAATTTTTTTTACAATACCACTGTGATTAGAAGGAATTTCCATAGATGTTTTATCACTTTCTACCATAATAATAGATTGTTCTTTAGTAATTTTTTCTCCTTCTTTTACTAAAATATCAGTAATTTTCATCTCCTCTATTCCTGTATCAGGAAATATTATTTTTATATTCATATTATTCCTTTTTTATGAAATTCTAGGATTATTTTTATTTACATTAATTTTATTTTTCTTAATAAAATGTATAATTTTTTTTAAACTAATTAAATTTAAATCTAATAATATATTTAATATAGCAAGAACTACATATAATTCATTAATTTCAAAAAAATCACGTAAATTTTTTCTACTATCAGAACGACCAAAACCATCTGTTCCTAAAACAAAATAATTGTTTGTTGGTATATATTTACGAATTTGTTCAGCAAAAAGTTTTATATAATCTGTAGCTGCTACTGTTGGATAATTTTTCATTATACTTGTAATATATGGAATACGACGTTTTTCAAAAGGATGTAATAAATTCCAATGATCACAATCTTGTCCTTCTCTATTAATTTCTGTAAAAGAAGTAACACTAAAAATATCTGAATTAATACTATATTCTTGATATAATATTTCTCCTGCTTTTATCATACTGTTAAGTATAGATCCTGATCCTAATAATTGAATTTTAATTTTATTTTTATTATTCTTAATAGAAAATATTTTATATATACCTTTACAAATACCATATTCGAATTTTGATTTCATTGCTGGCATATTATAATTTTCATTCATAGTTGTTATATAATAATATATATTTTCTTGTTTTTCCCCATACATTCGTTGTATACCATTATTTATAATAACAGCTAATTCATATGCATATGTTGGATCATATGAAATACAATTTGGAATTGTTAAAGATTGAATATGACTATGACCATCTTCATGTTGTAATCCTTCTCCATTTAAAGTAGTACGTCCTGAGGTTGCTCCAATTAAAAAACCTCTTGCTTGTTGATCTCCAGCAGCCCAACAGAAATCACCAATTCTTTGAAAACCAAAGATAGAATAATAAATATAAAATGAAATCATAGGAAAATTATTAGTCGAATAAGAAGTTGAAGCAGCTAACCATGAAGCAAAAGCTCCTGACTCATTAATACCTTCTTGCAAGATTTGTCCTTTAATATCTTCTTTATAATATGAAAATATTTCTTTATCTTGTGGAATATATTTTAATCCATTTGAATTATATATTCCTATTTTTCTAAATAATCCTTCCATTCCAAATGTACGCCCTTCATCAGCAATTATTGGTACTATTCTATTAGAAATATTTTTATTTCTAAGTAAAATATTTAATATTCTTATAAATGAAATAGTTGTAGATATATTATATTGATTTTTTAGTAATGTTTGAAAATCTGAAAGTGTAGGTAGTATTAATTTTTTAGTAAAATTTATTCTTCTGAAAGGAACATATCCACCTAAAATTTTTCTTTGATTATGTAAATAATGATATTCTAAAGAATTCTTATTAAAAGTAACATAAGGTAAATTACATAATTCTTTATCATTTATAGGTATATTTAAATTATCTCTTATATATTTGATTTCATTTAAATTAATTTTTTTAATTTGATGTGCTATATTTTTACTTTCAGCTATTTTTCCTAAACCATAACCTTTTATAGTTTGAAATAATATTACTGTAGGTTTATTTTTAATTTCATAAGCTTTTTGAAAAGCTGCATATATTTTTTTAGAATCATGACCACCATAATTTAATTTTTCTATTTCATTATCAGTTAAGTTTTTAACAAGATTAAATGTTTCTTTATATTTACCAAAAAAATTTTTTCTAATATAATTACCGTCTTTAGAATTAAAATTTTGAAAATCTCCATCTAAAGTTTGATTCATCAATTCTATTAATTTTCCAGTTTTATCTTTAAAAAATAAATTTTCCCAACTTTTTCCCCAAATAACTTTAATAACTTTCCATCCTGATCCTTGGAAAATATTTTCTAATTCATTAATAATTTTTCCATTACCATATACAGGTCCATCTAATCTTTGTAAATTACAATTTATCACAAAAATTAAATTATCTAAATTTTCTCTTGAAGCTATATTAATTACTCCTTTAGATTCTGGTTCATCCATTTCTCCATCTCCTAAAAATGCAAAAACTTTTCTATTTGATGTTTTTTGTAATTTTCTATTTTCTAAATATTTAAGAAATTTAGCTTGATATATAGCAGATATAGGTCCTAATCCCATAGATACAGTAGGAAATTGCCAAAAATTAGGCATAAGTTTTGGATGTGGATATGATGATAAACCTTTATGAAAAACTTCTTGACGAAAATTATCTAAATATTCAATATTTATGCGACCTTCTAAAAAAGATCTAGCATAAATTCCAGGTGTAATATGACCTTGAAAATAAATTATATCTCCATTATTATTTTCATTATAACCTTTAAAAAAATGATTAAAACAAACTTCATAAATATATGAAGATGATTGATAAGAAGAAATATGACCTCCTAAATCTAAATTTTTTTTAGAAGCTCTTAAAACAATCATTATTGCATTCCATCTTATAAATGATCTTATTTTTTTTTCTAAAATTAAATTTCCAGGATATATAGGTTCTTCTTTTTTAGAAATAGAATTAATATAATTATTATTATTTAAATTAAAAATAAAACCATTATTATTTATATGTTTTATTGTTTTTTTTAATAAAAATTTTGCTCTTTCAATTCCTTCTTCTTTTATAACAGAATCTATGGATTGTATCCAATCACTTGTTTCAATTGGATCCACGTCATGATCTGATATATAACTATCTGACATGGTCATTATTCCTTATTTTAATAAAAATTATATAATATATATTTTATTTTAATATTTTATAAAAAAATATTTTATGTACTAAAAATGTTTATACAAAAAATATATAATTTTATTAATTAATATTTTTTGTTTAAATTTATTAAATATTTATTATTGTAGTAATATCACCTTTTTCTTGTAACCATTTACGACGATCTTCTGATCTTTTTTTTGCTAGTAACATATCCATAATTGAAAATGTTTTACTTATTTCTGTTTTATTATTATTTATTATTAATTGTATTAAACGACGACTAATAGGATTAAAAGTAGTTTCTCTTAATTGAGTAGGATTCATTTCTCCTAAACCTTTAAATCTTTGTACATTAATTTGTTTTTTATTATTTTTATAATAATATTTTTTTAAAATATTTATTTTTTCATTTTCATCTAAAGCATAAAAAATTTTTTTTCCTAAATCTATACGATATAAAGGAGGCATAGCGACATAAATATGTCCTTTTTTTACCAAAGGTAAAAAATGCTTAATAAACAAAGCACATAATAAAGTAGCAATATGTAATCCGTCTGAATCAGCATCCGCAAGAATACAAATTTTATTATATCTTAATTTTTTTAAGTCTTCATTATTAGGATAAATACCTATTGCTAAAGAAATATCATGTATTTCTTGTGAAGATAAAATTTCTTCTGAATTTATTTCCCATGTATTTAAAATTTTCCCTTTTAAAGGCATAACAGCTTGATAATTTTTATCTCTTGCTTGTTTAGCTGATCCGCCAGCAGAGTCTCCTTCAACTAAAAAAAGTTCAGTTTTTTTTGAATTATGTATAATACAATCAGATAATTTCCCAGGTAATATTGAATTTACATTATAACTTTTTTTTTTTTTAAATTTTTTAGATGATCTAATACGTTTTTGAGCATTTAAAATAAATATATTTATTAAGACATGTGCTATTTTAATATTTTGATTTAACCATAAAATAAAAGAATCTCTTACTATATTTGCAGTAAATACAGTACATTGTCTAGAAGCTAAACGTTCTTTTGTTTGTCCGGTAAATTGTGGATCTTGAATTTTTATAGATAATACATAAGAACAATGATCCCAAATATCCTCTCCTAATATTTTAATATTTCTGGGTAACATATTATGGAAATTACAAAAATTACGTATTGCATCAAGTAATCCCAAACGCAATCCATTTACATGAGTACCACCATGTGTTGTTGGAATTAAATTCACATAACTTTCAGTAAAAACATAATTATTTTCTGGTATCCAAAATACAGCCCAATGAAGATATTTAATATCACTTGAATATTTTCCTATAAAAGGAGTATTTGGTATGGTAGTAAAACCTTTTACTGAACTCATTAAATATTCAGATAAACCATTTTTATAATTCCAATAATAATTTTCTTTAGTATTTTCATTTTTAAAATAAACTTTTAATCCAGAACATAAAACTGCTTTAGCTTTTAATAAATTTATTAAATTAGAAACTAAAAAAGAATGATGTTCAAAAAAATATTTATTAGGCCAAAATCTAATTTTTGTACCAGTATTTTGGTTACTTTCATTTTTTAAAATTTTTAAATTTTGTATTTTATATCCATTTTCAAAGATTATAGTATAAATTTTATTTTTACGAAATATACTTACTTCCATTCTTTTTGATAAAGCATTAACAACAGAAATACCTACACCATGTAATCCTCCAGAAAAACTATAATTTTTATTAGAAAATTTACCTCCTGCATGTAAACGACATAATATAAGTTCAATTGCAGAAATTCCTTCTCGAGTATGTATATCAATAGGCATACCTCTACCATCATCAATAACTTCTAGTGATTGATCATTGTATAAGGTAACTAAAATAGTTTTTGCATATCCAGCTAATGCTTCATCTACACTATTATCTATTACTTCTTGAGCTAAATGATTAGGTCTTGTAAGATCAGTATACATACCTGGTCTTCTTCTAACAGGATCTAAACCTTCTAAAACTTCTATAGAATCAGCATTATATTGATTTAAATGGTTCATTCTTTATTATTAAATTAAAGTACATGATAATTTTATATTTTGATATAGAAAATATATTTTTAATTAAATAATTTTAATAAGTATTTATTTTTATATTTAAAATTAATATAGAATAATTTTATTATTGTATTACAATAATTTTATTTTTTAAATAAATAAAAAATAATAACTAATTGTATCATAATATATTAATAATATAAATTATCATATTTATATTTTTATAATATATATAAAATATTGTTTAATACAAAATATTATTAATATATATTAAACAATTTTTTAAAGTTTATTTAATAAAAAATTAATATTTTTATATTTTTTTATTTTCCTTCTTTAAAGAAATTAAAATAGTAAAAATACATGAAAATAATACTCCTATAATCCATATTAAATACCACATTTATGTAACCTATATAAAATTTATAATTATTAATAATAAAAATCAGATTTTTTTTTAATTTTTTTTTTGTTAAGACGAAAAAACATTTTTTTATAACACCAAAAAGTATATATTAAAACAATAGGCATAAAAATAATTACTATATATAACATTATATTTAATGTTAATTGACTAGAAGTTGCATTCCAAATAGTAAGACTTTGATATGGTTTTATACTAGAAGGAATAATAAAAGGAAACATTGTTACACCAACAGTTAACACAATACTAATTGTAGTTAGTATAGAACTAATAAGAACCATTATAAATTTTTTCAATATAGAAAATAAAATTGTTAGTAATGATAATATTACACTAAATAATGGTATTATATATAAATATATATGGTTATTAAAATTAGACATCCACGCTTTAGATTCATAAATAATATTATTATTTCTAATATAAAAATTATTTAATTTATAACCTTTTATAAAAAATAAAGTACTTATAAAAGATAAAATAAAAAATAATAGTAATAATATTGAAGATAATTTTATAATTATATTTAATTTATGATTAAGATTATAATCTTTAATTCTTATTTGTAAATAAGATGAAGCTTGGTTTATTATCATTAATACAATTGTTATACTTATAATAATACTAAATAGATTAAATAATTTATAAAAATCTCTCTGAGAGTAAATATTATAATATTTATCTATATAAAAAGGAATACCTTGTAATAAATTACCTAATGCTATACCTATAATTACAGGAGGAAAAAAACTTCCAATAGAAATACAAAAATCACAAATTTTTTTCCATTTTCTATTTTTTATTTTAGAACGATATTCAAACCCTACTGGTCTAAGAAATAAAGCAAGCAATAATAATATCATTGCTACATAAAAATAAGAAAACATAGTAGCGTACACAATAGGCCATGCTGCAAATATAGCTCCTGCAGCTGTAATTAACCATACTTGATTTCCATCCCAATGGGGTGCTATTGTATTTATCATCATTCTTCGATCCATATCATTTTTCCCTATTATGAATAATAAAATACCTACTCCCATATCTAATCCATCAGTAATTAGAAATCCTATAAGTAATATACCAATTATTATAGACCAAATTATACATAAAAATTCATAATTTAACATTAATATAACCTAATAATTATTTTTTATTAATAAATTTTACTTAATATTTTTTTCGAAAAAATATTTTCCAGTATTTAAAATACTAGGACCTATATTAGCAATTTTAAACATTAGATATAATTCTATTATTAACAAAATAGTATAAAAAATAAAAATCATTATTATAGAAAACAATACTTCAACGAAGTCTAAAGAAGATCCTGCCATAAAAGTAGGTAAAATTTCTTTAATAGCCCATGGTTGTCTCCCATATTCAGCTACAAACCAACCAGATTCAGATGCTATCCAAGGTAATGGTATTATATATAAACATATTTTTAGTAAATATTTTTTTTTTTCAAAATTATTTTTTATAACAGAAAAAATAAAAACTAACATAATTATAATTAATAAAATAATACTAGATAAAACCATAATACGAAAAGAAAAAAATAGGGGACTTACTAATGGAATAGATTTTTTAGCTATTTTATGAATTTGATTATTATTTATATTATAAATATTTTGATAATATTGTTTAAATAAAAATCCATATCCTAAATATTTTTTATATTTATTAAAAATTTTTATATTTTTTATTTTTAAATTTCCATTTTTTATCTTTTCAAGAGCTATTAAAGCTTTTAATCCATTTTTAATTTTTAATTCATTATTTTTAATTAAATTTTTTAAACCTAATATGGGTTTTGTAATTGATCTTGTAGCAATTATTCCTAAAATATATGGAATTTTTATAGAAAATTTATTTAATTGTTTTTTTTGATTAGGAAAGCTAATGATGTTAAAAGAAGCTGGTGGTTTTTGTGTTTCCCATTCAGCTTCAATAGCCGCTAATTTAGTTTTTTGTGTATTTCCTATTTGATATCCTGATTCATCTCCTAATATTATTACTGAAAAAATTGAAGCCAAACCAAAACTAGAAGCAATAATTACAGATTTTTTTGCAAATTCGATATCTCTTTTTTTTAAAAGATAATATGCACTAATACCAATAATAAATATACATCCTGTTGTATATCCAGCAGTTATAGTATGAGCAAATTTTACTTGTGCTATTGGATTAAAAATTAAATTCCAAAAATTATTCATTTCCATTCTCATATTTTGATAATTAAAGGAAGAGGCAATAGGATTTTGCATCCATCCATTAGCAATTAAAATCCAAAGTGCAGAAAGATTAGATCCTATAGCAACCATCCATGTAACAACTAAATGTTGTATTTTATTTAAACGTTCCCATCCTAAAAAAAATAAACCAACAAAAGTAGATTCCAGAAAAAAAGCTACTAAACCTTCTATAGCTAATGGAGCACCAAAAATATCTCCTACATAATGAGAATAATATGACCAATTAGTTCCAAATTGAAATTCCATAGTTAACCCTGTAACTATACCTAAGGCAAAATTTATACCAAATAATTTTCCCCAGAATTGAGTCATATCTTTATATATTTTATTTTTTGAAAAAATATATATTGTTTCCATTATTGCTAATAAAAAAGAAAGTCCTAGTGTTAATGGAACAAATATAAAATGATACATTGCAGTCAATGCAAATTGTAATCTTGATAGATCAATAACATTTAACATATTTATCCTTATATAATTTTTTATTTATATAAAATTATAATTTTTATATAAAAAATTTTTATAAACTATAAATAATCATTTAATTTTATTTAATAAATATATTTTTTAAAAAAAATATATTTAAATAACTAAAAAATTGATTTAAATTTGTAAAAATAAACGAATAGGATCTTCTAATAATCTTTTAATTAACATAAGGAAACCTATAGCATCTTTTCCATCAATTAAACGATGATCATAAGATAATGCTAAATACATCATAGGCATAATACAAATTTTATTATTTATAACAATAGGTCTATCTCTAATAGCATGTATTCCTAATATAGCACTTTGCGGAGGATTAATAATTGGAGTTGACATTAAAGATCCAAAAACTCCACCATTAGTAATGGTAAATGTACCACTTGATAAATCTTTTATAGATAATTGATTTTTCTGACTTTGTATAACTAAATTTTTAATTTTTTTTTCAATATCTATTAATGATAATTTATCAGTATTATATATAATCGGTGTAATCAAACCTCTTTTTGTTGAAATAGCAATATTAATATTATAAAAATTATTATAAATTATATTTTCTCCCTCAATAAATGCATTAATTTTTTTAAAAAATTGTAATGCTTGTGTAACAGCCTTTACATGAAAAGAAGTAAATCCTAATTTAATATTATAAATTTCATTAACTAAATGATTATAATCATTTTTAATATTAATTATTTTTTTCATATTAACTTCATTAAAAGTAGTTAACATTACAGTGTTATTTTTAGAATCCATTAATCTTTGTGAAATATATTTTCTTATTGGACTCATCTTTATTTTTTTAAAATTATTCTTATTTAAAGATATTTTTTGATTTAATTTATTATTATTTATTTTTTTGTTATTTAGAATTAATTTATTATCTAAATCATTAATTTTATTTAATGATATATTATTTTTTTTGATTTTTTTACGTATAGAAGGACTTAAATTATTAAATTTATTAGATAATTTTATTTTATTATTATATGATTTACTATTAAAAATTAAATTATTTATTTTATTTTTTTTATTATTATTTTGTTCTTTTAAAATATTTTTTTTTTGTAAAATTCCAATAATTTGTTGTGATTGTACTTTTTCTCCAGCTTTTACCAAAATTTTTTTTAAAATACCATTGATAGTCGCAGGTATTTCTAATACTACTTTATCTGTTTCTAATTCTAATAAAATATCATCAATTTTAATTGTTTCTCCTGGTTTTTTGTACCATTGAATTATAATTGCGTTATTTACTGATTCAGGTAATTCAGGAACAGTAATGTTAAAATTATCCATTTTTTATCCTATAAATAAAATTTATATTTTATTCTGTATTAAAATTAAAAACAGAATATATTATTTTTTTTTGTTGATGTTTATGGATATAAAAATATCCTGTTGAAGGAGATGAAGATTTTTTTCTACCTATATAATTAATGTTATGATTTAACTTATTTTTAAAATAATCTTGAATATACATCCATGCTCCTTGATTCATTGGTTCTTCTTGACACCAAAAATAATTTTTTATTTGAATATATTTAGAAATAATTTTTTTTAAATTTTTAATTGGAAATGGATATAATTGTTCAATTCTTATTAAAATAATATTTTTATTTTTTATAGAATTTCTATATTCTAATAAATCATAATATATTTTCCCAGTACAAAAAATAATTCTTTTAATTTTTTTAATATTAATTTTTTTATCTATTTCATCTATTATTAATTGGAAAGAAGTATTAAAATCTTTTATTAAAGAACATGCTAACGGATGTCTTAAAAGTGATTTTGGAGAAATTACAATAAGTGGTTTTTTTTTATAAGAAAATGCTTGTTGACATAACAAATTATATATTTGAGATGCATTAGAAGGAATACAAATTTTAATATTATTTTCTGCACATAATTGTAAATATCTTTCTATTCTTGATGAAGAATGTTCAGGTCCTTGTCCTTCATATCCATGAGGAAGAAAAACTATTAAACTACTTTTATAACCCCATTTTTTTTCTCCAGAACTAATAAATTGATCTATAATAATTTGTGCTCCATTAGCAAAATCTCCAAATTGGGCTTCCCATATTATAATATTTGAATTATTAACTGAATAACCATATTCAAAACCTAAAACTGATTCTTCTGATAAAACTGAATTATAAATATGAAAACTTCCTTGACTTTTAGAAAGATTTTTTAAAGGTGTATAAGAAAAATCTTTTTCTTGATCATATATAACTATATGTCTATGAGAAAATGTTCCTCTTTTTATATCTTCTCCTGATAAACGACAAGATACTCCTTGAGTAAGGATATTTGCATATGCTAAATTTTCAGCTGCTCCCCAATCGACCTTTTTTTCTCCTTTACTCATACTAATTCTATCTAAATAAATTTTTTTTACTCTAGGATGGATATTAAATTTTTTAGGAAAAGTACTAATTTGTAAAAGTAATTTTTTTAATTTATCTGTTTTAAAATTTTTATATATTATTTTTGTAGATTTTTTAGAGGGTAAAATACTTGTTTTAATAAAAAAATTACCTTCATTAAATAAATTTTGATATTTTTTATATAAATAATCTTTTTCTTCATTATTAATAATATTTTTAGATAATAATTTATTAAAATATAAATTTTGTACTGTTAAGTGATTTTTAATTAAATTATACATTAATGGTTGAGTAATATATGGATCATCTATTTCGTTATGACCATATCGACGATATGAAACTAAATCTATAAAAACATCTTTATGAAAAATATTTCTATAATTAATAGCTATTCTTGTGATAAAAATTACATCTTCTATTTTATCAGAATTTACATGAAAAACAGGACATTGAATCATTTTAGCTATATCAGTACAATAATAACTTGATCTCATATCATTTATATTTGAAGTAGTAAATCCTATTTGATTATTAATAATAATATGAATAACACCATTAATATTATATCCTCTAGTTTTTGATAAATTTAAAATTTCTTGTACTATTCCTTGACCACTAATAGCTGCATCTCCATGTATATTAATAGGTAATATAGTATTATATTGATTATTCATTATTGATGAATCATTTTTAAATCTTACCATACCCATGGTAACACAATTAATAATTTCTAAATGAGAAGGATTAAATGCTAATTCAAGTTTAATTTTTTTTTTATTAATTTTAATTATAGAAGAATATCCTAAATGATATTTAACATCATCATTTTTATCTTTTTTTTCAAAAGAAATATTTGAAAATTCATTAATTATATTTTGAATTTTTTTACCCATTATATTAACTAAAAAATTTAATCTTCCTCTATGTGCCATACTAAATATTATTTCTGTTAATTTGTCATTTGATTTACTTGAATAACGTATTATTTCCTTTATTAAGGGAATTAAAACATCACATCCTTCTAATGAAAATCTTTTTGCACCTGGAAATTTTTTTCCTATATTCTGTTCAAATACTTCTGTTGCAATTAATTCTTCTAAAAATATTTTTTTTTCTTGAATATTTAAATTATCTTTAATTATTTCAATATTATTTTTTATCCAAAGCTTTTCATTTTTTGGTAAATATTCATATTCTATCCCAATATATTGACAATAAGTTTTTTGAAAAAATTTATATATATCTATAATTTTTTGATTTTGAAAAACATTATTTAATGTAATTTTTTTTTGAGAATCTTCTTGACTAATTTTATAATATTTTAATTTTAAATTATTATTTATTTTTTTTTGATTTAAAAATAAGGGATTAATATTGGCATAATAATGTCCAAAAATTCTAAAATTATTTAATAATTTATTAATTTTTTCAATTAATAATAAATTTTTATAATAATTATTATTTTTTGATAAATTATTTTTATTTAATACTTTATTTTGTTTTTTAAATAATTGAAATATTTTTATCCAATTTTTATCTATTGAATTGGGATCTATTAAAAATTTTTGATATAATTTTTCGATATAAAAAATATTATCGTTTAAAATATTTTTTTGATAATTATTCATTTTAATCTCTTATTAAAAAAGATAATAATATTTATTATTAAATATAAAATAATTTATTTATATAAATATAAAAATATTATAATTTGTAAAAATTTTTTATAAAAAATTCATAAATTAAATTTTTATTTTAATAATAAAAATTAGAATAATTATACTTATTAAAGTTAAAGTTATAAAGAACAATAATTAAAATAAAAAGTTAATTTTTTATCAAAAATATAAGTTTTAATATAATTAATAAAATTTTTAATAAAAAATTATTATAAATAAATAATTTATTATAAATATTAATAATATTTATTTATATATAATTTTTTATATTTTAATATTATAAATATAAACATTAATTTTAAAAAATTTTGATAAAATTCTTATAATTTTAAAATTTTATAAAAAATATAAAAAATAATAATTTATTAAATTAATTTAATTTATGTTCAATATTATAAATATTATAAAATTAGTAATTAGTTATTCATTTATTTATAGCCATTTTTTTCTTTTAAAATAAAAATAAGGAGCTAAAGCTGATATAATCATTATGATGATTGCATATAAATAACCATATTTCCACTTTAATTCTGGTAAAAAAGTAAAATTCATACCATAATTAGATGCTACTAAAGTAGGAGGCAAAAATATTACAGAAACTAATGAAAAAATTTTAATTATTCTATTTTGTTCTATATTAATAAATCCCATAGCAGCTTGCATTAAAAAATTAACTTTTTGAAATAATGATTCATTATGTGGTAATAATGATTCAATATCTCTAGAAATTTCTCTTGCTTGTTCTATTTGATTACTAGGTAATCTAGTTTTTCTCATTAAAAAATTTACTGCTCTTTGTGTATCCATTAAACATAATCTTACTTTCCAACCAATATCTTCTAATTCAGCTAAAGTAGAAAGTGCGTTATCAAATTTTTTATTTTGATGTCCTTTCATAATAATACAACTTAAATATTCTAAATCACTATATATGTTTTCTATTTCATCAGCTAATTGTTCAATTTTAGTCTCTAAAAGATCTAATAATAATTCATAAGGATTACCATATATCATGGTATTATTATTAGTACGTATTATATATAATCGAAAAGTCGGTAATTCTCTTTCTCTTAAAGTATATAATCTATTATTTTTAATTGTAAATGCTACAGTAGTAGTACATGCATGATTATCTTTATCTTTATAAAAAAAGAAAGAATGTATATGTAAGCCTTCTTTATTTTCAAAAAATCTTGCAGATGCTTCTATATCTTCTAATTCTGGACGAGTAACTAAATTTTGTCCAAGCAAATGGTATATTTTTTCCCTTTCATTTTTTTCTGGCTTAATTAAATCAACCCAAATTGCTTCTAAAAAATCATTAGAATCATTTAATTCTAAATTTATTAAATGATTATTATATATTTTAAAAATATTTAACATTACAACTCCTAATAATTTAAAATATTATTTTTAATAAAATTTTTATAGAATTATTTTTTAAATTTAATTTTAATAAATAATACTATTTTATAACATAAATTTGTATGTAATTAGACATTATCCATCTTATTTTTTTATTACTAAATTTAATTTGTAATTTTTTATTATCTTTTGATATTTCTATATTTAGAATAATTCCTTTACCAAAAATTTTATGATAAACATTTTGTCCTATGAAATATTTTTTCTTTTTTAGAATATTATTGTTAAGAGATATATTTTTATCTTTTAAATAATTAATTTTTTTAATACAATTTTCTGGTAATTCATTAAGAAATCTTGATGGTATTGAATTTATTTCTTTACCGTAT
Source organism: Enterobacteriaceae endosymbiont of Donacia dentata (assembly GCF_012570745.1). Lineage (GTDB taxonomy): Bacteria > Pseudomonadota > Gammaproteobacteria > Enterobacterales > Enterobacteriaceae. The sequence goes on along the minus strand of NZ_CP046212.1, from coordinate 206,746 downwards.
AAATAACGTTTTTTTGTATAAATCAATGTTAATTTTTTTTTAGCTCTAGTAATTCCTACATATGCTAAACGTCTTTCTTCATTTATATCTTTTTCATTAAAAGATATTTTATTAGGGAAAATTCCTTCTTCCATCCCAATTATAAATACTTTAGAAAATTCTAATCCTTTAGAAGCATGTATTGTCATCATTTGTACAAAATTATAATCACAATGATTATTTTTTTGTTTTACATTAATATCATCAGTTAATAATAAAATTTTAGATAAAAAATCTATCAAATTATTTTTTTTATTATCGTTAAATGAAATATTCATAAAATGATTTGCAGCATTGATAAATTCTTTTAAATTATTTATTTTATTAAAATTATTTTCAAATAAACAATTTTGATTATACATATGCCATAATCCAGAATTTTTTATAGTTTCTTCAATAATAATTGATAATGATTTTCCAATTATATTTTTTTTTAATTTTTTAATTAAGTTAATAAATTTTTTTAATGAATTTAAATTAATTTTATTTAGGTATTTTTTCTTTTTTAAGATATAAATACTAGATTGCCATAATGTTAAAACAAATTTTTCAGATACAAATTTTATAATTTTTAATGTATTACATCCAATTCCTCTTTTTGGAATATTAATAATTTTTTCAAAAGAATTATCATCATTAAAATTAGATATTAATCTTAAATAAGCTAATGTATTTTTTATTTCATTACGTTGAAAAAAATGTATTCCTCCATAAATTTGATAAGGAATAGAAAATTTTAACATAGTTTCTTCTAGAACACGAGACTGAACATTATTTCTATAAAGAATTGCACAATTATTTAATTTTATATTTTTTTTAAAAAAATTTTTTTTTATATATTTAGCAATATATTCTGCTTCATCAAATTCGTTTAATGCATAATATATTGAAATTAATTTTCCATTATCTGAATTAGTCCATAATTTTTTTTTCTGTCTAATTTCATTATATGAAATTAATTTATTTGCTGCATTTAAGATATTAGAAGTAGAACGATAATTTTGTTCTAACAAAATTATTTTAACATTATCAAAATCTTTTAAAAAATGATTAATATTTTCTATTTTTGCCCCTCTCCATCCATAAATTGATTGATCATCATCACCAACAAGAACTATTTTAGTATCGTAATGTTTGTTATATAATAAAGATATAAATTTATACTGTATATCATTTGTATCTTGAAATTCATCTATTAAAATATTTTTAAATCTCTTTTGATATATTTTTAATATATTAGGATTATTTAGAAATAATTTATACAAACATAAAATTAATTCATTAAAATCAATAACTTCTGTTATTTTACAAAAATTTTGATATTCATCATATATTTTAGATAAATTAATATTATATAAATTATTTTTGTAAATTATATTTTTATTATATAAATTATTTTTAAGATTATTTATATAACTAATTATATTTTTTATAGAATAAATTTTGTCTTTTAAAGACATTTTCTTTAAAATTCTTTTAATTAAATTTTTTTGATCATAACTATCTATAATTTGAAAATTTTTAGGTAATCCAGCCTCTAAATAATGAATTCTTAATAAATGATAAGCAAAACTGTGAAATGTACCTATCCAAATATTATTTTTTTGATTATTATTTAATAATATTTTAATTCTTTTTTTTAATTCTAATGCTGCTTTATTTGTAAAAGTTACAGCTAAAATTGATTTAGGAGAACAATTTTCTTTATGAATTAACCATGCAATTCTTCTTATTAATACAAGAGTTTTACCACTTCCTGCCCCAGCTAATATTAATAGATTTTTTCTACTTTCAGAAACTACTTCTTTTTGTTTATCATTTAAATTTTTTAATAAATTTATATTTTTCATTTATTATGAAAATCTTAATTAATAATTATATTTGTTAAAATAAAAAAATTATTATAATATTATTTCACCATCATAAATATAGTTAGCATCTCCTTGCATAAATAAATTTTCATTATTACCTTTCCAGAATATTTTTATAATACCTCCAATTAAATTTACTTTTACTTCTTGAGATAAAATTTTTTTTTTAATTCCAACAGCTACAGCTGCACATGCACCAGATCCGCAAGCATTAGTTTCTCCTACTCCTCTTTCAAAAACTCTTAATTTAATATTAGTTATATCTATATATTCCATAAATATAACGTTAATTTTTTCTGGAAATATTTTATTTTTTGATATAAATGAACCTATTAAAGATACTGGAGTATTTACTAATTTTTTTACTTGTATAACACAATGTGGATTTCCTAATGAAACAACATTAAAATTAATAAATTTATTTTGAAAATAAATTTTATAATTTTTTTTAATTTTTTTAGTTAAAAAAGGAATATTTTGTGGATTAAATAAAGGAATACCCATATTTACTAAAACTTCTTTTTCATTTAAAATATTTAAGTATATTATACGATTTTTTGTACTTAAACATATGTTTTTTTTAAAAATTAATTTTTTTATTCTTAAATATTGAGCAATACAACGTACTCCATTACCACATTGTTCTACTTCACTACCATCACAATTAAAAATTTTATAATGAAAATCAATATTTTTATTTGATGATAATTTTATTAATAATAATTGATCAAAACCTATACCTGTATATCTATTAGATAATTTTTTTATAATTTTATTATTTAAAAAAATTTTTTTATTAATATTATTTATGATGATGAAATCATTACCTAATGCATGCATTTTTGTAAATTTTATTTTCATATAATTTATATTTAATCTAATTTTTATTTATAATATATGGATACTTTATAATTATAGTTTCCCACTATAATTATATCAGCACACCTTTGTGTAAATAAACCAACAGTAACTACTCCAGGAATATTATTTATATATTTTTCTGTTTGAACAGCATCATAAATATTTAATTTATATACATCTAAAATCAAATTACCATGTTCTGTAATTACATTGGTACGAAGTTTAACTGTAGCTCCTATATATAATAATTTTTTAGTAATAAAATTTTTGGCTGAAGGTATTATTTCTATAGGTAAAGGATGTAATTTACCTAAATTTTTAACATATTTTGATTGATCTATAATACAAATAAATAAATCAGAAAAACTAGATATAATTTTTTCATTAGTTAATGCAGCTCCACCTCCTTTTATCATTTGCATTTTATTATTTATTTCATCGGCACCATCAAAATATATTCCAATTTTATTTATTTTATTAATTTCATAAATATTAAAATTATATTTTTTTAGTTTTTCTGTAGAACTTTTAGAAGCAGATACTACTCCTTTAATATTAATATTCTTTTTTACAGTAGATAAAATATCTATAAAATGAGATATTGTAGTTCCAGAACCAATACCAATAATACTATTATTTTTAATAAATGTTACTGCAGTTTTTGCTGCAATATTTTTTAATTTATTAAGCATATATATTACTTTATATAAAATAAAGTTTATATTATATTAAGTATAATAATTTGTAAAAAATTTTGTATATTATTTATTAACAATAAAATTTTATAAATTACAATTTTTTAATTAAAAAAATTTAAAATTATTAATTAAAAATAATTTTTTATTATTTACTCAAATTTATATTTTATTAATATAAAATATAAGTTATTTTATAGTAAATTTTATTATGAGATTATATAATGAAAAAAATCAAAATTATTTTTTGTTTATTTTTTTTTGTTACTATATTTATAGTAGTACCTAAAAATATAAATGCTAAATTATTACCTAATTTCACAAAAAAATTAAATAATAACTATTTATTACCTAGTCTAGCTCCTATACTAGCGAAAGTAATTCCTTCAGTTGTTAATATTGATGTTCAAGGTAGTACATTTGTATATGAATACAAATTACCTCCACAAGTAGAACAATATTTAAGAGAACATTTTTTACTTTGTAAAGAAGGTTCTCCATATGAGAATACTCCTATTTGTGGAAACAATAATAATGTTCTTGAACAAAAATTTCATTCAATTGGTTCTGGAGTCATTATAAATGCTAAAAAAGGTTTAATTATTACTAATAATCATGTAATAAATCATGCTAATTATATTTCAGTTGAATTAAATAATGGAAAAATATATGAAGCAAAAATAATAGGGAGAGATCCAAAAACAGATATAGCTTTAATAAGAATTGTAGGAAAAACAAATAATCTTAAAAGTCTTAAAATAGCAAATTCTGATAATTTAAAAATAGGAGATTATACAATAGCAATAGGTAATCCATATGCATTAGGAGAAACTGTTACATCAGGAATTATATCAGGATTAGGACGTACTGGACTTAATATTGAAAGTTTTGAAAATTTTATCCAAACTGATGCTGCAATTAATCGTGGAAGTTCTGGAGGAGCTTTAGTTAATTTAAATGGAGATTTAATTGGAATTAATACAGCTATATTTGCTCCTCATGAAGGTAATATTGGAATTGGCTTTGCTATACCTAGTAATACTGTTATGAATTTAGTTAATCAATTTATTAGATTTGGTAAAATTAAAAGAGGTTCTTTAGGAATTAATGCAGTTAATTTAGAACCAGAATTAACAAAAATTTTACGAATTTATAATATAAATAAAGGAGTTTTTGTTCGTGAAATTATAAAAATATCTAAAGATAATGAGTTACAAGTAGGTGATATTATTATTTCACTAAATGGGAAAACTATTGATAGTTATGCTTTATTAAAAGCAAAAATAAGTTCTTTTATTAGAGGTACTGTTGTTAAATTAGGAATTATAAGAAAAGGAACTTTTAAAACAGTTCATGTTAAAATTAAAAATTATAATGATGATGATGATTCTGAAAATATTATTTATTATGGTATTGAAGGAGTATATTTAAATAATATTAAATTAAAAAATAAAATTTATATTTTTAAAAATATTCAAAAAACTAGTGTACAAGTAAATAAAGTTTTAAAAAATTCTCCAGCATCAATAATAGGTTTAAGAAAAGGTGACATAATAATACAGATTAATCAAAAACCTATTAAAAATATAAATGATGTTCAAAAAATTTTAAATAAAAAACCATCATTAATTCTTTTATATATTTTAAGAGGAAATCATAAATTATATTTAGTTAATTAAAAAAAATAATAAATTTAATTGAAATAAATTTAAAAATATTTAATACTATAGTTATAGTATGGCCCTTTAGCTCAGTGGTTAGAGCAAACGACTCATAATCGTTAGGTCGTTGGTTCAAATCCAACAAGGGCCAGTGTAGTGTATAAATAAATATTTTTTTAAATTTTTCATATCAAAAAACTTTAATAACTATAATTTTATTTATAAATTAAATTTAATATTTCTTGTTTATTTATTTATAAATTAGGGAAATAAGATGTTAGAAATTTATTTAATAAAAAATAATTTAAAAAAAATAAAAAAAAAAAATATTTTTATTAGGGGGTTTCTTTAATTATATAAAATATAAAAAAAAATTATTAAAAATAAATAATAAACTACAAAATCCTAATATTTGGAATAATATTAATTATATTCTTAATTTAAATAAAAAAAAATCAAATATAGAAAATTTGTTATTTTCTTTAGATACAATTAATCAAGAAATTATTGATATTAATGAATTGATAAATTTAGCTATTGATACTAATGATAAAATAATATTAAAAGAATCTATAAAAATATTAGCTGAGTTACAAAATAAAATAAATAATTTAGAATTACAAAAAATTTTTATTAAAAAAAATGATAACAAAAATTGTTTTATAGATATTCAATCTGGATCAGGAGGTATAGAATCTCAAGATTGGGCAAAAATCATTATGAAAATGTATTTAAAGTGGGCTGTACAAAAAAAATTCAAAACCACAATAATTAATGAAACACCAGGAGAAGTTATAGGAATAAAATCAGCAACAATACATATTGTTGGAAATTATGCTTTTGGATGGTTACGTACTGAAAGTGGAATTCATCGTTTAGTTAGAAAAAGTCCTTTTAGTTCTTCCGGAAGAAGACATACTTCTTTTGTTTCAACTTTTATTTATCCAGATATTAAAAATGAAAATAGTATATCTCTTAATACAGAAGATTTGCGTATCGATGTTTATAGAGCTTCTGGAGCTGGAGGACAACATATTAATCGTACAGAATCAGCAGTACGTATTACACATATTCCTACAGGAATAGTTACACAATGTCAAAGTAATAGATCACAACATCAAAATAAAAATCAAGCAATGAAACAAATTAAATTTAAATTATATGAATTAACAAATAAAATAAAACAAAAAAAACAAAAAAAAATTGAACAACAGAAATTTAATATTAGTTGGGGGTATCAAATACGTTCTTATATATTAGATGATTCAAGAATAAAAGATATGAGAACTGGTATAGAAATTAATGATGTAAATTTTGTACTTAATGGTAATATAGATAAATTTATTCAAGCTAGTTTAAAATTAGGTTTATAAATATAGGATTTCTATTATGTCTGAAAATAAATATTTTTTAAATAAAAGTATTAATAATAATGAAGTAAAGTTTCGACATAAAAAATTAACAAAATTAAGAAAAAAAAATATTGCTTTTCCTAATAATTTTAAAATTAATATTACATGTGATAATATATATCAAGAATTCAATAATAAAAATTTTTCTTTAAAAGATAAAAAATTATTTCGTATTGCAGGACGTATAGTAAATTTAAGAATTATGGGTAAAGCTTCTTTTATTAACATTCAAGATTATACAGGAAAAATACAAGTTTATATATCTCAAAATAGTATATCTGTTGAAAAATATAAAAAATTTTTAAAAGAATATAATATTGGAGATATTATAGGTATAATTGGTAATATTTTTAAAACTAAAACTAATGTTTTATCAATTTTTTGTACAAAAATTTATTTATTAACAAAAGCAATTAGACCATTACCTGATAAATATCATGGGTTACAAAATAAAGAAATAAAATACAGAAAAAGATATTTAGATTTAATTGTAAATGAAAAAACACGTAATGTATTTAAAATAAGATCTAAAATTATATTAAATATTCGTAATTTAATGAATGAAATGAATTTTATTGAAGTCGAAACTCCTATGATGCATAATATACCTGGAGGAGCTTTAGCAAAACCTTTTATAACACATCATAATACATATAACATAAATATGTATTTACGTGTAGCACCTGAATTATATTTAAAACGTCTTGTTATTGGAGGTTTTAATAAAATTTTTGAAATTAATAGAAATTTTCGTAATGAAGGTATTTCTACTCAACATAATCCTGAATTTACAATGATGGAAATGTATGTAGCATATTCTGATTATAAAGATTTAATGATTTTATTTGAAAATTTATTTAAAAAAATATATAAATCAATATTTAATAATTCTGTATTAGAATACAATGGTATTGTTTTTAATTTAAATAATAAATTTAATATATTAACAATGAAAGAATCTATTATCTTTTTTTATCCAAATTTTTCTTTAGATAATTTAGAAGATATTAATATTTTAATAAAAATTAGTAATTCATTAAATGTTAAAATAAATAAAAAATGGAGTAAAGGTAAAATTATTTCCGAAATTTTTGATGTAAAAATTGCTAATAAAATTATAGAACCAACTTTTATTACAGAATATCCTGTTGAAATATCTCCTTTATCAAGAAGTAATGATTTAAATCCTTTAATTACTGATAGATTTGAATTTTTTATTTGTGGAATGGAAATAGCAAATGGTTTTTCTGAATTAAATGATCCAGAAGAACAAAAAAAAAGATTTAAACAACAAGATAATTTAAAAGAAATTAATAATACTAAAAAAAATAATATTTATGAAAATTTTTATGATCAAGATTATATAGAAGCGTTAGAATATGGTTTACCTCCTACTGCAGGTTTAGGATTAGGAATTGATAGATTAGTTATGTTATTTACTAATTCTAAATCTATAAGAGATATAATTTTATTTCCTATGTTAAGACCTCAATAAATTTATTTCTTTTTCAGCTTTTTTAACTAAAAATATAAAATTTTCTATTGTTAAAGAAGCTTTTCCTACTAATAAACCATCAATATTGTTTATTTGAAATAAATCATGAATATTATTCTTATCAATAGAACCACCATATTGAAAGATGATGTTATCGGATATTTTTTGATTTATAGATGAAAGATATTTTTTAATAAAATTAATAGTTTTTTGTATTTCATATACATCTGCAATTTTACCAGAACCAATAGCCCAAATAGGTTCATAAGCTATAATAGTATTATGAAATATTTTAACATCACATATTTTTAATATAGAATTAATTTGATCAATACAAATTTTTTCTGTTTTATTTTCATTTTTTTCTTCTTTTGTTTCTCCAAGACATAAAATCGGAATTAATCCATTTTTTTTTGTTAAGACAAATTTTTTAGCTATAAAATTATTATTTTCATAATGATTTATTCTTCTTTCTGAATGACCAATTATTACATATTTTACACCTACATCTTTTAACATATCTATAGATATTTCACCAGTAAAAGAACCAATTTTATGAATATCTACATTTTGTGCTACGAGGTCTACTGATGTATTTTTTAAATAATTAAATATATAATTTATATATACATATGGTGGAGCTATTGCTAATTTACAAAAATATAATGAATTACCTATTTTTTCTTTTATTATATTTATATTTTTTTTTATAAAATTAAAATTTCCATTTAATTTCCAGTTTGCAATAATCAAAAATTTTTTCATATTTTTCCTTATAATTTACCAATATTGTTCTGATGTAATGTTTCCACTTTTATTAATAAAATTTCTAGATAAATTTTTATTTATTTCTAATATTTTTCTTGTTTCTTTTATCATATTTGGATTACCACATAACATTACATGACTATTATTTTTATGAATTTTTATACCAATTTTTTTTTCTAAATCCCCACTTCGAATTAAATTAGGAATATAACCATATAAAATAGAATCATTTATATGATTATTTCTAGTTAAAATAATTTGTAATACAAATTTATTTTTATATTTTTTTTTAATTTTCTTAATTATATATAAATAATTAAAATCATTTATATATCTAATAGTATGTACTAAAATTATTTTTTTAAATTTTTTAAAACAAATACCATCTTGTAATATTGAAAGATAAGGACCAATACCAGTACCTGTTGATAACATCCATAAATTTTCACAAACTTTAATATTATTTAAAGTAAAAATACCCGAAGCATTTTTAGATATCATAATTTTATCATTAATTTTTAATTTATATAAGTATGGAGTAAATTTACCTCCTTTAATATTAGAAATATAAAATTCATGATTTTTATCTTTTGGAGAATTTATATATGAATATATTCTTTGTATTTTTTCCCCGTTGATTTTTAAAGCTAATTTTGCAAATTGACCAGCAATAAAATTATTAACTTCGGCATTTAAAATAATACTAAATAAATTTTTTGTCCAATATTTTACATCTTTAATATTACCTATAATCCATTCTGTCATATTTAATCCTTAAATTTTATTAAAAAATTATATTTCTATATTAGAATATAATTTTTATAAAATAAATTAATAATTATATTTTTTATAATTTTTAAAAATTTTAATAATAATTTATATTTTTTATAAAATAAAAACATAGATTTTAATTTATTATTTTTTTTATTATTTTTTCATATTTTTTACAAAAAATTTATGTTATGATTTTAAAAATTATTACTTTATATTATATATAAATTTTTAATTTTAATAAATTTATTTTAGAAAAATTTTATTAAAATATATTATTTTAAACATATTTTTATTTAAATAATATAAATAATTTAAGGGGTGTAGTTTAATTAGGTAGAATATTGGTCTCCAAAACCAATGGTTGGGGGTTCAAATCCCTCCACCCCTGAGTAATTATTATTTTTTTAATTATATAATTTTTTATAAAATATATATTTATGTTAATATAATAAATAATTATATATAAATATATAATATATATTATTTAATATATTTATATTATTTTAGAAAAATTTAATAACATATCAAATACAAAATCATATCTTCTAATCTTAAAAATTTACATAAATTAAAACATAATAAAATTGAATTATGCATATTATATTACTAAATTAAAGAGGTTTAAAATATGAATGGGGCACAATGTATAATTCAAGCATTAAAAAAACAAAATGTAAAAATAGTATTTGGATATCCTGGTGGTGCAATAATGCCTCTTTATGATGCATTATATAATAATAAAATAGAACATATATTATGTAGACACGAACAAGCAGCAGCAATGGCAGCAATAGGATACGCTCGTGCTACAGGAAAAATAGGAGTTTGTATAGCTACATCAGGTCCTGGAGCAACCAATTTGATAACAGGAATTACAGATGCCATGGTAGATTCTATTCCTATTGTTGCAATTACAGGACAAGTATCTTTACCATTAATTGGTACAGATGCTTTTCAAGAAATAGATATTATAGGAATGTCTTTATCATGTACAAAACACAGTTTTTTAATAACTTCACCTACAGAAATATCATCTACAATAGAAAAAGCTTTTTTTATAGCATTATCAGGAAGACCTGGACCTGTATTAATAGATATACCTAAAGATATCCAGTTATTCTATAATGTACCTAAACAAATAAAATTTGAAAATAAAAAACTTTTTTTTATTAAACAAAAAAAAATTTCAGTAAAAAAAATTTCAAAAGCTAATTATTTTTTAAAAAAATCTATTATGCCTGTATTATATATAGGAGGAGGTGTAAATATCGGTAATGCTGTTAATACATTAAGAAAATTTGTACAAAAATCTGAAATACCTACAGTAGTTACTTTAAAAGGATTAGGAACTATAAGTAATAATAATCCCTATTATTTAGGAATGTTAGGTATGCATGGAAATAAAGCAGCTAATTATACTGTTCAAAAATGTGATTTATTAGTAGCTATTGGAGCGAGATTTGATGATAGAGTTACAGGAAATATAAAAAAATTTGCTCCTTTGGCAAATATTATACATATGGATATAGATCCAGCAGAAATTAATAAAATTTGTCAAACAGATGTAGAATTATTAGGTGATTTAAATTATTTAATTCCATTATTAGAAATACCAAATGATATTTTAAAATGGAAATTTTATATAAAAAAGATAAAAAAAAAATATTCTTATTTATATAATAAATTTATTAATCACAATAAAATTTATGCTCCTTTTTTATTAAAAAAATTATCAGATTTTAAAAATACAAAAACTATCATTACTACTGATGTAGGACAACATCAAATGTGGGTTGCACAACATATAAATTTTTCAAATCCTAGAAATTTTATTACTTCAAGTGGTTTAGGAACAATGGGTTTTGGATTACCAGCTGCTATCGGTGCTCAAATTGCTAAACCTAATTATACTGTTATATGTATTTCTGGAGATGGTTCTTTTATGATGAATATTCAAGAATTAAGTACAATTAAAAGAAAAAATTTACCTATTAAAATTATCTTATTAGATAATAAGAGATTAGGTATGGTTAAACAATGGCAGCAAATTTTTTTTAATAAGAGATATAGTGAAACTATATTATTTGATAATCCTAATTTTATAAAATTAGCTGAATCTTTTGGTATATCAGGACATAGTATTTGTTATAATTATGAAATCAAAAAAAGTTTAAAAAAAATTTTTTCTATAAAAAAACCTTATATATTACATGTTTCAATTAATGAAAAAGATAATGTATGGCCATTAGTTCCTCCTGGTTATAGCAATGATAATATGATGGAGAAAATTTAAATGAATAAATATAAATTATATATTAAAACTAATATTAGTCCTGAAATAAGTGAAAGAATAATGAGAATTATTCGTCATAGAGGTTTTTTAATTAAAACTGTAAATATTAATGTTTTGAATAAATTACAAAATATTATTTTTAAATTAATAATAAAAAGTTTTAAATCTATAGAAATTTTAGTAAAGCAAATTGCTAAACTAATAGATGTACTAGATATAACTATAATATCATAAATAATTATAATAATATTATAATTATTTAAAATAAGGAAATGTAATGATGTCAATAAAAAAAACAAATTTTATTTGGTTAAATGGAGATATTATAAAATGGGAAGATGCTAAAATTAGTGTTATGACACATGCATTACATTATGGTACATCTGTTTTTGAAGGTATTAGATGTTATAAATCATATAAAGGTTCTGTTATTTTTCGTCATGAAGATCACATTAATCGTTTATATAATTCTGCTAAAATTTATCGTTTTCCATTAAAATTTACTATAAAAGAAATAATTAATGCTGTTCATACAATAATTAATATTAATAAATTAAAAGAAGCCTATATTAGAATTTTAATATTTATAGGAGATGTGGGTTTAGGCATTAATCCTCCTAAAAATTATTATGCAGATATAATGATTAGCGCATTTTTATGGGAAAATTATCTTGGTAATAATGCAAAAAATAATGGAATTAGAACAATGATATCTACCTGGAATAAAATAAAACCTAATACTATACCTAGTTTAGCAAAAGCAGGTGGTAATTATTTATCTTCTTTATTAATAAGTAGTGAAGCTAGAAGAAATGGATATGATGAAGGAATAGCATTAGATAGTTTAGGATTTGTTTCTGAAGGAGCTGGAGAAAATATATTTATTATTAAAAATAAAATTTTATTTACTCCTCCACTAACTTCATCTATTCTACCAGGAATTACAAGAGACTCTGTTCTAAAAATAGCTAAAAATATTAATTTGAAAATAAAAGAATCTCTTATATTAAGAGAATTTTTATACTTAGCTGACGAAATATTTTTAACTGGAACAGCAGCTGAAATTATTCCTGTTTGTAGTATAGATGGTATATTAATAAACAATGGTAAAAGAGGAAAAATTACAAAAAAAATACAAAAAGAATTTCTATATTTATTCACAGGAAAAATACAAGATAAATGGAATTGGTTAGATCATATTAATTTATAGTTATTTATTATTAAAAAAAAGAAGTGAAATATGCCTATTTATCGTTCGTTTACAACAACAAAAGGTCGTAATATGGCTGGAGCTCGTTCTCTTTGGAGAGCAACAGGCATGAATAATAAAGATTTTAATAAACCTATTATTGCTATAGTTAATTCTTTTTCAGAATTTGTTCCTGGACATATACATTTAAAAGAATTAAGTAAAATAATTTCTAAAGAAATAAAAAAAAAAGGAGCGATACCAAAAGAATTTAATACAATAGCAATTGATGATGGTATAGCTATGGGACATGATGGTATGTTATATTCTCTACCTTCTAGAGAACTTATTGCTGATTCAATAGAATATGTTATAAATGCTCATTGTGTAGATTCAATAATTTGTATATCTAATTGTGATAAAATTACTCCAGGAATGTTAATGGCTAGCTTACGTTTAAATATACCTAGTGTATTTATATCAGGAGGACCGATGGAAGCTGGTAAAATTATAAATATTGAAAATAAAAAAAAAATTACTAAAATTAATTTAGTTGATGCAATGATTCAATCGGCTGATTTAAATAGATCAGATAATCATATTAAAAATATAGAACTTAATGCATGTCCAACATGTGGTTCTTGTTCTGGAATGTTTACAGCTAATTCAATGAATTGTATAGTAGAAGTTTTAGGTTTATCATTACCAGGAAATGGTTCTTTATTAGCTACACATAAAAATCGTAAAAAATTATGTATCAAATCAGCACATAAAATAGTGGAAATTACAAAAAAATATTATGAAAAGAATAATATAGATTTTTTACCAAGAAATATTGCAAGTCAAAAATCATTTGAAAATGCAATTATGTTAGACATTGCTATGGGTGGTTCTACAAATACAATTTTACATATGTTGGCATTAGCTCAAGAAACTAATATAATTTTTAATCTTAAAACGATAGATAAATTATCAAAAAGAATACCATGGTTGTGTAAAGTTTCTCCTAGTACAAATAAATTTTATATGGAAGATTTTCATAGAGCTGGTGGAGTTATGGGAATTTTAGGAGAATTAAATAGAATAAACTTAATACATAAAAATGTTAAAAATATTTTAGGATTAAGTATAGAAGATACAATAAAAAAATATGATATTATAATTAATAAAAGTTTAAAAATAAAAAAATTTTTTTGTTCCGCTCCTGGTAATAGTAAAACTACAAAACCTTTTTCACAAAATAAAATATGGAATGATTTAGATAATGATAGAAAAAAAGGATGTATACGTTCATATAAATATGCTTTTAGTAAAGATGGAGGATTAGCTGTTTTATATGGTAATCTTGCTAAAGATGGGTGTGTTGTTAAAACTGCTAGTGTATATAAAAAATTAATGATTTTTACAGGAAAAGCAAAAGTATATGAAAGTCAAGAATCAGCAATATATGCAATTTTAAATAAAAAAATTTTTTCAGGTGATATAGTCGTCATAAGATATGAAGGACCAAAAGGAGGACCAGGAATGCAAGAAATGTTATATCCTACTTCTTATTTAAAATCGATGAAATTAGATAAAAATTGTGCTTTAATTACGGACGGAAGATTTTCAGGAGGTACTTCTGGTTTATCTATAGGACATATTTCTCCAGAAGCTGCAGATAAAGGTTTAATTGCATTAATACAAAATGGAGATATTATTAAAATTAATATCCCAGATAGATCTATAACATTAGATGTATCAAGTAATGTATTAAAAAATAGAAGAAAGAAAGAAGAACAAAGAAAAAATTTAGCTTATACTCCTATGTTAAAAAGAAAAAGAAAAATTTCTTTTGCATTAAAAGCATATGCTTATTTAGTAACTAGTGCTGATAAAGGTGCCGCTAGAGATAAAAATAAATTAAGTATTTATAAATAAAAATTTAAATATTTTAAAATTAAATAATTATTTTATTTTTATAAAATAAATAAAAATATAATATCTTTAATATAGGTTATATATAAATTTTTTTAAACAAATGTTAAAATAATATTTATTCATATTTAATAAATACTTTTTTAAAAAATATTTATTAAACTAATTAAATATTAATTTATATATTAAATAGGATTATTTTAATGAAAAATTATTTTAATACTTTAAATTTTCGTAGAAAATTAAAAAATTTACAAAAATGTAGATTAATGCAGCCAAATGAATTTATTAATAGTATTAATAATTTAAAAAATAAAAAAATTGTTATTATAGGATGTGGATCTCAAGGATTAAATCAAGGATTAAATATGAGAGATTCTGGATTAAATATCTCTTATGCATTAAAAATTGAATCTATAAAAAATAAAAATAAATCTTGGCAAAGAGCTTATGTAAATAATTTTATAATTGGTACATATAAAGAATTAATACCTACAGCAGATTTAATAATTAATTTAACTCCTGATAAAAATCATCATAATGTTTTAAAAGAAATTAAACATTTAATAAAAGAAAAAGCCACAATAGGATATTCTCATGGTTTTAATATTGTAGAAGAAGGTGAAATTATTTCTCAAAATGTTTCAGTAATTATGGTAGCACCAAAATGTCCTGGAACAGAAGTAAGGGAAGAGTTTAAAAGAGGTTTTGGTGTTCCATCTTTAATTGCTGTTCATCAAAATGCTGATAATTTTAATTCTAGTTTTAAAATAGCTAAAGCTTGGGCAGTATCTATTGGTAGTCATAAAGCTGGTGTATTAGAATCATCTTTTATTGCTGAAGTAAAATCTGATTTAATAGGTGAACAAACAGTCTTATGTGGAATGTTACAAACAGCATCTATTTTATTATTTGATAAATTATTAAAATTTAATATTGATTCATCATATGCTTCACAATTTATCCAATTTGGATGGGAACATATTACAGAAGCCTTAAAACAAGGTGGAATTAGTTTAATGATGGATAGATTAGATAATTTTAGTAAAATACGTTCTTATGAATTATCCTTAGTTTTAAAAAAAATATTAAAACCTTTATTTAAATTACATGTTGATAATATAATTTCAGGTAAATTTTCACAAGATCTAATAAAAGATTGGAATAATAATAATAAAAATTTAATTAAATGGAGAGAAATATATCAAAATAATAATTTTGAAAAAGTTAAAATAAAAAAAAGTAATTGTGTAAAAGAAAAAGATTATTTTAATAAAGGTATTTTTATGACTTCTATTATTAAAAGTAGTATTGAATTATCATATGAATTAATGATAGAATCAGGAATATCTCCAGCTTCAGCTTATTATGAATCATTACATGAATTACCTTTGATTGCTAATACTATTGCAAGAAAAAAATTATATGAAATGAATAAAGTTATATCAGACACAGCTGAATATGGTAATTATTTATTTACAAATAAAGCAATTTTTTTATTACAAAAATTTATGGAAAATATTACTAGGGAAGATTTAGGTATTATTAAAGATAATAATAATAAATCTATAAATAATGTTTATTTACGTGATATAAATTATGATATTAGGAATCATCCTATTGAAAAAATAGGTTATGTTTTAAGAAGTTATATGACTCATATGAAAACTTTAATTAAATAAAAATATACTCTCTTTTTAAAAGAGAGTAATTTCAAAAAATATTATTTATTTTAATAAAATTTTTTATAATAAAAAATTATATAATTTTATATTATTTTTTACTTAAGTAAAAAATATTTTTATATTTTTATATTTTTATAAATTTTTTTTAAATAATTAACTAATTATATTTGTATTTTTTTATACATTTCATTTACAAATTATTTTATTAAATCATAAATATTATTTTTAAATTTTATAATTTGTAATAAATAAAATTTTTTTTGTAAAAATAATATAATAAATTTTTATTTAAAATTTATATTTATTATAAATAATTATAAATTATGGAGAATAATTTGAATAATAAAGCAATATTAGTTATGGAAGATGGAACTAAACTTTTTGGTAAATCTATAGGTATTAATGGCATAGTTATAGGAGAAATAATATTTAATACTTCAATGACTGGATATCAAGAAATAATAACTGATCCTTCATATTATGAACAAATTGTTATTTTAACATATCCACATATTGGTAATACAGGTATTAATTTAGAAGATAATGAATCATCAAAAATTTATTTAAAAGGACTTATTATCAATCATTTATCAAAAATAGCAAGTAATTATCGTAGTACAGGAGAATTAGAACCATTTTTAAAAAAAAATAATGTTGTTGCTATTGAAGGAATAGATACACGTTATTTAACAAGATTAATACGTAATAAAAAAATAAAAAAAATAGCACTTATATCTACTAAAAAAAAAATTAATTTTAAAGATATTATAAAAAAAATTAATAACTTTAATGGATTAAAAGGTTTAGATTTAATAAAAAAAATTACAACTAAAGCAAATTATTCTTGGATACAAGGAAGTAGAAATCATAAATTAGTAAAATTAAATAAAAATTCTATTCATATTTTGGCATTTGATTTTGGTATTAAAAAAAATATTTTAAGAATATTTATAGATAAAAAATGTAAAGTTACTGTTATTTCTGCTTTTACTAGTTATAAAAAAATAATTTCTTTAGACCCAGATGGTATTTTTTTATCTAATGGTCCAGGAGATCCTACACCTTGTTCTTATATTATCGATAATATAAAAAAAATATTAAAAACAAATATTCCAATTTTTGGTATTTGTTTTGGGCATCAAATATTAGCTCTTGCTAATGGAGCTAAAATTAAAAAAATGAATGTAGGACATCATGGAAGTAATCATCCTGTAAAAGATTTAAAAAATAATAAAGTATTTATTACTACTCAAAACCATCAATTTACTATTGATAAAAAAAGTATTTCTAAAAATTTAAAAATTACACATATATCATTATTTGATAATACTATACAAGGAATTCATTGTCTTAAAAAATCTGCTTTTAGTTTTCAAGGACATCCTGAAGCAAGTCCGGGGCCACATGACGCATCTATTTTATTTGATTATTTTATAAAATTAATTAAAAAATATCGTATGATAAAACATAAGAGATTATAAAAATGCCAAAACGTACTGATATAAAAAATATTATGATTTTAGGATCAGGTCCTATTATTATAGGACAAGCTTGTGAATTCGATTATTCTGGTACTCAAGCATGTAAAGCTCTTAAAGAAGAAGGATATAATGTAATTTTAGTAAATTCCAATCCTGCTACTATTATGACAGATCCTGATGTTGCTGATACTACTTATATAGAACCTATGGATTGGAAAATAATTGCTAAAATTATAGAAAAAGAAAAACCTGATGCTATTTTACCTACTATGGGAGGACAAACTGCTTTAAATTGTGTTTTAAGTTTAAATAAAAATAATATTTTAGAAAAAAATAATGTTGAAATAATTGGAATTACAATAGATAGTATAAATAAAGCAGAAAATCGTTCTATTTTTTTAAATATTATAAAAAATTTAGGTTTAAATATTCCTTTATCTTATACTATTCATAATATGAATGAAGCTATAAATTGTATTAAAAAAATTAGTTTTCCATGTATTATTCGTCCATCATTTACTATGGGAGGAAGTGGTGGCGGAATTGCATATAATTTTAAAGAATTTAAAAAAATTTGTCAAAATGGATTAAATTTATCTTTTAATCATGAATTAATTATTGATGAATCTTTAATTGGATGGAAAGAATATGAAATGGAACTTGTAAGAGATAAAAATAGTAATTGTATTATTATTTGCTCTATTGAAAATGTAGATCCAATGGGAATTCATACTGGAGATTCAATTACTGTTGCACCTGCGCAAACTTTATCTGATAAAGAATATCAAATAATGCGAAATGCATCTATATCTATATTGGAAAATATAGGTATTCAATCTGGAGGAGCAAATGTTCAATTTGCTGTAAATCCAACTACAGGAAAATTAATAGTTATTGAAATGAATCCTCGTGTTTCACGTTCTTCTGCATTAGCTTCTAAAGCAACAGGATTTCCTATTGCTAAAATATCTGCAAAATTATCTATTGGATATACACTAGATGAATTAGTAAATGATATAACAAGTAATAATATTACTGCAGCTTTTGAACCATCTATTGATTATATAGTTACTAAAATACCTAGATTTAATTTTGAAAAATTTCATTGTGTAGACAATAAATTAACAACTCAAATGAAATCAATAGGAGAAATTATGTCTATAGGTAGGTCTTTTCAAGAATCAATACAAAAAGCATTATGTAGTTTAGAAACAGGTATTAATGGTTTTACACCTAAAATACATTTATTAAAAAATAAAAAAAATATAAAATTAATTATACAAGAACTTAAAAATCCAGGACCAGATAGAATAAGATTTATTGCAGATGCTTTTAGAATAAAAATATCTATTGAAAAAATATATCATTATTCACACATAGATATGTGGTTTTTATATCAAATAAAAAATTTAGTTGATATTGAAAATAAAATACAATCTTTAGGTATAAATTGTTTATATAATAAAAAATATTTATATCAATTAAAAAAAAAAGGATTTTCTGATGGAAGATTATCTAATCTTGTTAATGTATCTGAAAAAACAATAAGAATTTTAAGATATAAATATAATATTCATCCAGTATATAAAAGAGTAGACACATGTTCTGCTGAATTTAAAACTAATACTGCATATATATATTCAACATATGAAACAGAATGTGAAGCCAATCCTAGTAATAATAAAAATAAAATTATTATTTTAGGAAGTGGACCTAATAGAATAGGGCAAGGAATTGAATTTGATTATTGCTGTGTTCATGCATCAATGATATTAAGAAAAAATAATTTTGAAACAATTATTATTAATTGTAATCCAGAAACTGTGTCTACTGATTATGATATTTCTGATCGTTTATATTTTGAACCTATTACATTAGAAAATGTTTTAGAAATTGTAAGAATAGAAAAACCTAAAGGAGTTATAGTACAATATGGAGGACAAACTCCATTAAATTTAGCTCAATCATTAGAAAATGAAGGAGTACCTATTATAGGTACAAGTCCATCTAATATTGATATTGCTGAAAATAGAGAAAAATTTCAAAATATTATTAATTCTTTAAAATTAAAACAATCTATAAATTATGTAGTTAAAAATTTAAATAATGCTTTAGAAAAAGCAAAAATTATTGGTTATCCTATTATAGTTAGGCCTTCTTATGTTTTAGGAGGAAAATTTATGGAAATAATATATGATAAAGAAGAATTAAAAAATTATTTTTTCTTAAAAAATAAAAAAAATCATATAATTTTATTAGAAAAATTTTTAGATAATGCAATAGAAGTAGATGTAGATGCTATTTGTGATAAAAAACATGTTTTTATAGGAGGTATTATGGAACATATTGAACAAGCAGGAATACATTCTGGAGATTCTGCCTGTTCTTTACCAACACGTACTTTAAGTAAAGAAATTTTAAATGAAATTCGTAATCAAACTAAAAAAATAGCTATAAAAATTAATGTATGTGGTTTACTAAATATTCAGTTTGCTGTAAAAAAAAAAACAATTTATTTAATAGAAGTTAATCCTAGAGCATCTAGAACTATTCCTTTTATTTCTAAAGCAATAAATATTCCATTAGCAAAAATAGGAGCATTAATAATGGTTGGTAAATCTTTATCTAATTTAAGTCTTACAAAAGAGATTATTCCACCATATTTTTCCGTAAAAGAAGTTGTATTACCTTTTAATAAATTTAATAATATGGATCCTATTTTAGGACCTGAAATGAGATCTACAGGAGAAGTTATGGGTATTGGTAATTCTTTTTCTGAAGCATTTTATAAAGCAATTTTAGGAACTAAAATTTCTATTAATAAAAATGGTATTGTTTTAATATCAATTAAAAATAAAGACAAAAAATTTATTATTCCATTAGTTAAAAAATTAATACAATATGGTTTTAAAATTGAAGCTACATGTGGAACAGCAAAATTTTTAAAAAAATTTCAATTATTAGTTAAAACTGTTAGAAAACCAAAAGAAAAAGCTCCAAATATAGTTAATTTTATAAAAAATAAAAAGTATACTTATATTATCAATACTGCAGAAACAAAACAATCTATTAAAAATTCTAAATTAATTCGTATTTTAGCTTTACAAAATAATATTTATTATAATACTACTATCAACGGAGCTATTGCTACGATAAACTCAATAAATATAATAAAAAATAATTTAAAAGATAAAATATTTTCTTTACAAGAAAGACATAAACAATTATTTTCATAATAATTATTATATATATATATAAAATAAAATTTTTTATAAAAAAAATGTTAAATTTAAATAAATTTTTTAATTTAAATAAAAAAAATAATTCTTGTAAATTACTTAAATTAATTAATTTAAATGATTTACAGTTAATAACTATTATAGGTTCTAATAGTAAAATTTTTTTACAAAATCAATTAACTATTGATATAAATAAATTAGATAATAATAAAAAATTTTTTCATGCTCTTCATTGTAATTCTAAAGGAAGAGTATTAATAAATATTTATATATTTAAAAATTTTGACAATATTTATCAATGTATTATAAAAAAAAATATAATTAAAAAATATTTAGAAGATATTAAAAAATATTTATTAATATATAATATTAAGATTATTTTAAATTTTAAAAAAAATTTTTTTGGATTATCAGGAAAAAACTTAGAAAATATTATGTCAAACATATTTGAAAATAATGATTTTTTTTTAAAAAAAAAAACATTATTTTTTATAAAAGAATATGTTATTTTAAAATTTTGTAATAAATATAATCAATATTTTATAATTTTATCAAAAAAAAATTCTAATTTTTTATTAAAAAAATTTTTTATTAACAATAAAATTAATTTATCTAATTTTAATTATTGGATTAAATTTAATATGGAAATAGGATATCCTATTATTGATAATATTAATAATTGTAATTTATTTTTACCACAACAAATTAATATGGAAAAATTTAATGCTATTAGTTTTAGTAAAGGTTGTTATTTAGGACAAGAAATAATTAATAGTTTTAAACTTCGAAATAAAAAAAATAAAATCTTATTTTTATTAGAAGGAGAAACAAAATTTATACCTTTATATACAGATTTATTGGAATTAAAAAATAATATTACAAATAAATGGGAAATTATAAAAGGTAGTAGAATTTTAAAATCATTAAAAATAAAAGAAAATTTAATTTGGATACAAGTTATTTTAAAAAATAATATCTTAGAAAATTCTTTAATTAGATTAAATAAAGATAAAAAAAGTATTTTTTTTATTAAAAAAAAATTTAAATAATTATAAAAAATTATTTTTTAAAAATGTTATATTAATAATATATTTTTTTTAATTATAATTATATTTTAATTTTGAAAATTATATAAATCTTATTTAAGATTTATAAAAAATATAAAAATTTAATATTATTATTTTTAATAATAAAAGGTTTAAATAAAAATGAAAAAAATAACTATTTTTTTTGTAATCATGATTATAGCTAATATTTGTAATATTGCAAATGCTGAGTCTAATAACAATTATTGGTATTTTGGTCCTAAAATAGGATGGTCACAATATAGTAATATTAAATTATTAGGTAAAGATATAGATAATCAAACTTATACTCATTTTAATAATATTAGTCCTGGATTTTTTTTTGGATATCAGGAAAATAATTTTTTAAGTTTTGAAATGGGATTTGATTGGTTAGGAATAATTAGAAAAAATATTCAAAATCAAAATATTCATAATTTTTTTGAATCTAAAGGATTACAATTAAGCACTAAAATTAAAATTCCTATTTTTAAAAAATTGTCCTTATATAGTCGTTTTGGTGGTTTCTTTGCTAAAACAATTAATAAACAAAATAATAATAATAATACAAACATTAATCAAACATATTATAGTGCTTCTCCATTATTTGCTTTAGGTGGAGAATATAAAATAAATAAAAATTGGTCATCTAGATTAGAATATCAATGGATAAAAGATATTGGAAATAAAAATATTAATAATTTAGGTCAAAAAACAAATAATTCTATTTTTAGTATAAGTATATTTTATAAATTTGTTAATACACATAAATATAATTTACCATCAATAAAAAATTTTATAGATAATATAAAAAATAAAAAAAATTATAATTATGATGATAAAAATTTAGTATCTAAAGTATTTTTTAATTTTGATGATTTTAATCTTCGTAAAGAAACAAAAAAAACATTAGATAAAATTATTAATAAAAAAAATCATAAAAAATTTTCAAATACTGAATTATTAATTTTAGGACATTCTGATTATTTAGGTAAAAAAAATTATAATATATCTTTATCTAAAAAAAGAGCTAAAAAAGTAATTGAATATTTAATTTTTAAAACAAAGAAAAATACTTTTTATAAAAAAATTACTGTAAAAGGTTTAGGTAGTTTACCAATTAATAAAAAATGTATTAATATAAAAAATTATAAACTTTTAAAGAAATGTTTAGTTTTAGACCGTTATGTAGAAATAAAATTTGTTAAATATTATCAAATTTACAAATTTTATTTTAATAAAAATTTTATATCTGAAAATAATTTAAAAATTATTTACATATTTATTAATTGTAAAAAACAAATTTTGTTATAAAAAAATTTTTTATATTTTTTTAACAAAAATATAAAATATATTAATTAAAGTAAATTAAATTTTTTAAAATTATTTTAAAGATTATTTAGATAGATAATTAATACAAACATGAAAAATCTTTCATGTTTGTAACTTGTTATAAATTAATAAATTATAAAAACATAATTTTTAATTTTTTACAAAAAAAATGCCCGAAGGTGGAATTGAACCACCGACACGGGGATTTTCAGTCCACTGCTCTACCAACTGAGCTATCCGGGCAATAATACAAACATATAAAATTAATTTATATTATGCCAATATTTATAATGAAACGTCAATATTTTTTATATTAAAACATAATAATAATTAAAATATATATTTATTTATAAAAAAATTATAATTAAAAAAATAAAAATTTTTTAAAAAGACCTTGAAACATATAAAATATGTCCTTATCTTTCAGATCACATTAATTGAAATAAATTATAATTAATTTAAAAAATATTGAATAAACTTCTTAAAAGGAGAATCATTAAATGAATATTCGTCCATTACATGATCGTGTTATTGTAAAAAGAAAAGAAGTTGAATCTAAATCTGCTGGTGGAATTGTTTTAACAGGTTCTGCTGCAGGTAAATCTACTCGAGGAGAAGTATTAGCAGTAGGAAAAGGACGTATTTTAGATAATGGGACAGTAAAACCATTAGATGTAAGAAAAGGTGATATTATTATATTTAATGATGGTTATAGTGTAAAAACAGAAAAAATTGATAATGAGGAAATTTTAATAATGTCTGAAAGTGATATTTTAGCTATTGTTAAATAATAAAATTATCATGAAATAAACAAATATAAAAAATATATTTAATTTTAATATAAAATTAATTTAAGGGATATTGAAAATGGCAGCTAAAGACGTAAAATTTGGTAATGACGCACGTGTAAAAATGTTACGAGGTGTAAACGTACTAGCAGATGCAGTCAAAATTACCCTTGGACCTAAAGGTAGAAATGTAGTTTTAGATAAATCATTTGGTGCTCCAGCTATAACTAAAGATGGAGTAACAGTTGCTAGAGAAATAGAATTAGAAGATAAATTTGAAAATATGGGAGCACAAATGGTCAAGGAAGTTGCTTCTAAAGCTAATGATGTAGCAGGTGATGGTACAACTACAGCAAGTGTATTAGCTCAATCTATTGTTAGTGAAGGCTTAAAAGCAGTTGCTGCTGGTATGAATCCTATGGATTTAAAAAGAGGGATAGATAAAGCTGTTATAGCTGCTGTTGAAGAATTAAAAATTATTTCAGTACCTTGTTCTAATTCCAAATCTATAGCTCAAGTAGGAACTATTTCTGCAAATGCAGATGAAACTGTAGGTGATTTAATTGCTCAAGCTATGAAAAGAGTTGGAAAAGAAGGAGTTATTACAGTAGAAGAAGGAACTGGGTTACAAGATGAATTAGATGTTGTAGAAGGTATGCAATTTGATAGAGGATATTTATCACCTTATTTTATTAATAAATCAGATTCAGGTACTGTAGAACTTGATAATCCATATATACTTTTAGTAGACAAAAAACTTTCAAATATTAGAGAAATTTTACCTATTCTAGAAATAGTTGCAAAATCTAGTAAATCTTTATTAATTATAGCTGAAGATGTTGATGGTGAAGCATTAGCAACTTTAGTTGTTAATACTATGCGTGGAGTAGTAAAAGTTGCTGCAGTTAAAGCACCTGGGTTTGGAGATCGTCGTAAAGCTATGTTACAAGATATTGCTATACTTACAGGTGGTAATGTTATTTCAGAAGAAATTGGTTTAGAATTAGAAAAAGTAACATTAGATGATCTTGGACAAGCAAAACGTATTGTTATTAATAAAGATACAACAACAATTATAGATGGTATGGGAAAACAAGCAAATATATCAGGAAGAGTAAATCAAATAAGACAACAAATAGACGAAGCAACTTCTGATTATGATCGTGAAAAACTTCAAGAAAGAGTAGCTAAATTAGCAGGAGGAGTTGCAGTATTAAAAGTTGGTGCAGCTACTGAAGTAGAAATGAAAGAAAAAAAAGCTAGAGTAGAAGATGCATTACATGCTACAAGAGCTGCTGTAGAAGAAGGTGTAGTAGCTGGAGGTGGAGTTGCTTTAGTACGTGTAGCAGCAAAATTAATGAATTTAACTGGTCAAAATGAAGATCAAAATATGGGAATAAAAGTAGCATTAAGAGCTATGGAAGCTCCTTTACGTCAAATAGTTTCTAATGCAGGAGAAGAACCATCAGTAGTAGCAAATAATGTTAAAGATGGTCATGGTAATTATGGATATAATGCTGCAAATGAAGAATATGGAGATATGATTAAATTTGGAATTTTAGATCCGACTAAAGTTACTAGATCAGCGTTACAGTATTCTGCATCTGTAGCAGGACTTATGATTACTACAGAATGTATGGTTACAGATTTACCAAAAGATGAAAAATCAGAAATATCTAATACACCTCCAGGTGGTATGGGTGGTGGTATGGGTGGTATGATGTAATTTATTTAGTAAATAAAAAATTATTATTTATTAAAGTTTTAATATTAAATATTATAAATTTACAAATCTGCTAATATATAGCTGTGCATTTATTAAAGGCACAGCTTTTATATTTTTTAGATAATAAAATTTTTACTTTTTTTACCATAAATATCTTTTATTAATCTAGGAACTAAAAAACCAGATAAAAATGGCAACATTTTTATCATAATTTTTTTAGCTTTACTTTCTGAAACATTAAAATGTTGACTACCTTCTACTTTATCTAATAAGTGTAAATAATATGGTAATATTCCAATATTAAATAAATTATTACTTAATTTAATTAAAGTTTTATAATCATCATTAATATTTTTTAATAAAACACTCTGATTTAAAATCGTAACACCTGTTTTTTTAAGAAGATTAACTTTATTAAATAAATTTTCACTAATTTCATTTGGATGATTAATATGTGTAACAATTATTATATTTAATTTATATTTATTAAAAATTTTTATTAAATTAGTAGTAATTCTTTCAGGAATAACAGAAATTATTCTAGTATGTATTCTTAATGTTTTAATATGAGATATTTTTTGAATATCGTTTATTAATAAATTAATTTTATGATCATTTATAATTAATGGATCTCCTCCTGAAAAAATTACTTCATTTATTTCTCTATGTTTTTTTATATAATTAATTATTTTAATCCAATCACATTTTTTTATAGCATAAATTTCTTTACTTTTTTTACGGAAACAATATCTACAATGTACTGCACAAATTCCTGTAACTAATATTAATACTCTATTATAATATTTATGTATCATTCCCGGAATAATTAAATTTTCATTTAATGGATTACTATTATATTTTTTATTAAAAATTAATTCATTTTTATTAAAGATAAATTGTAATAAGATAGGATCTTTATAATTTTTTTTTTCTATTTTTTTTATAAAAATTTTAGGTATTTTTATTTTAAAAGATATATTTTTTTTTTTACATAAAAATTGTTTACTATTTTTTTTTTTTATTTTTGTTATTTTTATAAGATCAATATTATTATTAATATTATCTTTTAATTGTT
This sequence comes from Enterobacteriaceae endosymbiont of Donacia dentata, assembly GCF_012570745.1. Taxonomy (GTDB): domain Bacteria; phylum Pseudomonadota; class Gammaproteobacteria; order Enterobacterales; family Enterobacteriaceae. The sequence continues at coordinate 179,381 of NZ_CP046212.1, read as the reverse complement.
TTAACCATAATTTATTCATACAATTATTTTATATTTTTAAGATAATATTATTATAAGTCAAAATAATTTTTTCAGAAAAGGTAAAATATTAATGATTAATTATTATAGTAATAATTTTAGAATTGGTATGAAATTTGTACTTTTTAATCAACCTTACATTATAGAATCCAGTGAATTTGTAAAACCAGGGAAAGGACAATCTTTTGTTAGAGTAAAAATGAGAAATTTAATAAATGAAAAATTAATTGATAAAACATTTAAATCTACCGATAATTTAAATACTGCAGATATTTTAGAAAAAAAATTAATTTATTTATATAATGAAAAAGAAGATTTTTTTTATTTTATGTTTAAAAATAATTTTGAACAAATTATCATTGATAAGAGAATTATTAAAAATAAAAAAAAATGGTTAATACCTCAATATAGTTATAATATAACATTTTGGAATCAATTACCTATATTTTTAATATTACCAAATTTTATTAATTTTAAAATAATTAATACAAATTTAGTGTCAAAAAAAGGAGATACAATTAATAATAATAATAAATTAGCTATAATAAGTAATGGTGAAATAATAAAAGTACCAAATTTTATTAAAATTGGAGATATTATAAAAATTGATATAAGAAAAAAAAAATATATTTCTCGTATTAAATAATAAATAATCTTAAAAGTAATAATTATATGAAAAATTTTAACGGATTACCTAATACAAATATATATACTTTAATAAAACGTTCTTTGATAATAAAAAAAATAAGAAATTTTTTTGATAAAAAAGGATTTATTGAAGTAGATACTCCTATGTTAACTCAATTTGAAAATACTAACATTTATTTAAAACAATTTAAAACAAAATTTATTCATTATAAACAACAAAAAGAATTATTTTTAGTTACAAGTCCTGAATATCATATGAAAAGAATACTTTCATTAAAAATGAATAAATCAATATATCAAATATGTCATAGTTTTCGTAATGAAGAATTAGGTAAATATCATAATCCTGAATTTACTATGCTAGAATGGTATCATATTAATTATAATTTAAAACAGTTAATAGGTGAAGTTAATAGTTTTTTTATTAAATTTGGTTTTAATAAATTAAAAAAATATTCTTACAAAAAAATTTTTTTAAAATATTTTAAAATAAATCCCTTTTTAATTAATAAAAAAAAATTATTTATTCTTGCTAAAAAATTAGGTTTTATTAATTTAAAAAAAAATAATGTTATTGATGATGATTATTTACAAATATTATTTGATTTATATATTGTACCTAAACTAGGATTTAAATCACCTATATTAATATATAATTTTCCAGCATCACAAAAAACTACTGAAACCATTAATAAAAATAATTGTTTTCTAGCAAATAGATTTGAAATTTTTTTTAAAGGTGTTGAATTAGGCAATGGATTTCATGAACTTAGAAATAGTTATGAACAAAAAAAAAGATTTAATGAAGACAATAAAAAACGTAAAATAATAGGATTACCTTATAAAAAAATAGATTATTATTTATTAAAAGCCATGAAATATGGTATGCCTAATTGTTCAGGAATGGCTATTGGATTAGATAGATTTATTATGTGTTTATTAAAAAAAACATCTATTCATAAAGTTATGAACTTTCCTATAAATATATCTTAAGAAAATTTTTTATTATATATATTATTTTATAATAAAAGCTAATAATTCTCCAACTTTTATTTTTGATCCTTTTTTTAAATTTGAATTAAATCTAATTATTTTAGGTGGAAATAAAGTAATTACAGTTGAACCTAAATTAAAATAACCTATTTCTTCTCCTTTTTTTAAATAAATAAAATCTTTTTTATAAATATTATTAATATATGGCCAATTCCAAATTTTAATTTTATTTTTTCTTGGTGGTATTATTGATCCATACCAAGAAGTATTTATACTTCCTACAATATGTGCTCCAACTAAAATTTTTATCATTAATCCAAATGATGTTTTAAATATAAAAACTACTCTTTCATTTAATAAAAATAAATTACATAAATTTTCAGAAACTATATTATTAACAGAAAAAAGTTTTCCAGGAATATATATCATTTTTAATAAAATTCCATCATAAGACATATGTACTCGATGATAATTATTTGGGGCTAAATAAACATTTAGAAAATATCCATTTGAAAAAATTTTATTTATATTTTTATCTCTTCCTATAAGATTAAATAATGAGTATTTACAACCTTTAAATTGAAAAATTTGATTATCTTTTATAATACCTATTTGATTAATAATACCATCTGTATTTTGAACTACATGACATTTATTTTTATCAATAGGTCTATTATTCATATTTAATTTTCTTATAAAGAATTTATTAAAAGTTTTATAGTGAAAAATATTAGGATATTTTGTTTCTTTCATATCTATTTTATAGATTTTAATAAATAAAAATATTAAATAAGTAGTAATTATACTAAGTTTTTTTTTTGATATATAACCACAAACATTTGTAATTAATAATTTAGGTAATAAATATTGAATATATAAATATATTTTTTTTCTTATTTTATTAATAATCATTTTAATATAATTTTATTATAGATAAAGTATTATTTTTTAAATTCTTAAAATTTATAATTTTACATAATATTTAATATAAGGATATTTTTTATGCAAGTAAATAATAATTTAATATGGTTAGATTTAGAAATGACAGGTCTTGATCCAAATAAAGATCATATAATTGAAATTGCTACTATTATTACTAATTTAAAATTAGAAATTATAGCTATAGGACCTACAATACCAATATATCAAAATAAGATTGTTTTAAATTTAATGGATAAATGGAATAAAAATATACATCAAAAAAATGGACTTATTAATAAAATTAAAAATAGTAAATTTAATGAAAAAAAAGCAGAATTATGTACTTTGAATTTTTTAAAATTATGGATTAAACCACAAAGTTCTCCTTTATGTGGTAATAGTATATATAAAGATAGAATTTTCCTATATAATTATATGCCTAAATTAGAAAAATATTTTCATTATCGTAATATTGATATAAGTTCATTAAAAGAACTTGTTAAAAGATGGAATCCAGAAATTTATATTAAACTTAAAAAAAAAAAATATCAACATAATGCATTTTATGATATATATCAATCAATAGAAGAATTAAAATTTTATAAAAATTATTTTTTTTCTAAATAAATAATATTTAAAATATTTATTGACAATTAAAACTGTAATTTAATAATATTAAACATTATATTTAATTATTTTGCGGGAATAGCTCAGATTGGTAGAGTACAACCTTGCCATGGTTGGGGTCGCGAGTTCGAATCTCGTTTCCCGCTTATATAATTATAAGTTACACATTATTAAATTTACATATTATATTTATAAATTAATTTTTCATTAATTATTAATGTCTGTTAAGATTAAAATATTACCAAAAAATGTTATTAAAAGAATAGCTGCTGGAGAAGTAATTGATAGACCAGCTGCTGTAATTAAAGAATTAATTGAAAATAGTATTGATGCTCAAGCATCACAAATAAATATTTTTGTAGAAAAAGGAGGTATAAAATCTATTTATATAAATGATAATGGTATAGGCATGAATAAAAATAATCTAACTTTATGTATAAAAAAATATGCTACAAATAAAATTTATAGTCTTAATGATTTAGATTCATTTAAAAGTTTTGGTTTTAGAGGAGAAGCTTTAACTAGTATAAAAGATGTATCTAGAATGACTATAACATCTAAAACTTTAAAACAAAAAATAGCATGGCAATTATATACGGAAGGATTTAGTAAAAAAATTATTTATTTAAAACCAATTTCTCATCCTGTAGGTACTACTATTATTTTATCTGATCTTTTTTATAATTTTCCGGCAAGAAGAGAATATATTTCTAATGAAAGAATAGAATTTATATATATTAAAAATATAATTAAAAAAATTGTTTTAATTAAATTAAAATTAGGAATAAAATTTAAATATAATGATAAAATTATTTATGATTTTAAACAAATAACAAATAATATTTCTTATATAAATAGAGTAAATAGTATTTATGGTAATAATTTTGTCAAAAATTCATTAGAAATTAATACAAATTATAAAAAAATAAAATTATATGGATTATTAAATATATTTCATCAAAAAAAAATTTCTAGTAATTTTAAATATTTTTATGTTAATAATCGTATTATATGTAATAAATTTATACATCGTATTATAAAAAAAATAATACTAAATAAATTTAATAAAGATTATAAATTTTCTTATTTAATTTATTTAGAAATAGAACCTAAACTAATTGATGTAAATATTCATCCAAAAAAAACTGATATATGTTTTTATGATATACAATCATTATATACTTTTATATATAAAAGCATTTTACAAAAATTATGTAATAGTTTAATAGAAAAAATATATAAAAATAATGTAATTTATTCTATAAATAATAATTTAAATAATAATGATAATAAATTAAAAATAGATAATTTGGAAAATTTTTTTATTAAAAAAAATTTTCCAAAAAAAACTAAATTATTATTTTCTAATATAAAAAGAAAAAAATTAGTATATTTAGATAATCTTCCAATATTTAATTTTAAAAATTTTGGTAAATTTTTAATAATTTTAAAAAATACTTATATTATTTTTGAAAGAGATAATGTTTTATATTCTATTAAAATAAAAAAATTAATATTTTTACTATTAAATATAAAATTTAAATTATATTTAAAAAATAAAAATATTATAAAATATATGAAAATTAATGTTAAAATAAAATTAAATAAAAAAGAATATTTTATTTTTGATCAAATCAGTGAATTTATAAGAAAATTAGGATTTATTTTTTCATTAAATAATAAATATATTTTATATATAACATACTTACCTATATTTTCATCATTTTTTATTTTTAATGCAAATAAATTTTTTTCTGATTTATTAAAATATTTTTTAAATATAAAAAATATTTCTTTAAAACAAATTATAAAATGGATAATTAATTATATAATAAACTTCCCTAAAATATGGAATTATTATAATATAATAGACTTATTAATGGAATTAGAATTATTAAAATTAGAAAAAAATAATTTTTCAATAAAAGAATTATTTTGTCTAATAAATATATAAATTATATTAATGTATAATAAAAATAAAAAATTACCAATTGCTATTTTTTTAATGGGAACAACAGCATCTAAAAAAACTTATTTAGCTACCCGTTTAGCTAAAGTTTTACCTATTGAATTAATTAGTGTAGATTCTTCTTTAATTTATAAAAAAATGAATATAGGAACAGATAAACCTAAAAAAACTGATCTATTTTATGAAAAACATTGGTTAATTGATATTAAAGAACCTAATCAATCTTATTCTGTTATGGAATTTTATAATGATGTTTTAAGTATTATGGATGAAATTACTAAAAAAGGTAAAATACCATTTTTAGTTGGAGGTAGTATGTTTTATTATCACAAACTAATAAATACTATGTCTCCTTTACCATCTTCAAATAATCATATACGTAATATGATTAAAGAACAAATAAATAAAAAAATATATAATTCATATCATGATATGTTAAAAAAAATTGATATTTTTTCTGCAAAAAAAATTCATTATAATGATAATCAAAGAAATTTAAGAGCTTTAGAAATATTTTTTCTAACAGGAAAAACTTTAAGTGAATTAATAAAAATCCCTGGGAAAAAAATTCCTTATAAAATATATCAATTTGGTTTAACTTATTATGATCGTGAAGTTTTATATAATAAGATAGAAAATAGAATCTTTCAAATGTTAAAATTAGGATTTGAAGAAGAAGTACGTTATCTTATTGATAATAAATATTTACAGATTAATTTTCCTTCTATGCGTTGTATTGGATATAAACAAATGTTTTTATATATTTTAAATAAAATTAATTATAAGGAAATGGTACAACAAACAGTAATTACAACACGTCATCTAGCAAAAAAACAATTAACTTGGTTACGCCACTGGGAAAATATATATTTATTTGATAGTAATTATATAAATAAAGCTTATAATTATATTCAAAAATTTGTTAATAAAAAATTAAATTAAAAAAATATATCATATTTTATGATATATTTATTAATTATAAACAATTAATATTAAATAATATGGAAGATATTATATTTGGTATATATTCTATTATTAATATCTTAAAAAAAGATCCTAAATCATTAAAAAAAATATTTATTTTAAATAGTAAAAAAAAAACTAATAAAATTAAAGAATTATTTTTTTACATTAATAAATATAATATTAAAGTATATAAAGTAAATAAAAAATGGTTAGATAAAAAAACTAGTAATGGTATACATCAAGGAATTATGGGTTTAATAAATAAAATAAAATTTTTTAATGAAACAAATATTACTAAAATAATTAATATATCAAGAAAAATATTAATTCTTATTTTAGATAGGATTACAGATCCTCATAATTTTGGTGCATGTATTCGAAGTGCAGTTGCTGCTAAAGTAAATATGATTATTTTACCTAAACATTATTCAGTTAAAGTAAATGCTACTGTTAAAAAAGTATCTTGTGGAACATCAGAACATATACCTATTATTTTTGTAAAAAATATTATTAATACTATTAAATTTTTAAAAAAACATAAAATACATGTTATTGGTGCAGATAATAATCAAAAAAATAAAATAATTTATAATTTTAAATTATCTTATCCTATATGTTTAATAATAGGATCAGAAAATAAAGGAATAAGACCAATTGTAAAAAAAAATTGTGATATATTATGTTCAATACCTATGTATAATAATATAAATTCATTAAATGTTTCTGTAGCTACTGGAATTTTTTTATTTGAGATTATTAGACAAAATAATTTTTTATAATTTTATATTAAATATTTTTAACACATAAATTTTAAATATTTTAATATTATTAATACATCTAAATTAGGAATTAATTATGAATAATCCCTTATTATCTAATTTTTTATTACCTCCTTTTGATAAAATAACTAATGATTGTATGATTCCTGCAATAAAAATTACAATTAGTTTTTGTAAAAACAAAATTAAGAATATTTTAAATAAAAATAAAAATAATTATAATTGGGAAAATTTTTGTCAACCATTATTAGAATTACATGAAAAATTATATCGTATTTTTTCACCAATAAATCATTTAAATTATGTTTGTAATAATAAAAAAACAAGAAAAACTTATGAAATTATTATAAAAATGATAACTGATTATCATATATGGATTCAACAAAATGAACAATTATATAATGCTTATTTACAAATAAAAAATAATCAAAATAATTTAAATTTTAATAAACTAAAAATAAAATCTATTGACGACATAATACGTGATTATAAATTATCAGGAATTTTATTAAATCAAGAAAAAAAAAATGATTATCATGTAATAATAACAAATTTAGTAAAATTACAAAATAATTTTAATAATAATGTATTTGATAGTACATTAGAATGGGAACAAAATATAACAGATAAAAAAAAATTAGCTGGAATACCTAATCATATAATAAATATAATGTCAAAAAATGCTATTAAAAAAAATAAAATAGGATATTTAATTACTTTAGATATTCCTATTTATTTATCAATAATTACATATTCAAAAAATAAAAATTTAAGAAAAAAAATATATTATAAATATAATACAAGAGCTTCTTCTATTAATTCTAATAAATTAGATAATGAACCTATTATAATGAAAGAATTATCTTTAAGATTACAATTATCAAATTTATTAGGATATAATTCTTATGCTGAACAATCTTTAATAACTAAATCAGCAAAAAAAGTTAATGATGTTTTATTATTTTTATATAAATTAATTAAATTATCCAAAAGACAAGCAAAAAAAGAAGCATATAATTTAAAACAATTTATCAAAAAAAAATATAATATAATTAATATTAATCCATGGGATGTAGCTTTTTTTTCAGAAAAATATAAATTTTATTTATATGGTATTAATGATAATGATATACGTAATTATTTTCCAATTTCTTCTGTTATAAATGGTATGTTTAAAATTGTAAACAAAATATATGGTTTAATTTTTAAACAAAGAAAAATTCCAGTTTGGAATAAAGATGTGATTTTTTTTGATGTTTTTAATTCTGATAATAAATTATACGGTAGTATATATTTTGATTTATATGTTCGTTCTGAAAAAAGAAGTGGTGCTTGGATGGATATATGTCAAACTAAAATGTTAAAAAATAATGGAATTTTACAATGTCCAGTAGCTTATGTTAATTGTAATTTTACTTCTACAACAAATAAAATTTATTTATTAAATCATAATGAAATTATTACCTTATTTCATGAATTTGGACATGCTTTACATCATATTATCTCAAAAATAAAAATATCAAATATATCAGGAATTAATGGAATTCCTTTAGATATTGTAGAATATCCTAGTCAATTTATGGAATATTGGTGTTGGGAATCAAAATCATTAAAAATTATTTCTAATTATAATAAAAATAATAATAATTTACCTATAAATATAATGAATAATTTAATTTTATCTAAAAAATATAATGCTGCTTTATCTCTTATGCGTCAAATTGAATTAAGTTTATTTGATATGAGAATTCATCATGAGTTTAATCCGAATAAAAGTAGTAATCAAATATTAGATTTAATAGAAAAAATTAGAAAAAATTTAATAACAATTACACCTATTCCTAAATGGAATAAATATACAAATTTCTTTAATCATATTTTTGGTGGAGAATATGCAGCTGGGTATTATAGTTATTTATGGTCAGAACAATTAGCTGCTGATTCTTTTTCTTATTTTAAGAAAAATGGATTATTTAATTCTATAATAGGAAAAAAATTTTTTGATAATCTTTTATCTTTAGGTAGTTCTCAAGACCCTATTATTTTATTTGAAAAATTTAGAGGTAGGAAATTAGATAGTAATGCTTTACTCTCTCAAAGAGGTATTAAAATATAAATAAATAATATACATTATATATATTTATATAAAATTATTTTATACATAGGATTTATAAAAATTTAATTTTATGAAAAATATTCGTAATTTTTCAATTATTGCTCATATTGATCATGGTAAATCAACATTTGCAGATAGATTAATAGAAATATGTGGTGGTTTATCTAAAAGAGAAATGACATCTCAAGTTTTAGATAGTATGATTTTAGAAAAAGAAAGAGGTATTACAATAAAAGCACAAAGTGTTTCTTTAAATTATAAAGATGATAATAATAATTTATATAAATTAAATTTTATTGATACACCAGGACATGTAGATTTTTCTTATGAAGTATCTCGATCTTTATCAGCATGTGAAGGAGCACTTTTACTAATAGATGCATCACAAGGTATAGAAGCACAAACTTTATCAAATTGTAATACTGCTATTAAAATGGGATTAAAAGTTTTACCAGTAATTAATAAAATCGATTTATTAACTGCTAATATTGAAAAAACACAAAAAGAAATACAAGAAATTATAGGTATTAAATCTCAAAATATTTTAAAATGTTCAGCTAAAACTGGATTAGGAGTTAAAAAAATAATAGAAAAATTAGTAAAAATTATTCCACCTCCTAAAGGAAATATTAATACAGTATTACAAGCTTTAATTATAGATTCATGGTTTGATAATTATTTAGGAGTAGTAGGATTAATTTGCATTAAAAATGGTAAAATTTTTAAAGGAATGAAAATAATAATTATTAATACGAAAAAAAAATATTTTGTAGAAAAAATTGGTATTTTTACCCCTAAAAAAGTGGAATTACAGAATTTAAAATGTGGTGAAGTTGGTTGGATAGTATTAGGAATAAAAGATATAAATGAAGTTCCTGTTGGAGCTACAATAACATCATATATAAAGCCCGCTACTTTACCATTAGCTGGTTTTAAAAAAAGTATTCCTAAGGTTTTTGCTGGTTTATTTCCAGTTATATCTGATGAATATCAAATATTTAGTAATGCATTAAAAAAATTAAGTTTAAATGACTCTTCTTTATTTTTTGAACCAGAAAATTCTGATATATTAGGTTTTGGATTTAGATGTGGTTTTTTAGGTTTACTACATATGGAAATCATACAACAACGTTTATTAAAAGAATATAACATAGATATTATAATGACTATGCCTACAGTTAAATATCAAATAAAAACAATAAATAAACAAATTTTGTATATAGATAATCCATCAAAATTTCCTTTATCTCATTTAATAGCAGAAATAAGAGAACCTATTTTAAAATGTAAAATTTTATCTCCTATAAAATATATAGGTAAAATTATTAAATTATGTGTTTTAAAAAATGGAGTACAGATAGACATAATATATCATAATAATAATGTAATTTTAATTTATGAAATTCCTATGATTGAAGTTATTATAAATTTTTTTGATCAATTAAAATCTGTTACAAAAGGATATGCATCTTTAGATTATAATTTTATTAGGTTTAAAAAATCTGATTTAGTTTGCATTGATATATTAATTAATAAAAAACGTGTTGATGCATTAACAACAATTATTTATAAAAATAAAATTTACTCTCATAGTCGTTTATTAGTAGAAAAACTTAAAACATTAATTCCTAGACAACAATTTGATATTGTTATTCAAGCAGCAATAGGGAAAAAAATTATTTCTAGTACTAATATTAAACAATTACGTAAAAATGTTATTGCAAAATGTTATGGTGGAGATATTAGTAGAAAAAAAAAATTAATTCAAAAACAAAAAGAAGGTAAAAAACGTATGAAAAATTTCGGAAATGTTTTGTTACCATCTTCAGTTTTTTTAGCTATATTAAAAATAACAAAATAACTTATATTAAAAACAAACAATATGAATAAAAAAAAAATATTTTTTTTAAGTATTTTATTATTAGGTTTTATATATTTATTTAAAAAAATGGGAATATTAAATAATTTTTATTTCTATAAAAATATTACAAATACATATATAAAAAAAAAAACTTGGTTTAAACAAATAAAATTTTTAATATTTATAATATTATTCTTTTTTACAATACGTTTATTTATATATGAACCTTTTTATATACTTTCTGATTCTATGATGCCTACTTTATTATCAGGTGATTTTATTTTAGTTAATAAATTTATTTATGGTATTAAAAATCCTTTAAGTAATCAATATTTTATTAAAAATAAATTTCCTAAAAGGGGAGATATTGTTGTTTTTAAATTTCCTAAAAATATTAAAATAAACTATATTAAAAGAATTATTGGATTACCAGGAGATTTTATTTTTTATGATAAAAAAAATAAACAAGTTGTTATATATTCTAAAAAACATATAAAAAAAAATATTATTAAATATAATAATCTTCAAAAAAGTAATTTTTTTCAAATTTTAATTAATAATAACAAAAAAAAAAATTATGATTTTAATAAAAATTCAATAAAACATCATTTTTTTGGTCAATTAAGATTTTTTCAATATACAGAAAATATAAATAAATCATCAAATAAAATTTTATTTTTACCAGAAATTCAAAATGAATTAGAAATATACAAACAAAAAAATTTTTCAAAATATACTTGGTTAGTACCTGATGAATGTTATTTTGTTATGGGAGATAATCGTGATAATAGTTATGATAGTAGATATTGGGGTTTTGTTAATAAAAAATATTTATTAGGAAAAGCTATTTTTATTTGGTTTAGTATTAAAAAAAATACAAATATACCATTTATAAAAATCAGATTTAATCGAATACATAAAATTAATTAATTTTTAAAAATATTACTTATTTTATATAATACATTTTAGATTAAAAATACAATTATATGAATTTTATTATGATTAGTCAATTACAACAAAAATTAGGTTATATTTTTAATCATCAAGATTTATTATATCAAGCTCTAACACATAGAAGTGCTAGTAGTAAACATAACGAAAGATTAGAATTTTTAGGTGATTCTATCTTAAGTTATATTATTGCTAAAGCTTTATATAATAAATTTCCTGATGTAAATGAAGGTAATATGAGTCGTATGCGTGCTACTTTAGTTAGAGGAAATACTTTAGCTAGTATTGCAAGGGAATTTAAATTAGGTGAATATTTATTTTTAGGTCCTGGAGAGTTTAAAAATGGAGGATATAATAGAGAATCAATTCTTGCAGATACTATGGAAGCTTTAATAGGTAGTATTTGTTTAGATAGTAATATAAAAATAGTAGAAAAAATAATATTAATTTGGTATCAATTTAGATTAGAAAAAATATTACCAGGTAATAATCAAAAAGATCCTAAAACTAGATTACAAGAATATTTACAAAGATCACATCTTCCTTTACCTCATTATTTTATTTTACAAATTAATGGTGAAGTACATAATCAAAAATTTATAATACAATGTAAAATTAGTGGAATATCTACAATTATTACAGGAAAAGGTTCAAGTCGTCGTAAAGCAGAACAATCTGCTGCAGAACAAGCTTTAAAAAAATTAGGTCTTTAATAATTAATTTATTTTAACAAAAGGTAATTTATGTGAACATAAAATCTTTATATTATGGACAAATTTTAATTTTAGGTAAATCTAATGTAGGGAAATCTACTTTAATAAATACATTAATAGGTAAAAAAATTTCTATTATTTCTCATAAAATCAATACTACTAACTATAATATAGTTGGATTATATAATAATAATTCTTATCAAATAAAATATATTGATACTCCAGGAAATATATTTTCCAATAATAAAATTTTAAATTTATTAAAAAATAATGAATTTAATTTTATTTTATTTATTTTAGATAGAAATAGATGGAATTATATAGAAGAAAAATTTTTAAAAATTTTAAATAAAACCAATATTCCAATAATAGTAGTTATTAATAAAATTGATAAAATTAAAAATAAAAATATTTTATTACCATATATTAATTTTATTAAAAAAAAAATAAAAATATTTTTTTTATTTATAGTTTCAGCAAAATATAAATTACATACTAATATTATTAATAATTTTATTTGTAAAAATTTACCTAAAAAAAAACATCATTATCCTAAAAATTATATTACAAATCAAACAGAAGAATTTATTATTAAAGAAATGATTAGAGAGAATATTATAAAATATATTCATAAAGAATTACCTTATTTAATATATATTAAAATAAATTATCCTCAAAAAATAAAAATAATAAAAAATCAAATACAAGTATTATTTTTAGTAAATAATTTAAATCAAAAAAAAATAATAATAGGTAAAAATGCAACCAAATTAAAATTAATTAAATATAAATCAGAACAAAATATAAAAAAATTTTTTAAAAGAAAAATAAATTTACAAATATGGGTGCAAATTAAATAATTTATAAAAAATTGATTAAAATAAAGAACAATTATATGAAAATTATTGGTATTGGTATAGATTTAGTAGAAATTAATAGAATTAAAAATATATTTCAACATTTTAAAAAACGTTTTGTATATAAAATATTAACTAGATATGAATTATCTATTTATAAAAAAAATAAAAATAAAGATAAAAAAATAAAAGTTTTAGCAAAATATTTTTCTGTGAAAGAAGCAGCAGTAAAAGCTCTTAATACTGGTTTTACTAATGGAATATTTTTTAATCAAATAGAACTTTTACATTATAAAACAGGAAAACCAAGATTAAAATTTTATAGTAAAGCATTAAAAATAATAAAAAATATAACTAATAACTATTATATTCATATTTCTATATCAGATGAAATTAATTATACTTGTGCAATAGTTATTATTGAAAAAATATAAATTATTATATAATATTTTTTTTAATTATATTATATGCTTTATGTATATTTTGAGTTTTAATTTTAGCTATTTCTAATTGTTTAGATGTATAACCTTTAGAAATTAATTTATCTGGATGATATTTACTAATTAATTTATGATATGCTCTTTTAATAGTTAAAAGATTATCTTCAGGTTTAACTCCTAATAACTTATATGCTTGATTTAAATCAAATTCATTATAATTTATATTTTGATAATTATCATAATTAAAATTATTATTTTCTGTTTGTTTTTTAAATTGATTATCGTTTTTATAAAAAAATAAATCTTTTTCATTAATATCTTTATTTTTATATTTTAATTTATTAATTATTATCAAAACTTGATATAGAGATATTTTTAATTCTTGAAATATAATAAATAATATTTTTCTAGTTTTGGGATTTAAAGACTTATTTATAAAAGATAATTCAAGTTGAATTTCTAAAAATTTATTTATTAAATTTGTATCTTTATAAATTAAATAATTTAAATTATGTAATTTATAAATTAAAGGATAATTTTTATTTTTTCCATTTGTAAATGATTTATGAGCAAAAATAATATATTTACTATTTAATTTCATTTTTTTTATTAATTTTGTTGCTATCATTATATCATTATTACTAACAAAACCTTTTGATTTACTTATATATCCCATTACTTCAAAAGTAATTTGAATAAATGATTTTTTTATATTACTTACACTATAATTATTTTTATAATAAAATTGATATATTTTATTAATTAAAAAACTAATTAATATAATTATTATTATATTAATAAAACTATAACTAATATTATAATTAATTATAAAACTTATTAAAAATAATAATAATTGTAGTAAAAAAAACATATAACCCTCAATAAATATATTAGAACTATAATTTATTATAATTAAATTATTAATTTATAAATATCTAAAAATTAACATTATTGAATGTAATAAATATTGAATAAATTAGAAATAAAATTATTATATATTATATAAAATATAATTTTTTCTAGGATAAAAAATGATAATTAGAAAAATAATATTTATTATAACAATAATATATTGTATATTTAATATTTCTAAATGTATATCTACGCCAATAGAAAATATTAATGGTATTGGATTTATTATAAATAATAAAATAATTCTTAAAAACGAAATTAATGATATTTTAAATATATCTAATTATTTTCATAATAATGAAAATGAATTATTAAATTCAATATTAGATTTTAATAATCTTGAAGATTTAATAAAAAATAATCTTTTTTTACAAATTATAAAAAATAGTAATTTTTATATTTCTAAAAAAAAATTAAATTATCTTATTTCAGAAATGTATAAACAAAATAATGTTAATGAAAATTTTTTAAAAGAAAGATTAATAAAAAATAATATTAATTATGAATTATATCATAATATTATGAGAAAAAATCTCTTGATTTATATTTTTAAAAGTATATTAATAAAAAATAATATTAATATTTGTGATGAAGAAATTGATTCTTTAACAAATCAGTTATATTTAAAATATAAATATCATAAAAAATATAATATTACTTTATTTTATTTAACAGTTAATAAATCAAAATCATTATTAAAAAATGATTTTAATCATAAATTATCATTAATTTCTAAATTATTAAATATATTAAAAAATAATAAATTAAATAATCATATAAAAAATATTAATAGTAATATATTTATTGAAAATTCCAAAATACAAAAAACAACCTTAAAAGGAACAGAAGATAAATTACCATCAATTTTAGTTAATTATGTAGACAAATCAAAAAAAGGAGATATTATAGGTCCAATATATTTATATTCTAAAATTTTTCTTTTAAAAATAAATGATATGGTATTAATAGATAACATAGATAATAAAAAAGTTTTATTACATCTAATATATATAGATAAACATAATTTTAATAAAAAAAATACCCAAAAAAAAATAAATTATATTTATTTTAATCTTTTTAAAAAAAAAATTACTTTTAAAGAAGCAATGCAATTATTTTTAAGTAATAAAAAAATAATTAAATTTAAAGATTATATTAGTTGGGTACCATTTAATTCTTTTTCTATAAAATTTCAAAAAATTATAAAAAAATTAAAAATAAACCAATTTAGTTTATTAATTAAAGAACCTAATGGATATTATATAATTCAATTATTAAAAGAAAAAAATAATCTAAAAACAAAAGATTTTTTTCAAAAACAAGCTTATGATATTATTTTTAAACAAAATTTTGAAAAAGAATCTAATTTTTTTATTTATGAATATGCTAAAACAATATATATTAAAAATTTAATGTAATGATATAATAAAATTTTATTTTTATAAAATATAAATATATAAATTTTTTTAAAATAGATAATTTTTTTATATATAAAAAATAATATTATGAAAATTTTTCTTAAGAAGAATTATGGACAACATATATTAATTAATAAAAATATTATTAAAAAGATAATTTTTTTAATAAATCCTAAATATTACCATAATATGGTAGAAATAGGTCCAGGATTAGGTTCTTTAACTCTTCCTATAGTTAATTATAATAAAAATCTTTCAGTTATTGAAATTGATAAAAATTTAATTAATATTTTAAAAAAAAATAAAATTTTAATAAATTCAAATGTAAATTTTATATTAAGTGATGTTTTAAATTTTAATTTTTTTAATTTAATAAAAAAATTAAAAAAAAGAATACGTATATTTGGAAGTTTACCGTATAATATTTCTACTGCAATAATATTTTATTTATTAAAATATTTAAATAATATTAAAGATATGAATTTTATAATGCAAAAAGAAGTAGTAGATTGTTTGACTGCTCAACCTGGAGACAAAAATTATGGTCGTTTAAGTATAATAATGCAATTATTTTTCAAAATAAAATCTTTAATAGAAATTAAACCAAGTTCTTTTTTTCCAAAACCTAAAGTAATTTCTAATATGATTTATATGAGACCGTATAATAATAATCCTTATAATTTAAATAATATTTTTTTTTTGAAGAAAATTATTAAACAAACTTTTAGTATGAGAAGAAAAATGTTACATAATAGTTTATTAAATTTATTTTCTATAGAAGAATTAGATTTTTTAGGTATTGATCATAAAATTCGTGCTGAAAATGTTTCAATATCAGAATATTGTCAATTAGCTCGTTGGTTAGAATTAAAAAATAAAAGGTTATAAACTTATGAAATCATTATTATCTCAAGTTTATATAAGATCACATAGTATTTATATAGAATCACAATCAATACCTACGATTAATCGTTATGTTTTTGTTTATACAATTACCATACATAATGTAGGTAAAAAAATATTACAATTAATCAGTCGTTATTGGACCATTACTAATGGTAATGGTCAAAAAACTCAAATATATGGTGAAGGAGTGATAGGTAAAAAACCATATATTAGACCAGGAAATGATTTTCATTATACTAGTGGAGCAATTTTAGAAACTCCTATTGGAATAATGCAGGGACACTATATCATGATAGATGAAAAAAATAATGTTTATCATGTAGATATTCCAATTTTTCGTTTAGCAATTAAAACTTATATTCATTGACATATATAAAAATGACTACTTATCTTATTGGAGATATTCATGGTTATTATAATGAACTTATCTCCTTATTAAAAAAAATTAATTTTAATTACAAAAAAGATCAATTATGGATTACAGGAGATCTTATTGCAAGAGGACCAGATTCTATAAAAGTATTATGTTATTTATATTCTATTAAAAATTCTGTAAAATTAGTTTTAGGAAATCATGATTTATATTTAATATCATTAGTATTAGGTTATTATAATAATGTTAATGATCCAAAAATTTTACAATTATTAGAAAATAAAAAAATAGTATTTATTATAAATACTTGGCTAAAATACCAACCATTAGTACAATATGATAAAAATAAAAAAATCTTAATGTCTCATGCTGGTATTACACCACAATGGAATAATATAAAAGAAATATTATCTTTTTCTTATGAAGCAGAAAATATTATTTCTGGTAAAAATAATAAAATATTCATTGATTACATAAGTAATGAAGATTACCAAGTTAATGATTGGAAACAAAATACTTTAATAGGATTTGAACGTTTTAATTTTATTGTTAATTCACTAACAAAAATGAGATATTGTTATCCAAATGGAACTTTAGAAATGTTTACTAAAAAAGCTCCTGATAATATTTCTTCTACAGTGTTAAAACCTTGGTTTTCGATACCTAATATTTTATATAAAAAATATACAATATTTTTTGGTCATTGGTCTGATTTACAAGGAGGAAAATATACACCTAATAATATTATAGGATTAGATACTGGTTGTTGTTGGGGTAAAAAATTAACAATTTTTTCATGGGAAAAAAAAAAATTTTTTAGTGAAATTTGTAGAATTTAAAAATGAATATATTATTACCAATAAATCAATATTTTTTACGTTTATTTAAAAATAAATTCATCAATCATAAAGTACTTTTTGCAGGAAATATGAGAGATAAGATGCCAATTTATTTAGATACTCTAGTAAGTTTTATAAATACTCATAAATATGATTATTATATATGGTTAAAAAAAATAGTAAATCGTAATATTTATTACGGAATCATGAATGAAAATATATATAAAAAATATAATTTTAATGTTCTTATATTTTTTTGGTTAAAAAATAAAAAAGAATCTATTTTTATATTAAAAAATATATTATCATTATTTACTTTTAAAAGTGAAATTTATGTTATAGGAGCAAATAAGAGTGGTATAAAAAATATTAAAAATATTAAAGAATTAGAAATGATTTATTTTGAAAAAATTATTAGTATAAGAAAACATATTATATTTTATGCAATTCTTAAAAAGAAAATATCATTTCATATAAATGATTATTGGAATCATTATTACTATAAAAATTTTAAAATATATAATTTACCTGGTGTATTTGGAGGTAATAAATTTGATCATGGTAGTAAATTTTTAATTTCTACTATTTTTAATAATTTAAATATTAAAGGAAAAGTATTAGATTTAGGATGTGGTTCTGGAATTATTTCTACTATATTAAGTAATAATATAAAAAAACATAGAAAAAAATTTTTGTTATATTCAACTGATATTGATATAAAAGCAATTATTTCAACTAAAAAAACATTAAATAAAAATTTTTTAGAAAATAATAATGTATTTCCAAGTAATGTTTATTCTAAAGTAAATCAAAAATTTGATTTTATTATATCTAATCCTCCTATTCATGATGATTTATATTATTCGTTAAAGTTTATTTATCAAATGATTAATAAATTTAAAAATAAAACAAAATATAATGGAAAATTATTATTTGTAATTAATAATTTTGTATCATGTTCAAAAATTTTTAATAAATTTTTACTTAAATTTAATATTTTATCTAAAAATAAAAATTTTTCTGTTTATAGTATAAAAAATATAAATAATTAAATATTAATTTATATTTTTGTTTATTCTTATTTTATATATTTAAATATAAATAATTTTATTAAAAATAATTAAAAAATAATTAAAATATATTTTTAATTTAAATTAAATATTTTTATATGTAAAATTTAGAATTTAGAATTTAAAAAATTAAAAATAATATTATTTATTAATAATATTTTTATAAAAAATAAATATTTATTTAAAATAAAGTTTTTTATTTATTAAAATATTTTTTAGATTATTTTTTCGTATTAATATACATTATATAATAATATAAAAGAATCAATTTTTATTAAAAAATTAAAAAAATTATAATAAATAATTATAATTAAATATTATCATAAATAATATAAAAAAAGATAAATTATATAGTATATTAATATACTTATTTTTTAATTAAATAAGAATAATATTCTTAATATTTATTTTTATTATTATAAAATTTTAAAAATATAATACTATTAATATAACTTATTATTAAAATAATTATTTTTTAAAATTTATGAAATAATTTGTTTTTTAATTTATATTTTAAAAAAAATTAATAATGAAAATTATTTTATTTTTTATTTATTATAATAAAATTATATATATTAAATAATATATATAATCAAGTTAAATTATAATTTAATTAAGAGGAAAATATGATATTAGTTACTAAAAAAGCTCCTGATTTTTATGCACCTGCTGTACTTCCTGATGGTTCAATAATTGATAATTTTAATTTATATAAATATTCAAAAAATACAATAACTGTTATATTTTTTTGGCCTTTAGATTTCACATTTGTTTGTCCTACGGAAATTATAACATTTAATAAATACTATAATCATTTTAAAAAAAGAAATGTAAAGATATTAGGTATATCATGTGATTCCCAATTTGTACATTATGCTTGGAGAAATACTCCAATTAATCAAGGTGGTATTGGAAATATTAAATTTATAATGATATCTGATATTAAAAAAAATATACAAAAATCTTATGGAATTGAACATCCTGAATTAGGTATAGCATTAAGAGCTCTATTTTTAATAGATACAAAAGGAATAATAAGACATCAATTAATAAATGATTTACCATTTGGTAGAAATATAAATGAAGTTATTAGAATGATTGATGCTGTAGAACATAATGAAAAATATGGTGATGTTTGTCCTGCACAATGGGAAAAAGGTAAAAAAAGTATAAATCCTACTTCTAAAGGAATTATAAATTATTTATCTAATAATATTAATGAATTATATTAATTTTTATTTTAGTATATTATCAATACATTGAGCACGATAACGCAAAAAATGATCCATTAAAATTATAGCAACCATTGCCTCTCCTATAGGAACAGCTCTAATTCCTACACAAGGATCATGACGTCCTTGTGTAACACAAACTGTTTCTTTACCTAATAAATTAATTGTTTTTCCTGGTATAGAAATACTAGAAGTAGGTTTTACTACAAAATGTATAATAATATTTTGACCTGTGCTAATTCCCCCTAATATTCCTCCTGAATTATTACTTTGAAATCCATCCAATCTTATTTCATCTCTATATTTACTTCCTAATTTATTAATAGAATTAAAACCATCACCTATTTCTATTCCTTTAACAGCATTGATACTCATTATAGCATGAGCTATTTCTGCATCTAATTTATCGAATACTGGTTCTCCTAATCCTATCGGTACATTTTTTACAATTATTGTAATTTTTGCTCCTATAGAGTCACCATTTTTTTTTAAATTATTTATTAAATCTTGTAAAGATTTTATTTGATATTGATTAGGACAGAAAAAAGGATTTTTATTTACTTCATCCCAATTATCAAAATTACAGATTATATTACCTATTTGAGATAAATATCCTTGAATTTTTAAATTAAATTTCATTAATAAATATTTTTTAGCGATAGCTCCTGCAGCAACACGCATAGTTGTTTCTCTAGCTGATGAACGACCCCCACCTCTATAATCTCTGATCCCATATTTTTTTTCATAAGTATAATCAGCATGTCCAGGACGAAAAATATTTTTTATATTATTATAGTCTTTAGATCTAACATCCATATTGTTAATTTGTAGACCAATACTAGTTCCTGTTGTTAAACCATTAAATACTCCTGATAAAATTTCTATTTTATCTATTTCTTTTCTTGGAGAAGTATATTTAGATGATCCTGGTTTACGTCTATCTAAATCTTTTTGTAAATCATTTGGTTTTAAAGGTATTTTAGGAGGAACTCCATCTATTATACATCCTAAAGTTTTACCATGAGATTCACCAAAAGTTGTAACTTTAAATAATTTTCCAATACTATTTCCTGCCATAATAAAATACTCCATAATTTTTTAAATTATATAAAATATGTATATATTAAATATTTTGCATTTTAAATATACCTATACCTCCATTTTTTATCTTTAACCATTGAAAACATTTTTCTGGATATTTTTCTATTATATTTATCATTTTATCACCTACTTCACAAATTAAGATACCATCTTTTTTGAGATAGGAAAATGCTTGAGATATTATTTTTTCAATAATTTCTGTACCATTATTATCTGAAACTAAACTAATTTTAGGTTCATATGAATATTCTTTTGGTAAAAAATTTATATCTTTTTTATCTACGTATGGAGGATTAGTAATAATTAAATCATAATTTAATTTTTTTAATTTTTCAAATAAGTTACTACAAATAGGAGTTATTCTATTTTCTAATCCATGTAATTGAATATTATATTCTGTCACATTAATTGCATCTAAAGAAATATCTACAGCATCTATGTGTGAATTAGGAAATAAATACGCACAAGCAATTGCAATGCAACCACTTCCAGTACATAAGTCTAATATATATTTAGGTTCTTTATAAGAAGGAATAATATATTTAAATTTATTATTAATTAATTCAGAAATTGGAGATCTAGGTATTAATACTCTATTATCAATATATAATTCATGTCCACAAAACCAAGTTTTTTTTGTTAAATATACGACAGGAATTTTTTTTTTAATACGTTTTAATACTAATTTATAAATTAATTTACGTTCTTTAAAAGATAATTTAGCTGTATAAACTTTATCCCATAAATATGGAGGTAAGCTTAATACAGATAAAACTAAATTTAATGCCTCATCCCATGGATTATCATTACCATGACCATACCATAAATTAGACATATTAAAACAACTAGTTATCCAACGTACTACATCCTGGATTGATAATAATTCATATATAATTTCTTCTTTAAGCAGAAGATGTAAATCTATTACCATATAATATATCCTATATATAAAAATAATTTAAAATAATTTAAATACAAAAATATATTTTATGATATAAAAAAATAAAAAATTTTATTAATATTATCACTCCCCTGACTGGATTCGAACCAGTGACATACGGATTAACAGTCCGCCGTTCTACCAACTGAACTACAGAGGATCAATTAATTATCATATTATATTTAATATTTATATGTCAAGAAAATTTTTGTATAAAAATATATTTAAATTTTTAATTTATATTATATTTTATACAAAAAATTATATAATAAATATATATAAATAAATTAATTTTTTAGATTTATTTAAAATTATAAATTTTTTAATTGTTGAAAATATATTTCATATTTTTTACTTATATTCATACCTACATCATTTTGCCATATACCTTTTTTAATTATTTCATTATTTGGATATAACATATTATTATTAAGCATATCTATGGGTAATAATTTTTGAGCTTTTAAATTAGGAGTTGAATATCCAGTTTTTATAGCTATTTGAGCTGCAATATCTGGTCTTAATAAAAAATTAATTAATTTTAAAGCACCTTCAATATTTTTTGCATTAATAGGTATAACAAAACTATCCATCCAAAAAATTCCTCCTTCTTTAGGCCAAATAAATTTTAAAGGAATACCTAATTTTTTAACAGAATATGCAGCACCATTCCATATCATACCTATATTTACAGATCCATCTATAAATGGATAACCAGGATTATCAGAATTAAATGAAATAATATTTGGCATTAATTTTTTTAATTCTATAAAAGATTTTTGAATATATTTTAAATTTTTAGTATTACCTGGATAACCTAATTTTAATAAGGCAATTTGAAATACTTCTTTTGCATCATCTATTAAAGAAATAGATTTATAATATTTTTTATTCCATAAATCAGCCCAACTATTTATATAGTTAGGATTTATTTTACTTGTATTAACTCCTATAGCTGTTGCTCCCCATATATATGGTATTGAATATTCATTATTTAAATCAAAAGACTTATTTAAAAATTTTGGATCTAAATTAGAAAAATTTGGTATTTTTTTTTTTTCTATTTTTTGTATCATACCTTCATTTTTCATTTTAGCTACAAAATATGTAGAAGGAACAATTAAATCATATGATTGTTTTTTATAAGTTTTTAACTTTGTATACATACTTTCATTAGAATCATATGTAGAATAAATAACTTTAATACCAGTTTCTTTAGTAAATTTTTCTAAAATATTATCTGGAACATATTCTGTCCAATTATAAAAATAAACAATTTCTTGATGAAATTTATGTTTATTTAAATGTTTTTTTGTTATTGGTAGTAATATTAATATAAAAATAATACATATTAATCTAAAAAATAAAAACATTATTTTAAACCTTATAATTTAAAGTTATATTTCTATAGTTTTATAACTATAGCTTCTATTTTGAATTTGAACGTTATTAGATAATTTAGATATTTATAAACATATTCTTATTGGATAACTTATAGTATTTTCTAAAAAATATTTTTTTATTATAATTATTAAAATTTTGTAAAAATATTGTAGTTTTAATTATATTATTAATAAAAAATTTAATTTTTTTAAGTATATATTATATATTTCTGAAAATTTGAAAAGTTTGTTTATTAATATCTAATAAGACTTATTTCTTAACTGAATTAATAGAAATTTAATCAGAAATAAAAATAATATTTTAAATAAAATTATTTGTGAATATGTTTTAAAAAAAATTAATGTTTTTTTGTAAAAAAATTTTTTTCATAATAAATAATTTATATCTAAAATTTTTAATTATTAATTTTAATAAAATATTTTAATAATTTTAATATTTTTCTTTTAATAAAGAAGCTATTATTATAGCTTTAATAGTGTGAATTTTATTTTCTGCTTGTTGAAAAATAATACTATTGTTAGATTCAAAAACTTCATTTGTAATTTCTAATCCATTAAATAATTTATATTTAGATATAATTTTTTTATTAAAAAGTTTTTTATAGTGATTATATAAATGTAAAGAAGGTAAACAATGCATAACTTTAATATTAGGATTTTTACTTTTTACTAATAATAATTTATTTACTTGATAATTAAGAAATTGATTAATTTTTTTTTCCCATAATTTTAAAGATGTTTTTTCTCCCATAGATAACCAAATATCAGTGTAAATAAAATCAGTATTTTTTATACCTACATTAATATTGTCTGTTATATGAATATTATTTTTATTTTTTAATGTTTTTATAAGGTTATTTATATATGGATTATTACTTATTTTAATTTTCTGCGGAGAAATTAAATATAATTCAAACCCAATAATAATTGATGCTTCTATTAAACTAAAAGAAATATTATTATTAATATCACCTATATAAGATAATTTTATTTGATCTATGTTTTTATTTTTTATATGTTCTTTTATAGTTAGTAAATCTGCTAATATTTGAGTAGGATGAAACTCATTTGTTAAACCATTCCATACTGGAATTTTAGAATATTTAGCAATAATTTCTAAATTTTTTTGATATTTTCCTCTATATTGTAATCCGTCATACATATTACTTAAAATTCTTGCAGAATCTTTTAATGATTCTTTATATCCTATATGACTATCTTTAATATTTAAATAAGTAACATTAGCTCCCTGATCAAAACAAGCTATTTCAAATGAACATCTTGTTCTTGTTGAATTTTTTTCAAAAATTAAGATAATATTTTTATTTATTAATTTCTTTTTTTCTTTAAAATTTTTTTTATCATATTTTAATTTTTCAGCAATTTTAATTAATTCAAAAATTTCTTCTTTTGAAAAATCTGTTAATTTTAAAAAATGTTTATTGTAAAATTGATTCATAATATAAATCCTTATTTATAAATAATTTTTAATTAATAATAAATATTATAAACTTTTAATTAATAAAATTTTTTTTAATAATTCTTTTTTTAAAATTTTATAATTTTTTATTTCTTCTAATTTTTTTTGTATAATTTGTTTTGGAGCTTTAGATAAAAAATTTTTATTTTTAATATTTTTATTTAAAATATTTATCATTTTTTGATTATTTTGTAATTTAATATTAATTTTATTTAATAAAAATTTTTTATTAATGATCTTTATGTTTAATGGTATTGCAAATTCAATTTTATTTATTTTATTTATTAATGTTTTTTCTGGAAAATTAATATTATTTTCTAGAAAAAAAATTTTTTTAATATTAACAAATTTTTTTAAAATATTTATATTATTTTTAATAAAAATATCTAATTTATAATTAATATTTTTTATGTATAAATTAATTTTCTTATTATTATCTATATTCATTTCTATTCTTGATTTACGAATAATAGTAATAATTTTAATAAAAATATTAAAAATTTTTATAGATTTTAGATCTATTTTAGATTTATTAAATTTAGGAAAATTTTGAATCATAATACTATTATTATATTCAGTTTGATTATTTTTATTCATTTTTTGCCATATAATTTCAGTAATAAATGGAATTATAGGATGTGATAATTTTAAAAATGATTTAAAAATATTAAATAATGTATAATGTGTTCCTGAATATTTTAATTGATTTTTTTCTTGAAAAATAAATTTACTATATTCTAAATACCAGTCACAAAATTTATTCCATATAAAATTATATATAATATTAGTTGAATGATCAAATCTATATTCATTTAATGATTTTGTATAAGATTTAATAATTAAATGATATTCAGACCAAATCCATTTATCTACTAAAGATAAATTTTCTTTATTTTTAATAAATTCATATTTTATATTTTTTAGTATAAAAATACTAGCATTCCAAATTTTATTACAAAAATTACGATATCCTTCTAATCTATTTATATCCCAACATATATTACGACCAGTAGATGATAAAGAAGCTAATGTAAATCTTAATGCATCTGCTCCATAAATTTTATTTGATATTTTTTTTTCTATATTTTTATTATGATAATTTATTTTATTATTTTTTTTATAATTTTGATTATTTAATATATTTTTTGATAAAGTTCCTTCAATAAAATCTATAGGATTAATAATATTTCCTTTAGATTTAGACATCTTATTACCTTTATTATCTCTTATTAATCCTGTCATTAAGATATGTTTAAAAGGAATTTGTGGAATATTATTTTTATTTTTAACACAATACATTGTCATCATTATCATTCTAGATATCCAAAAAAAAATAATATCAAAACCACTTACAATAACACTAGTAGGATGAAATAAAAAAAAATCTGTTTTATTTTTAGGCCAATTTAATGTAATAAAAGTCCATAAACTAGAAGAAAACCATGTATCTAAAACATCAGAATCTTGTACTAAAGATATATTTTTATCTAAATTATATTTTTTTTTTATTTCTTTTAAATTTTTACCCACATAAATATTATTATTATGATCATACCAAGCTGGTATTTGATGTCCCCACCATAATTGTCTAGATATACACCAATCTTGAATATTATTCATCCAAGAATAAAACATATTTTTATATTTTTTTGGAAAAAATTTTATTTGCTTTTTCTTTACAGCATTTATTGCATTTTTTGATAAAATTTTTGTATTTAGATACCATTGATTTGTTAACATAGGAATAATTATAGTATTACTACGAATATTAAATGGGATAAGTGTAAATTTTTTTTTATATGAATCTAGTAATCCTTTTTCTTTTATTTTTTTTATAATAATATTTCTTGCTTTTATAAAATTAATTTTTTGTAATTTTTTAGGTATATTTTCATTAAATAAAATATTTGTTTTTTGTTTGTTATAAATTTGGTATTTATTTAAAATATTACCATTTAAATCAAAAATATTAATTAAAGGTAAATTATGTTTTATTGCAATTTTATAATCATTAAAATCATGAGCTGGACTAATTTTTACACATCCTGTTCCTTTTTCTATTTTAGCATAATCATCTGCTATTATAGGAATTTTACGTTTAATTATTGGAATAATTACAAATTTTCCAATTAAATTATTATATCTCTTATCTGATGGATTAATTGCAACTGCAGTATCAGCTAATAATGTTTCAGGACGTGTTGTAGCTACAGTTAAATAATTTTTATTATCTATAGTTTTAATATTATTTGATAATAAATATTTTATATACCAAATATTTGTTTTTATTTTCTTATGTTCTACTTCTAAATCAGAAATTACAGTCTTTAATTTAAAATCCCAATGTATTAATTTTTTTTTTTTATATATTAATCCATCATCATAAAGTAAAATAAAAATATCTCTTACAGATTTAGTAAATTTACTATCCATTGTAAATCTTGTTTTTTCCCAATCTGCAGACAAACCTAATCTTTTCATTTGATTATAAATAATATTACTATATTTTTTTTTCCACTTCCAAACATTTTCTAAAAAAAATTTTTTACTATAATCATTTTTTATTTTTCCTGTTTCTTTAAAAATTTTTTTTTCTATTAAATTTTGAGTTGCAATACCTGCATGATCTATTCCTACTTGACATAATATATTTTTTCCTAACATACGATTATAACGTATTAAAATATCAATAATTGTATATTGTAATGCATGCCCCATGTGTAAACATCCAGTAATATTTGGGGGTGGAACCATAATAGAAAAATATTTTTTAGAGTTTTTTATTAATCTTTTTTTTAAATATTTATTATTTTCCCAATAATTATAAATTTTTTTTTCAAAAAAATTTGGATTATATATTTTATCCATGATAAAAAATATCCTATATAAATATAATGTATATTAAATTTATTATTTATTATTTAATGTTTCATTAATTAGAAATTGACATAACATATTAATAGGTCTACCTGAAGAAATTGCTTTTTGATTTAAATAATACCATGCTGTTCCTGCAATATCTATGTGAGCCCATTTGTATTCTTTAGTAAATTTAGATAAAAAACAAGCTGCAGTAATCGCTCCTCCAGCTATACTATTACTACTGTTCACTAAATCAGCAAAATTAGATTTTAATTGATCATAATAACTTTTATCATCGATAGGTAATTCCCAAACACGATCATCTGTTTCTAATGAAGATTTCATAATATTTTCAGATAATTTTTTATTATTAGTCATTAAACCACTTATATTATTACCTAATGCTATAACACAAGCTCCTGTTAAAGTAGCAATATCAATAACGTATTTAGGATTGTACTTTTTTATATAAGTTAAAATATCACATAAAATTAAACGTCCTTCCGCATCTGTATTTGTAATTTCTACAGTAATTCCAGACATTGTTTGTATAATATCACCAGGTCTATATGAATTACCATCAGGCATATTTTCACATCCAGCTATAATAGCAATAATGTTTAAAGGTAATTTAAGTTCAGCTATTGCATATATAGTTCCATAAACAGCTGCTGCACCACACATATCATATTTCATTTCTTCCATATTTTTACTAGGTTTTAAAGATATACCTCCAGAATCAAAAGTAACTCCTTTACCTAAAAGTATTATAGGTTTTGATTTAGCATTATTTTGATACTCTAAAATAGAAATAAAAGGTTTATTTTTTGAACCTTTACTTACAGTAAGATAGGTATTCATACCTATTTTTTTCATAATATTTTTATCAATAACTTTTACAAAAATGTTTTTATATTTTTTTGCTAATTTTAATGATTTAATAGATAAATATTCAGGAGTACATATATTTGGAGGAAGATTAGCTATATCTTTAGCTTTTTTTATACCTAAATTAATTGCTTTTGAGTGTTCTATAGCAGTATAATAGTCATTAGGATTATTATTATTAATATTAAATATTATTTTTGATGAAAAATACAATAAATTATTTTTAAATTTATTAAATATATAAATATTATTTTCTATAATATTAATTGTGTCTCTTATATTCCAATATAAATTACAGCTATTTATTTTCACATCTGTAAGACACCAAATAATCTCTTTAATTTTATATTTTTTTAATAAATTAATTACATTATTAATGATTAATTTATTTTGTGTTCTGTTAATATTATTTTTAATACCATAACCAATAAGAACTATTTTTTGAAATGGAAAATTAGGAATTTGATATAAAATAATATTTTGATTAATTTTTCCTTCTATATTGTTTTTTTTTAGTGTATCTAATATATAGTTATTAGATATAGTATTAATTTCTTTTGTAATTTTAGAAAATTTATATTTTTCAAATATAGGTACTACTATACAATCTAATAATTTTTTTTTAAAAAAAATTGTTTTTTCTGCTATATATTTCACTTATATTCTCCAAAATAATATATGGAAATAAAAATTATTTTATGTATTAAAAAATATTATAATAAAATATTAGATAGAGATAATATATCTTATTATTTTAAAAAATAATATTATATAAATATTTTATTTTAAAGAAAATTAATATTAATAACTAATTTATTTTATAATTAGTAAGAAAATTACAAATTTTTGAAAAAATTTGTATTTACCCCCTTGATGAGTACAGATGTGTCCCCATTTCCTCTTCATCAAGGATTATGTTTTAGAATATATAAATTACATATATTATAATTATTTGTATACCAAAATTTTTTATTATAAAAATAATTATAAATTTATAGGAGTTATTTAAATGAGTAAGATAATTGGTATTGATTTAGGAACAACTAATTCTTGTGTAGCAATTATAGATGGATCTAAAGCACGTGTTTTAGAAAATTCAGAAGGAGATAGAACTACACCTTCTATTATCGCATATACCAAAGATGGTGAAATTTTAGTAGGACAACCGGCAAAAAGACAAGCTATTACTAATCCTAAAAATACTCTTTTTGCAATTAAAAGATTAATAGGAAGACGTTTTGATGATGAAGAGGTACAACGTGATATAAAAATTATGCCTTATAAAATTGTAAGAGCAAATAATGGTGATGCATGGATAGATATTAACGGAAAAAAAATGGCTCCACCACAAATTTCAGCTGAAGTTTTAAAAAAAATGAAAAAAACAGCTGAAGATTTTTTAGGATTTAAAGTAAATGAAGCTGTTATTACAGTACCTGCATATTTTAATGATGCACAACGTCAAGCAACAAAAGATGCAGGTCGTATCGCAGGTTTAGAAGTAAAAAGAATTATAAATGAACCTACCGCTGCTGCGTTAGCATATGGATTAGATAAAGAACAAGGTAATCGTACTATAGCTGTTTATGATTTAGGAGGAGGAACATTTGATATTTCTATTATTGAAATAGATAATGTTGATGGAGAAAAAACATTTGAAGTATTATCAACTAATGGAGATACTCATTTAGGAGGAGAGGATTTTGATAGTCGTATAATTAATTATTTAGTAACAGAATTTAAAAAAGATCAAGGAATAGATTTAAAAAATGATCCATTAGCAATGCAAAGATTAAAAGAATCTGCAGAAAAAGCAAAAATTGAATTATCTTCAGCACATCAAACTGATGTTAATTTACCTTATATTACAGCAGATTCTACAGGTCCGAAACATTTAAATATTAAGT
This sequence comes from Enterobacteriaceae endosymbiont of Donacia dentata, assembly GCF_012570745.1. Taxonomy (GTDB): domain Bacteria; phylum Pseudomonadota; class Gammaproteobacteria; order Enterobacterales; family Enterobacteriaceae. The sequence goes on along the minus strand of NZ_CP046212.1, from coordinate 148,191 downwards.
TAACAAGAGCAAAATTAGAATCTTTAGTAGAAGATTTAATAGATCAATCAATTAAACCATTAAAAATGGCTTTAAAAGATGCAAACTTGACTATTAATGATATTAATGATGTAATTTTAGTAGGTGGACAAACTCGTATGCCTATGGTTCAAAATAAAGTAGCATCTTTTTTTAATAAAGAACCAAGAAAAGATGTTAATCCTGATGAAGCTGTAGCAATAGGGGCTGCAGTACAAGGAGGAGTTTTAGCTGGAGATGTAAAAGATGTGTTATTATTAGATGTAACTCCATTATCTTTAGGTATTGAAACAATTGGTGGAATAATGACATCATTAATTGATAAAAATACTACTATTCCTACTAAACATAGTCAAGTGTTTTCAACAGCTGAAGATAATCAGTCTTCTGTTACTATACATATTTTACAGGGAGAACGTAAGAGAGCAAATGATAATAAATCTTTAGGTCAATTTAATTTAGATGGTATTAATCCTGCTCCAAGAGGTATCCCTCAAATAGAAGTTACATTTGATATAGATGCTGATGGAATTTTACATGTTTCTGCAAAAGATAAAAAAAGTGGAAAAGAACAAAAAATTACTATACAAGCATCATCAGGTTTAAATAAACAAGAAGTTGAAAATATGATAAAAGATGCAGAAGCAAATAGTGAATCTGATCGTATTTTTGAAGAATTAGTTAAAATACGTAATGAAGGAGATCAACTTATACATAATACAGAAAAAAGAATTAAAGAAGTTGGTGATCAAATTAAATCAGAAGATAAAATATTAATTAATAATGCAATTAATGATTTAAATAAATCTCTTAAAACAGAAAATAAAAACGATATACAAGAAAAAATACAAAAATTAATAGAATTATCTAGTCGTATTATGACTTTTAATAAAAATAATAATAAAGATAATAATAAAGATAATAATAATGATATACAAAAAAAAAATAATAGTATGAAAACTGATAATCAAGATAATGAAGTTGTAGATGCTGAATTTGAAGAAATTAAAGATAAAAAAAAATAATTTTTATTATATATAATTATTTTTTTTATGGAATTATAAAAATATGTTAATACCGTTTATAGAAGATAATAATCGGTATTAAGTAATTGTGGGGTTAGAGATTAGGATAGTTATTTATTATGGCAAAAAAAGATTATTATGATATTTTAGGTGTTACTAAAAATGCTGAAGATCGTGAGATTAAAAAAGCATATAAACGTTTGGCTATGAAGTTTCATCCAGATCGTAATCCCGGAAATAAAAATGCTGAAGATAAGTTTAAAGAAATTAAACAGGCTTATGAAATTTTAAGTAATGCTAAAAAAAGAGCTGCATATGATGCATATGGTCATTCTGCTTTTGATCATGAAAATATAAATAATACAACAACTGATTTTAGTGATATTTTTGGAGATGTTTTTGGTGATATTTTTGGGGGGAATACAAAAAATAAACAAAGTTCTAAAAGAGGATCTGATTTAAAATATCTAATTGAACTTTCTTTAGAAGATGCGGTAAAAGGAATAACTAAAGAAATTAAAATTCCTATTTTAAAAAATTGTAATTATTGTAATGGAACAGGATCTCAAGGTGCGTTACAAAAATGTTATACATGTAATGGTTTAGGACAAATTCATATGAGTCAAGGATTTTTTACTGTTCAACAAACTTGTCCTAAATGTCATGGTCAAGGAAATTTTATAAAAAATCCTTGTTTTTATTGTAAAGGTAAAAAAAAAATAGAAGTTTATAAAACTTTATCAGTAAAAATTCCTAGTGGAATTAATTCAGGAGATCAAATTAGATTAAGTGGAGAAGGAGAAATAGGTTATAACAAATTTTCATCTGGAGATTTATATATAGAAATTAAGATAAAGAAACATCACCTTTTTACTCGTAAAGAAAATAATTTATATTGTGAATTACCCATTAATTTTATTACAGCTATTTTAGGTGGAAATATAGATATTCCTACCTTAAATGGGTATGTAAAATTAAAAATTCCTCAAAATACTCAAACAGGTAAAATATTTAGAATACGAAACAAAGGAATTAAATCCATTAAAAACAATAATTTTGGTGATTTATTTTGTAAAATAAAAATAGAAATTCCAATTAATTTAAATAATACACAAAAAAAAATTTTATATAAATTAGAAAAAAGTTTTAATGAATTTTCTGATTATCGAAATTATCCTAAATTAAAAAAATTTTTAGATAGTATTAAAAATTTTTTTCATAAAATAAAATTTTAAAAATAATAGAGGGTATAAAAAATAAATTTATTTTTTATACCCTCTATTATTTCTATTTTAAAATTAATCCATGACAAAATTTATATTTTTTCCCTGAAAAACAAGGACATTTTTCATTTCTACCTATTTTTTTTTTAAAAAGATTAATATTATTTAAGTACTTATTTGTTTTATTTACAGAAGAATCAGGTATTTTTTTTATAATTTTAAAATTATGAATATTTTTATTTTTATTATTATTACTTAATAAAGTAATTTCATCAGAATTTTTAATTTTATTAATTTCAACTTTACTTAAAGTAATAATAACTTCTTCTTTTAAAGAATCTAACATTGCATTAAACATATGAAAAGATTCATGCTTAAATTCTTGTTTAGGATCTTTTTGTGCATATCCTCTTAAATGAATACCTTGTTTTAAATATTCTATGGCTGAAAGATGTTCTTTCCATAAATTATCTAAAATTTGTAATGTAATATTTTTTTCAAAATTATTTATATATTTTTTTTCTATTATATTTATTTTTTTAAAGTATTTTATTTCTATAAAATTAATTATTTTTTTTAAAATAAAATTTTTATCTAATATTTTTTTATTATTTTTTTTATTTTCATGTAACCAATTCTTAATTGGTAGTTCATAATTAAAGATATTTATAAAATATTTTTTTAATTTTTTTAAATCCCATTTTTCTTTTATAAAATTATTAGATTTTATATAATTATTTAAAACTTTTGATAAAAAATCAATTCTAAAATTATTAATTATTTGATTAATATTTGATGATTTTAATAATATATTTCTTTGTAAATATATAGCTAAACGCTGATCATTTATTATGTCATCATATTCTAATAATTGTTTTCTTATTTCAAAATTATAATGTTCTACTTTTTTTTGTGCAGTTGAAATTGATTTAGTTATCCAAGGATGTTCAATATAATCATTTTTTTTCATACCTAATTTACTCATTAAATTAGATATATTTTTAGATGCAAAAATACGCATTAAAGAATCTTCCATTGATAAATAAAATCTTGAAGATCCTATATCTCCTTGTCTACCAGCACGTCCTCTTAATTGATTATCAATTCTTCTTGATTCATGTCTTTCTGTTCCTATAACATATAATCCTCCTAATTTAATTATTTCATCATGTTGTTTTTCCCACTGTAATTTTAAATTTTTGATTGTTTCTAATTTATACTGAGTATTATGTAATAATAAATTACCTCCTAAAACAATATCTGTTCCTCTACCTGCCATATTAGTTGCAATTGTTACTGCATTTTTTTTTCCTGCTTTTGATATAATTTCTGCTTCTCTAGCATGAAATTTTGCGTTTAAAACATTATGTTTTATACCTATATTTTTTAATTTTTGAGAAATTATTTCAGATTTTTTTATAGAAACAGTCCCAACTAATACTGGTTGTCCTCTAAAATTTTTATTTTTTATATCTTCAATTATTGCTTTTATTTTTTCTTCTTTAGTTAAATAAACTAAATCTGATAAGTCTTTTCTAATCATAGGTTTATTAGTAGGAATAACTACTGTATCTAATTTATAAATTTCTTTAAATTCAAAAGATTCAGTACTAGCAGTACCAGTCATACCTGATAATTTTTTATACAGTCTAAAATAGTTTTGAAATGTAATAGATGCTAAAGTTTGATTTTCATTATTAATTTTTACATTTTCTTTTGCTTCTATTGCTTGATGTAATCCTTCAGACCATCTTCTTCCCTTCATTAATCTTCCAGTATGTTCATCTACTATTATAATTTTATTATTTTTTAATATATAATCTGTATTTTTTTTAAAAAGTTTATGTGCTCTTAATGCGGCAATAACATGATGTAAAATAATAATATTAGAATTAGAGTATAAAGATTCTCCTTTATTTATAATATTTTTTTTTATTAACATTTTTTCTAAATAAACTAAACCTCTTTCTGTTAAATATGCTTGACGTGATTTTTCATCTATAAAAAAATGTCCTTGACCTTTAAAAAATTCAGAATCTTCTTCTGATTGATATATTAATTTAGGTATAATTTTATTAATTTGAACATATAATTCTGAATTATCTTCTGTTGTACCTGAGATAATTAAAGGAGTACGAGCTTCATCAATAAGTATTGAATCAACTTCATCTATAATAGCATAATTTAAAGTACGTTGTACTTTTTCATCATAATTTAAAACCATATTATCTCTTAAAAAATCAAATCCATATTCATTATTAGTTCCGTAGGTGATATCTGCTTGATAAGCAATTTTTTTTTCATCTAATGACATATTAGATATATTAATCCCTACAGTTAAACCTAAAAATTCAAATAATATTTTATTATTTATAGCATCTCTTTGAGCTAAATAATCATTAACAGTAACTATATGAACACCTTTACCACTAAGAGCATTAAGATATGCTGGTAATGTAGATGTTAATGTTTTACCTTCTCCAGTTCTCATTTCAGCTACACAATTATTATTTAATACAATACCGCCAATTAATTGGACGTCAAAGTGACGCATATTAAATATTCTTTTACTGGCTTCTCTAACTGTTGCAAAAGATTCTGGTAAAATATCTTCTAAGGAATGATTATTTTGTAATTTTTTTTTTAAATATAAAGTTTTATTTTGTAATTCAGAATTAGTTAATTTTTCAAATTTTTTTTCCATATTATTTATAATATTAACTGTTTTTTGAATACGTTTTAAAATACGATCATTATTACTACCAAAAATTTTAGTAAAAATTTTTTTTAACATATAAATACTCTTTTATTAATAAAATATAATTTTAATATAATAAACATTATTAAATAATTATTTTAATTAAAGGTATAATAAATATCCATTTTAAAATTTTTTAAAGGATAAATTTCATGCGTAATAATAAATTATTATTGATTAATAAAATTTTTCAACAAAAATATTCCTCACCTCATACAAAAATTTTATATAAAATATATATACATACAATTATTTTAATAAAAATTAATAAATTTATCAAAAAATATTTACCTGTTGAATTACATAATTGTTATAATATTAAAAATATTAAAAATAATATTTTAATTTTAGAATTATATAATTCTAATTATATTATTAAATTTTTATCTGAAAGGGATAATCTTATATTTTTTTTAAAAAAAAATATTATTCCTTCCCTTAAAAAAATTGATTTTAAAATTAATCCTGTTTTTTTTAAAACAACATTAATTAATAATTATAATCATAAATTTAACTTTAAAAAAAAAATTTTAAGTAAATATAGTGCTAAACTATTATTAAATTTATCCAAAAAGAGTTCTATAAAATTACGTATTATAATAAAAAAATTTATTCAATTAACAAAAATATAGTATTTAATATAAAAATTTTTTTCTTAATTTAAATTTAAAATTTTAATAACTAAATCATAAAAAGATAATCCTGCTGTTTTAGCAGCTATTGGATATAAACTTTGTGATGTCATTCCAGGAATAGTATTTATTTCTAATAATTGAAAATTATTATTATTATCTAAAATAACGTCAACTCTACCCCATCCAGTACATTTTACAACATTCCATGCGTATAATACTATATTTGATAATTCTTGTTCTTTTTTTTTACTTAATCCACTTGGACAAAAATATTTTGTATTATTTGCATAATATTTTGCTTGATAATTATAAAAAGAATTTACATATTCTATTTTTATAGGTGGTAAAATTTTTTTATTTAAAATTCCTACTGTATATTCTGTTCCTCTTATATATTTTTCAATTAAAAGATTATTACTATATATAAATGATTTTTCTATTGTATTAAAAATATCATCTATATGATTAACTTTAAAAATACCTAAACTAGATCCATTACAATTAGGTTTTATAAAAATAGGTAAAGTTAATTTTAAAATTTTTTTTTTTATTTTTAAATAATTTGATTTAATAAAATTTTTTTTTGTTAATAAAAAATGAGGATATACTGGTAATCCATGTGCTTTCCATATAGTTTTTGTAATAAATTTATTCATAGTTATTGCAGAAGATAATATTCCACTTCCAGTATAAGGAATATTTAAATATTCTAATATTCCTTGTAAAGTACCATCTTCTCCACCTTTACCATGTAAAGATATAAACACTTTAGTAAATCCATATTTTTTTAAATATAATAATGGAAATTTTATTGGATCTATTCCAATTGCGTTTATACCTACTTTTAATAAAGCATTTAAAATATTTTTACCTGATTTTAATGAAATTTCCCTTTCTTGTGAATTTCCTCCAAATAAAACAGCTATTTTTTCAGACATAATTTTATTATTTAATTTTTATTTTTTAAATTTTTTTTAATAAAAAAAGATGAAATATTATTAATATCTCCAGCACCTTGAAAAATTAATATTTCATTTCCTTTTAATTTTTTAAATATAATATTTGTAATATTATTATAATTATTTGATTTAATTAAAATAGGAGAAATTAATTTTAATTTTTTTATTTTTTTACATAAATTTTTACTATTAATATCTTTAATAAGATTTTCTCCTGCAGAATAAATTTCTAATAAAAATAATATATTAACTTTAGATAAAATTTTAACAAATTTATCTAAAAGATTTAAAGTTCTTGAAAAACGATGAGGTTGAAAAACCATTACTAATTTTCTATTTGGCCAAATACTACGTATAGTTTTAATAGTAACATTTATTTCGGTTGGATGATGTCCATAATCATCAATAATTATTGTATTTTTTTTTGTATTTGTTTTATTACAATAAGGTAAAATACCTAAAATATCAAATCTTCTTTTTATACCTTCAAATTCTTTTAATGTTTTTAAAATAATTGAATATTTTAATCCAATATAAGATGATACTATGAAAGCAGCTGTTGCATTTAATGCGTTATGATAGCCAAAAATTTTTAGATTTACTTTTAAATTTAAAAAATTTTTTTTGTCTAATATATAAAATTTACTTCCATAAGTATTTTGAGAGAAATTTATTAATCTAATATCAGCATTTTTATGAAAACCATAAGTAATAATTTTTGATTTTAAAAAATTTCTATTTTCTTTTATTAAATTATAATTATTTTTATTATCTATACAAATAACTATACATCCGTAAAATGGAATTTTTTTTAAAAATTTTAAAAATGTTTTTTTTAAAATTTTAATATTATTATTATAATATTCTAAATGTTCATTTTCAATATTAGTAATTACATTAATAATTGGTCTTAAATTTAAAAAAAATTTATTACTTTCATCTACTTCAGTAATAAAATATTTACTTGAACCTAAATAAGAATATTCTTTAGAATTTTTTAAAATTCCACCATTTATAAATGTTGGATTTAAACCAGCTAATTTATATATTTTATATATTATTGCAGTAGTAGTTGTTTTACCATGTGTTCCTGTTACTGTAATACCATAAGAAAATCTCATTAATTCTGCTAACATTTGTATTCTATTAATTACAATAATATTTAATTTTTTTGCAATAATTAATTCTGGATTATTTTTTTTAATAGCATTAGATACTACAATTAAATCTATATTATTATTTATAATATTTTTTTCATTATGATTCAAATATATTTTTATATTTAATGAAATTAAATTTTGTATATTAAAATTATTTAATAAATCTGAACCACTAACTTTATATCCTTGTTTTGCTAATATTTTAGCAATACCACTCATACCAGAACCACCAATACCAATAAAATATATATGGTGAATATTTGTCATTTTTGGTATTTGATATATATTTTTGTTTTTATATATATTACATTTCATATTTTTAAAATATTAAATTAATTAATTTTTATATTATTTAATTCTTTATAAATTAATTCTGTAGAATTAATAATTGATAAATTATAGGATTTTTTAGACATATTTATTATTTTTTTTTGATTTAAAGATAATATAGTATTTATAATACTATTTATATTTAAATTATTTTGTTCATAAATTTTAGCAGCTCCTATTTTTTTTAAATTTATAGCATTAAAATACTGTTGTTTATCTTTATGTTGAAAAGGAATAAAAATAGCTGGTAATCCTACTGCAGTAATTTCACTAACTGTCATAGCTCCTGATCTACATATAATTATATCTGCCCATTTATATGCTTTATGTATATTTTTTATATATTCTCTTAATATAAAATTATTTATTTTATTTTTTTTATATTTATTATAAATTTTTTTCAAATTTCCTTTACCTACTTGATGTAAAATTAATACTTCATTTTTTAAAATTTTTGATAATTTTACCCCTATTTTATTTATTATATTTGATCCTTGACTACCACCAGTAATTAATAAATGAATTGGTTTATGAATTTTTATAATAGATCTTTTATATAAAGATAATTTAATAATTTTTTTACTAATAGGATTACCTACTAATATTCCATTTTTAAATGTATTAGGATATGCTTGCATTTTTATAGTTGCTATTTTAGATAAAATTTTATTGGTTATCCCTGGTACATTATTTTGTTCATGTATTGCTAAAGGAATTTGACATAACCATGCAGCTAAACCACTAGGTCCAGAAATATAATTGCCCATAGTTAATATTAAATTAGGTTTATATTTTTTATAAATTATAATTGATTTATAAGTAGATATAATTAATTTAATTATAGTTTTAATTATTGAAAAAATATTTTTATTTTCAAATTTAAAAAATTCAATTAAATAAATATTTATTTTTTTTTTAGGAATAATTTTAGATTCCATTCTTGATGACGATCCTAACCAACGAACTTTCCATCCTTTTTTAATTAATTTATGTGCTATATTTAAAGCAGGATTAATATGTCCTCTTGTTCCTCCAGCTACTATAATAATTTTTTTTTTCATTTTTATATTTTAAAATATTTGTTTAATATACACTAAAATATACAAATAATATAATATATTAAAAAATATTATTTTTGATATAATTTTTTAACTAATTGAATAAATTCTTTACCACGATGTTTAAAATTTTTAAATTGATCAATACTAGAACAAGCAGGAGATAATAATACTATATCTCCATATTTTACTAATTTTATTATTTTTTTTATAGCTTCAAACATTGTTTTTACTCTTATTGATTTAGTAAATAAAGATAATATCTTTTTACTAGATGTCCCAAAGCAATAGATAATAATATTATTTTTATTTTTTAAATATTGTTTTAATAAATGTAATTCACAATTTTTATCATATCCTCCTAATAATAACCAAATTTTTTTTTTTTTATATAAATATTTTAAAGCTACTATAGTACTACTAATATTAGTAGATTTAGAATCATTAATCCAAGTAATTCCATTTTCTTTATGTATAATTTGTAAAATATGATCCATATTTTTATAATTATTTATTTCTTTTAAAGATATTTTTCTAGGAATTTTTAATATATCTGTAATAGCTAAAACAGCTAAAAAATTTAAATAATTATGAATTCCTATTAATTTTGTTTTATTAAAATTTAAAATTTTTTTATTATTTATTTTTAAATATGTCATATTTTTATCAAAAAATAATTTATATTGACCATTAAATTTACCAAAAGTTATATATTTTTTTTCTTTATGAAAAAATTTAGGATAACATAATTTATTTTCTATATTATATATACAAAAGGAAGCATTATTATAAATTTTTAATTTAAAATCACGATATTGTTTAATTCCTAAAGGATATCTATCCATATGATCTTGTGAAATATTTAAAATTAAGGCTATATATATATTAAATTTTTTTATTGTTTCTAATTGAAAACTAGATATTTCTAAAATATAAAAATCTCTTTTAATAGATAATAAATCTAAAACAGGATAACCTATATTTCCTCCAATACTAATATTAAAATTATTTTTTTTCATAATTTGACTAAGCATATTAACAACAGTACTTTTACCATTAGTACCTGTAATAGCTATTACAGGTGTTTTATTATAGCGAGAAAATAATTCTATATCTCCTATTATTTCAATACCTTTTTTTTTTGCTTTTAATAATAAGGGATGAAATATCGAAATACCAGGACTTAAAATAATTAAATTAGCATTCAATATCCATTCTTTGTTTAAAGAACCTAAATGTATTGGTACATATGATGGTATTTTTTTTATAAAATCTAAATTAAAATTTTCATCTATAATAAATGGTATTAATCCTTTTTTTAAAAAAAAATTTACACATGAAATACCTGTTATACCTAATCCAATAATAACTATTTTTTTATTCATTTTACAGTATTTATTAAATTAAATTATAATTAAAGAAAATAAAACTAATATTAATGATATAATCCAAAATCTAACAATAATACAAGGTTCTTTTAATCCTTTTAATTCATAATGATGATGTAAAGGAGCCATTAAAAAAAATCTTTTTTTATTATATTTAAATTTTATAACTTGAATTATTACAGAAACAGACTCTAATATAAATATACCACACATTATAAGAAATAAAAATTCTTGTTTGATAATAATAGAAATTATAGATATAATAAATCCCAAAGATAAAGATCCTACATCTCCCATAAAAATTTTAGCTGGATACGTGTTAAACCATAAAAAACCTAATCCTGATCCAATGATTGAGAAACATATAATAATTAATTCTTTTGTATTTTTTATATAAAGAATATTAAAATATTTAGAATAATATATATCTCCTGTAAAATAACTTAAGATAGCTAATCCTAAGGAAATAAATATTATAGGCATAATTACTAATCCATCTAATCCATCTGTTAAATTTACAGAATTACTAATTCCTATAATAATTAAATATATAATTATAAAATATATGATTTTATTTAAATGAAATTTAATTATCTTATTAAAAAAGGGTATAGTTAATTGTTTAAAGTATAATTTTTCAGAATTATTATAATAAATAAATATGATTATAATTGTAATAATTGATTGAAAAAAAATTTTTTTATATGGAGTTAAACCTTTTGTATTATTAAAAATTATTTTGTAATAATCATCTATAAATCCTATAAAAGAATAAAACATTGTACTAATAATTATATAAAAAATATATTTATTTGATAAATTAGACCAAAAAATTACAGATAAAAAAATAGATAATAATAAAATTATTCCTCCCATTGTGGGAGTATTATTTTTTTTAAAATGAGTTATAGGACCATTAGTTCTAATAATTTGAGAAATTTTATTTTTATTAAAAAAACAAATAAAAAATGGAATTAAATAAAAAGTTATAAAAAATGATGTTAATAGTGTCATTATAGAACGAAATTTTAAACTTATAAAAAAATAATTTAAATATTTTATATAAAAATATTTAAAATATTTAAATATTATTATTAACATTTTAATTTTTTCAGTAAATTATTAATTAAAATTTCCATTTTATTATTACGTGACCCTTTAAATAAAATAGTATAATTTTTTAAATTTTTTATTATTAAAAGTAATTTATCTATTAACATTTTTTTTTTTTCAAAATGTATTGCTCTCATATTTTTTTCAGTAATATATTTACTATATCTACCAATGCTAAATATATAATCTATATTAGATTTTAAAATTAGATTTCTAATTTTATAATGATAAAATAAAGTATATGATCCTAATTCTAACATATCTCCAATAACTAAAATTTTTTTATTAGGCATATTTTTAAGTATATTAATAGCTGTAAAAACAGAATTAGGATTAGCATTATATGTATCATCTATAATTAATTGATTCTTACTAAGAATAATTGGGTACATTCTTCCTATAATAGGTCTAAAATTTTTTAGACCCTTAGCTATTTCATTTAATGAAACACCTAATGAAAAAGATAATGCAACAGATGCTAGTGCATTACTAACATTATGAATCCCTCCCCCTATAAGTAATAGGGTAATTAATATTTTACCAATAGGTGTATTTAATTTAAAATTAATTTTATCTTGTAGTATTTTTATATTTTCAGCAAAAAAATCAGTTTTGTTATTATTTATAGAAAAGGTATAAACATTTTTATGATTATTAAGTATTTTTTTTAAAATTTTTTTTTGATTATAATCATCATAATTAATAATTATAGTTCCTTTTATTGATAAAAAATTAAAAATTTTGCTTTTACTTTTAATAATATTATTTAATGAATGAAATCCTTCTAAATGAGAAACTGAGATATTATTAATTAATGCTATATTAGGTTTAACTAAATTACTATTATATGAAATATCATTAGTATGACTACCACCTATTTCAATTACAGCATATTTATATTTATTTGTTAACCTTAATAAGGTTAAAGGAACTCCTATATTATTATTCATATTTCCTTGCGTATAAATAATTTTATTTTTTATTTTTAAAATAGATACTGTCATTTCTTTAACTGATGTTTTTCCTGAAGAACCAGTAATCCCTATTACTTTATGTTTAAACTGCATTCTTTTCCATAAACCTATTTTCCCTAATCCTAAAATAGTATCTGATACAATTATTTGAGGAATATTAATATTTATATATTTATTTACCAATAAAGCTAATGCTCCATTATTAATGGCATTATTAATAAAATTATGTCCATCAAATTTTTTTCCACAAATTGCAATAAACATACAATTTTTTTTAATTATTTTACTATTTATTGAAAAATTTAATATTCTAATATTATTACCTATTAATACTCCATGTACTATTTTAGATAATAATTTTAAATTAATGAATTTAGTCATTTTATATTTTTAATATTTTTTTAGTATTTTTTTTATAGTATTAAAATCTGAATAATTTAAAATTTTATTACCAATAATTTGGTAATTTTCATGGCCTTTACCTGCAACTAAAATAGTATCTTTTTTATGAGAATTAAATATGGCATAACTAATTGCTTGAGTTCTATCTAAAATAACATAAACATTCTTTAATGTTTTACATCCTTTTTTAATATCGTTAATAATTTTTACTACATTTTCTGTTCTAGAATTATCACTTGTTAAAATTACATAATTTGCATATTTTTCTGCTATATTTCCCATTATAGGACGTTTTCCAATATCTCTTTCTCCTCCACATCCAAAAATACACCATATTTTCCCTTTACAAAATAATTTTATAGTTAATAGTACATTTTTTAATGAATCAGGAGTATGAGCATAGTCAATAATAATGTTAGGAATAGATTTTTTTTGAAAAATTATTTTTTGCATACGTCCTTTAACTGGATATATTTTTGATACTGTTTTTATTAATTTTTTTAAGGGATATTTTAAACTTAATAATGTTGTCATACTTAAAATAATGTTTAAAACATTAAAATAACCTATAAGATTTATTTTTATTTTTCCATTACCCCAACTAGATTTAAATAAAATAATTGTTTTATTTTTTAAAAAAATTATTTTTTTTACTTGAAAAAATAAATTTGATTTATATATAATTTTTCGTTTTGTAGTAACAGCTATAGCATTAGGTATTTTTTTAAACCATTTATATCCTATATTATCGTCAATATTTATAATTTGTTTTTTAACTTTATGTTTTGAAAAAAAATTCCATTTAGATAATTCATAATTTTTCATATTATAATGATAATCTAAATGATCTCTACTTAAATTTGTAAAAATTCCAATATTAAATATTATATCTGCTACTCTAAATTGATTTATACCATGTGAAGAAACTTCCATGATAACAATATCAGCCTTTTTATCTATAAATTTTTTTAATGTAGATTGTATTTCTACAGCAGAATCAGTTGTATTATGTGTTTGTATTAATTTTTTATAAAAACCATTTCCTATAGTACTTAATATAGCTGGTTTTTTTTTTAAAAAATGTAACCACTGCATTAAAAAATTTGTTACACTTGTTTTCCCATTAGTTCCTGTTATTCCTATAACTGGTATTTTTTTACTTGGATTTTTATATAAAATTCCTGCAAAATATGAAATATATTTATGTAAATTAGGTAAATAAATTATAGGAATTTTTTTTTTAAAAAAAATTTTATAATAATATGTAATATTATCTGAATATGTTAATACTGCAGCAGCACCTTTTTTAATAGCATGTTCTATAAAATTTCTACCATCTTCTTTATGTCCTTTTATAGCTATAAAAAGACAATTTTCCCCTTTAATTTTTCTACTATCTAAAATAATTTTATTTATTAAAACATTTTTTATTATATCATGACTTATATAATTATTTAATAATTTTTGTAAACTTACTTTATAATTAATCAATTGTAATATCCTTATTATATATAAAATTAACTTTTAAAATATTTATAAAAAATAAAAATTATTATTTTTTATATTTTTTTTGCAACACGTAATATTGCACTTCTTGATCTTAAATTTTTTAAAATTTCCATTTTATTAGGAAATATTCTATCAATAATTTTTAATTTTAAATTATTATTTTTATAATATAAATCATTTATTTCTATTTCAGTTAATGGAATTTTTTTAAAAATATTTTTATTGTGTAAACTATTTTTTTTCATAAAATTTTTAACAATTCTATCTTCTAATGAATGAAAACTAATAACAGATATTATTCCATTTTTTTTTAATAAATCTAATGAAATATTTAAAGCTTTTTGAAGTTCTTCTATTTCTTTATTTAAAAAAATTCTTATAGCTTGAAAAGATCTTCTAGCTGGATGTTTAAATTTATTTTTTTTCTTAAAAGCAGAACATATTGAATGTGACAAATCTTTTGTATTATTTAATTTATTATTTAACAAATATTTTTTTATATTAAATGCTATTTTTTTATGAAATTTTTCTTCACCATATAATTTAAGTACTTCAGATAATTTTCTTTCACTAATTTTTTGTAATAAATTATAAGCATTAATATTTTGATTTTGATTTATACGCATGTCTAATGGACCATTAGACATATAAGAAAATCCTCTTTTAGGATTATTTAATTGAAATGAAGATATTCCTAAATCAAATAAAATTCCATCTATTTTCCCTATTTTATTATTTAAAATAAATTTTAAATTAGAAAAATTATTATGAATATAAATAATTCTTTTATCTAAAATTTTATATTTTAATATTGTTGTTATATCACAATCTACAGCGTATATACGTCCATTAATACCTAATTTAGATAAAATTAATTTAGTATGTCCTCCACAACCATAAGTTGCATCTATATAGATTCCATCACTTTTAATATTTAAACTATTAATGGATTCTTTTAATAAAACTGGTATATGATTCATTATATGAATGTGTATTTTTATTATTATATATTTTATATATTATAATATAATAAAATATTATTTTATTTATTTTAATTTAAAATAATTCGTAGTAATATTAAAATATAAAATATTTAAAAATTTGGTTAAATTTTTTTAAAAGGTATAATTTTATGATAGAATATCCAAATTTTAAAAGTACTACATTAAAAAAAGAAAAATATTATATACAAAAATATATTAGACAAGTATATGGATGGATGTCTTGTGGTTTATTGTTAACTGCATTTGTTTCTTGGTATGTATCTAATACAATTCAAGTTGTAAACTATTTATTAAATAATAAATTTATTTTATTAAGTTTATGTTTTTTACAATTTATATTAGTTTTTATAATTTCTAATCTTTTAAATAGATTATCTGGAAGAGTATTAACTACATTATTTATGTTTTATTCTTCATTAACTGGTTTAACAACTGCAGGAATTTTTTCTATATATAATCAAAATACTATCTTTACAGCATTTATTACTACATCATTTACTTTTTTATCTATGTGTATTTGGGGATATTTTACAAAAAAAAATTTAAATAATTTAGGTAATATTGTTATAATGGGTATTTTTGGTATAATTATAGCATCATTTATAAATTTATGGTTACAAAATAGTTTTTTTTCATCTGTAATAAATTATATTAGTGTAATTTTATTCACATTACTTGTAGCTTATGATACTCAAAAATTAAAAAATATTGCCAAAAAAATTAGTATAAATATAAATGATAAAGATAATTTAAGAAGATATGCTATTATCGGAGCACTTATGTTATATTTAGATTTTATTAATTTATTTTTTGTAATATTACGTATTATTGGTAATAATGATAATAATGATGATGAATAATATTTTAATAAAAAATTATATAGATTAAAATCTTAAAAAAATTATATATTATAAATTATATACAAATATGTCTATATCTATGATGGAACAATATTTTAAATTAAAAAAACAATATCCAAATATCTTGTTATTTTATAGGTTGGGAGATTTTTATGAAATGTTTTATGATGATGCGAAAAAAGCATCGAAATTATTAAATATTGTTTTAACAAAAAGAGGTAAATTAAATGGTAAATCTATTCCTATGGCAGGAGTTCCTGTTAATAGTGTAGAAAACTATTTATTAAAATTAGTAAAATTGGGAGAATCAGTAGCTATTTGTGAGCAGATAAAAGAGAAAAATACATTATATAAAAAAAAAAAAATTTTAAAAAGAAAAGTAGTACGTATTATTACTCCAGGAACAATTAGTGATGATATTTTATTAAATAATTATGTTGATAATTTATTAGCAGCCATTTATCAAGATAAAAAATTTGGTTTTGGTTATGCTACACTAAACATTAGTTCTGGTGATTTTAAAATTATGGAAAATAAAGATTATAATATAATTGCTGGAGAATTACAAAGAACTAATCCTACTGAATTATTATATCCTGAAAATTTTCAGGATATACAATTAATAGAAAAAAGAAATTGTATCAGACGTAGACCATTATGGGAATTTGATATTGATACAGCTTTTCAACAATTAAATATGCAATTTGGTACAAAAAATTTAAAAAGTTTTGGTATTGAAAAATCATTTATAGCTATTAGAGCTGCAGGTTGTTTAATACAATATGTAAAAGATACACAAAAAGTATGTTTACCTCATATTAATAATATTTTATTAGAAAATCATAATGATGAAATTATTATGGATGAAAATACTCGTAAAAATTTAGAAATTATTCATAGTATTTCAGGAAATAAAAATAATACTTTAATTAAAATATTAGATTATACTACTACAACAATGGGTAGTAGATTATTAAAAAGATGGTTAAATAATCCTATACGTAATGTAAATATTATTTTAGATAGACAAAAAAATATTTCTATATTACAAAAATATTTTTTAAATTTTAAAAAAATATTATTAAAAATAGGTGATATAGAAAGAATTATTGCTAGATTAGCATTACGTACAGCTAAACCAAATGATTTAGTGGCTTTAAGACAAACATTAAATTATTTACCTTATTTTCATAAAATTTTAAAAAAAATAAAAAATTGTGAAATAAAATCTAAAATTTTAAATTTAGGATTATTTATTAAATTAAGAAATTTATTAGAAAAATCAATAAAGGAAAAACCTTCTTTATTATTAAGAGAAGGAAATGTTATTGCTACAGGATATAATTCATCTTTAGATAAATTAAGAATATTTTCAAAAGATGCAGTAAAATATTTATTTCTTTTAGAACAAAAAGAACGTAACTTATTAAAAATAGATAAATTAAAAATAGGATTTAATACAATTCATGGATACTATATACAAATTAGTAAAAATTGTAATATAAATTTACCAAATAAATATATTCAAATTCAAACTTTAAAAAATTTTAATAGATATATTATTCCTGAATTAAAAAAATATCAAAAAAATATTATATATTCTAAAGAAAAATTATTTAATTTAGAAAAATTATTATATTATGAATTATTTGATTATATTAATCCTTATTTAAAAAAATTACAAAAAATAGCATTATTTTTATCAGAATTAGACGTATTATGTAATTTAGCTGAAAGATCTTTAACTTTAAATTATACTTGTCCTATTATTAATGATAAAATAGGGATATCTTTAACTAATTCCAGACATCCTGTTGTAGAAAATATTGTAAAATCATCTTTTATATCAAATGATGTATTATTAACAATCAATAATAATATATTAATAATAACAGGTCCTAATATGGGAGGAAAAAGTACTTATATGCGTCAAATTGCATTAATTATTATTATGACATATATAGGTAGTTATGTACCTGCTGATAAAGCTATTATAGGACCAATAGATAGAATATTTACTAGAATAGGATCAACAGATGATATTTCTTCTGGTTTATCTACTTTTATGGTAGAAATGATAGAAACAGCAAATATTTTAAGAAATGCAACTCATAAAAGTTTAGTATTGATGGATGAAATAGGTCGTGGAACTTCTACATGTGATGGATTATCAATTGCATGGGCTTGTGCTGAAAATATAGCAAAAAAAATTAAATCACTTACATTATTTGCAACTAATTATATTGAACTAACTAATTTAGCAATTAAAATAAAATATATAAAAAATGTATATTTTGATGCAATAGAATTAAATAATTCTATTGTTTTTTTATATAAAATAAAAAATGGATCAATTAATAAAAATTATGGTTTATTTGTAGCATCCTTAGCTGGAATTCCCGAAGAAGTTATTAGTCAAGCGAAAAAAAAAATTAAACAATTAGAAAATTATAATATTTTTTAAATTTTAAAAAATATTTTAAAAATAAATAAATGTATTACATGTTAATATATGTAATATATAAACTAATACAATTATTTATAAATAAAATAATGAATATATAACTTATGTAATTAAGTTTTAAAGGATATTTATTTACATGAATTCTTTCGTTAAAGAAATAAAATCAATTAATATTGAAGAAGAATTAAAAAATTCTTATTTAGATTATGCAATGTCTGTTATTGTAGGAAGAGCCTTACCAGATGTAAGAGATGGATTAAAACCAGTACATAGACGTATATTATACGCTATGTATATTTTAAGAAATACATGGGACAAACCTTATAAAAAATCAGCAAGAATAGTAGGTGATGTTATAGGGAAATATCATCCTCATGGAGATAATGCTGTTTATGATACAATTGTTAGATTAGCTCAATCATTTTCATTAAGATATACCTTAATAAAAGGACAAGGAAATTTTGGATCTATTGATGGAGATTCTGCTGCTGCTATGCGTTATACTGAAATTAAAATGACGAAAATAGCTCAAGAAATTATAAATGATTTGGAAAAAAATACAGTTAATTTTTTACCTAATTATGATGGTACAGAAAAAATTCCTGAAATTATGCCTACAAAAATACCTAATTTACTAATTAATGGTTCTTCAGGTATAGCTGTTGGTATGACAACTAATATTCCTCCTCATAATATTACTGAGGTTATTAATGCTTGTTTAGCATATATTAAAAATAATAATATTACTGTTAAAGAATTAATGAATTACATTCCTGGTCCAGATTTTCCTACAGCTGGTATTATATGTGGTATTAGTGGTATTGAAAATGCTTATGAAACAGGTAAAGGAAAAATTTTTATTCGTGGAAGAAATAAAATTATTAAAAATAAAAAAAATAATTATAAAACAATTATTATTTATGAACTTCCTTATCAAGTAAATAAAGCTAAATTAATAGCAAAAATAGCTAATTTGATAAAAGAAAAAAAAATTAAAGGAATTAAAACTTTAAGAGATGAATCAGATAAAGATGGAATAAGAATTATAATTCAAATAAAAAAAGATATATCAACAAATGTCATTTTAAATAATTTATATTCATTAACATCTTTACAAATTTCTTTTAGTATAAAAATGGTCTCCTTATATAAAGGAGAACCTACAGTAATGTCTTTAAAAAATATTATTAAAGCATTTATTTCACATCGTCGTGAAATTGTTACAAAAAGAACTTTTTATGAAATAAAAAAAGCTCGAAATAAAGCACATATATTAGAGGGTTTAATAGTTGCATTATTAAATATAGAAAAAATTATTAAAATTATACGTTCTTCTAAAATTTTAGAAAATGTAAAAAATGAAATATATTCACAATCTTGGAAAATTCCAAATAAATTAAAAATATTTAATTTAGAAAAAAAAGAAATTTTAAATATTTATCTAACAAATTCTAACTTAATAAAATTTAATGATAATTATCGTTTTAGTTATACACAAATTAAATCTATTTTAGAATTAAAATTAAATAAATTAACTAATTTAGAACATAAAAAATTATGTATAGAATACCAATATTTAATAAATAAAATTTCAAAATTAATTAAAATAATTAAAAATTATAAAAATTTAATGGAAGTAATATATAATGAATTAATTTTAATAAAAAAAGAATTTGGAGATAAAAGAAAGACAAAAATTATTTTAGATAATAATTCTATAATTAAAACAAAAGATTTAATTAACGATGAAAAAGTAATTATTACATTATCTTATCAAGGATATATAAAATATCAAAAAATTACTGAATATAATATACAACATAGAGGAGGAAAAGGTAAATTAGCAATTAAATTAAAAGAAAATGATGTTATTTCTAAAATATTAGTAGCATATACTCGTGATAATATTTTATGTTTTTCTAATAAAGGACGTTTATATTGGTTAAAAGTATATAATATTCCAGAAGCAAGTAGATATTCTAAAGGAAGACCTATTATAAATATTATACCTTTAAAAAATAATGAAATTATTACTAATTTTCTTATAGTTAATAACTATACAGAAAATATGAATTTATTTATGGTTACTTTACAAGGAAATGTAAAAAAAACTAATTTAACTAAATTTAGTAATCCAAGACGTAATGGAATTATTGCAATTAAGTTAAGAAAAAATGATAGTTTAATAGGAGTATCTTTAATTAGTAAACATAATAAAATTATGTTATTTACTAATTTAGGTAAAGTAGTTAAATTTGATGAATCTAAAGTTAGAACTATGGGAAGAAATACAATGGGTGTAAAAGGAATTAAAATATCTAATAAAAAAAAAGATAGTGTAGTTTCATTAATAGTTATTCAAAATAAATTTGAAAATAATATTTTTACTATCACAGAAAATGGATATGGTAAATGTACTAATAATAAAGAGTTTCCAGTAAAATCCAGAGCAACAAAAGGAATTATTTCAATGAAAATTAGTTCAAAAAATGGGAAAATGGTAGGATCATTACCAGTAATAAATAAAGATCAAATTATTTTGATAACAAATATGGGAACATTAATTCGTATTAATATATCTGAAATTTGTATTATTGGACGTAATACTAAAGGTGTAATTGTAATAAATACAAAATCTAATGAAAAAGTTGTTGGATTACAAAAAATTTAAAAAATAACGTAATAAAATGAATTATATAAAATAGAAATATATTTTTTAAAAGTTATAAAACATTTTTATTATTTTATTTTTATTTAATACCAGAAATATTTTTAAAATCATCTACTTTATTAAGTTGTTCCCATGAAAAAATATTTCTTCCAAAATGTCCATAAGAAGCAGTTTTTTGATATATTGGTTTTAAAAGATCTAACATTTTTATTAAATTAAATGGTCTTAAATCAAATATCTCTTTTATAAAAGATACTAATTTAGTATTAGATACTTTACCAGTACCAAATGTATTTACCATTATTGAAATTGGATTAGAAATTCCAATAATATATGCAATTTGTATTTCACAACGTGATGCTAAAGATGAAGCAACTATATTTTTTGCTATATAACGAGCTGCATAAGCAGCAGATCTATCTACTTTAGAAGGATCTTTACCTGAAAAAGCTCCACCACCATGTCTAGCCATACCACCATAAGTATCTACAATAATTTTTCTTCCTGTTAAACCACAATCACTAACTGGACCTCCTATAATAAAACGTCCAGATGGGTTAATAAAAAATTTAGTTTTTTTGTTAATCCATATTTTAGGTAATACTGGTTTAATAATTTCTTCCATGATAGCTTCTTGTAATTTTTTATATGGTATTTCTTTAGAAAGTTGTGTAGATAATACTACAGAATCTATATAAATAATTTTATTATTTTTATATTTAAAAGTAACTTGACTTTTTGCATCTGGCTCTAACCATGATATAATTCTTTTTTTTCTAATTTTTGCTTGTTGATATACTAATTTATGTGCATATGTAATAGGAGCAGGCATTAAAACATCTGTTTCGTTTGTTGCATAACCAAATACAAAACCTTGATCTCCTGCTCCTTGATTATATTTATCTGAATTAGAAATTATTCCTTTTTTTATATCTTTTGATTGTTTACTTATAATATTTAATATTGTACATGTATTTGCATCAAAACCTTTTTTAGGATCAGTGTATCCTATTTCTTTTATAGTATTTCTAGTAATAATTTCTATATTTATTTTAGCTTTAGTTGTAATTTCACCACCAATTAATACCATATTATTTTTAATATATGTCTCACATGCTACACGTGAAGTTATATCTTGTTTTATTATATTATCTAATATAGCATCAGAAATTTGGTCTGCTATTTTATCTGGATGTCCTTCTGATACTGATTCTGAAGTAAATAAATATTCTGTCATTCAAACTCTCATTATATAATTATTATAAGAATAAACATCATATATCATTAGTATATATTTTTTTAATAAAAATATATATAAAAATTATAAATTTATAATAAATAGATTTTAAAACATTTTAAGTATATATTTCTTTATATAAATAATATTTTCATAAAATAATTTTTGAATAAAAATTCAGGAGTAATAATGCCTTCTAGAAGAGATCTTGCGAATGCAATTCGATTTTTAAGTATAGATGCTATACAAAACTCTAATTCTGGACATCCTGGGGCTCCTATGGGTATGGCAGATATAGCAGAAGTACTTTGGCGTAATCATTTAAATCATAATCCTAATAATCCTAAATGGATAAATCGTGATAGATTTATATTATCAAATGGACATTGTTCTATGTTAATTTATAGTTTATTACATTTAACTGGCTATGATATAACAATATCAGATTTAAAAAATTTTAGAAAATTATATTCTAAAACTCCTGGACATCCAGAATTTGGTTGTACTCCTAGTATTGAAACTAGCACAGGACCTTTAGGGCAAGGATTAGCTAACGCTGTTGGTATGGCTATTGCAGAAAAAACTTTAGCTGCTCAATTTAATAGACCAAACTATAATATAATTGATCATTATATTTATGTTTTTATAGGTGATGGATGTTTAATGGAAGGAATTTCTCATGAAGTATGTTCTTTAGCAGGTACATTAAAACTTAAAAAATTAATAGTTTTTTATGATAATAATGGAATATCTATTGATGGTAATACAAAAGAATGGTGTAGTGATGACACTAAAAAAAGATTTGAATCTTATCAATGGAATGTTATATCTAATATAGATGGACATAATTTTGAAAGTATAGATACAGCTATAAAACAAGCTAAATCTTTAAAAGAAAATAAACCAACTTTATTAATTTGCAATACAATAATTGCTTTTGGATCACCTAATAAATCTGGGAAAAATATTGCACATGGATCTCCTTTAGGAATAAAAGAAATTATTTTAACAAGAAAACAATTAAATTGGAATTATAAACCTTTTGAAATTCCTATATCAATTTATAATAAATGGAATGCAAAAAATATAGGTAGTATAAAAGAATTAAAATGGAAAAATAATTTTAAAGAATATTCTAATATATTTCCTAATTTAACTATAGAATTAAAAAGAAGATTAAAAAATTTACTTCCTAATAACTGGAATAATGAAACATATAAATTTATTAATAAAATAAATGAAAAATATACAAATTATTCTACAAGAGAATCATCTCAATATATTTTAAATAAATATTCTCAATTATTACCAGAATTATTAGGAGGTTCTGCTGATTTATCTAGTAGTAATTTAACTATCTTAAAAAATTCCAAACCAATTAATAAAATTGAAAATGGAAATTATATTTATTATGGGGTAAGAGAATTTGGTATGACTGCAATTGCTAATGGAATAGCATTATATAATGGTTTTATTACTTATACTGCTACTTTTTTAGTTTTTTCAGATTATTGTCGTAATGCCATAAGAATGGCTGCTTTAATGAAAATTAGAAATATTATGATTTATACACATGATTCTATTGGAATTGGTGAAGATGGTCCTACACATCAACCTATAGAACAATTATCTAGTTTAAGATTAATTCCTAATATAAGTATTTGGCGTCCATGTGATAAAATTGAAACGGCTATAGCTTGGAAACAAGCTATAGAAAATATCAATAATCCTACTATTTTAGTTTTATCTAGACAAAATTTACCTACACAAGAAAGAAATAAAAATAAAATATCCTATATATCATATGGTGGATATATATTAAAAGATTGTTCAGATAGTAACCCTCAAATTATATTAATAGCTACTGGTTCTGAAGTTCCTTTAGCAATAGAAGTGTATAAAAAATTATCTATTTTAAAGTATAAAATTAGAGTTGTTTCTATGCCATCTACTGATGTTTTTGATAAACAGACAAAAGAATATAAAAATCATGTGTTACCTAGTAATATTAAATGTAAAATAGCTATTGAAGCTGGATCAAAAAATTATTGGTATAAATATGTAGGTTTAGATGGTGATATTATTGGAGTAGATAGTTTTGGATATTCAGCATCTGCTAACACATTATTTAATAAATTTGGTTTTACTACAAAAAATATTATTTCAAAAATAAAAAAAATTTTAAGTTAATTTTAATAAATTATTTTTACTTATAAAGTATAGGATTAATTTACTTATGTTAAATATTTCAGATATCAATATTAAAAATAAAACTTTATTAATTAGATCTGATTTCAATGTTCCAATTGATTTAAAAGGTAATATTATTTCTGATATTAGAATTAAATTATCATTACCTACTATTCAATATGCTTTAAAGAAAGGAGCTAAAATTCTTTTAGCTTCTCATTTAGGTAGACCAATTGAAGGTCAATATAATCCTTTATATTCTTTAAAAAATATCGCTATTTATTTAGAAAAAATTTTACATTATAAAGTAATTTTAGAAAAAAATTATTTGAATGGAATTCATTTTAAAAAAAATACAATAATACTTTTAGAAAATGTACGTTTTAATATTGGTGAAAAAAATAATAATCAAAAATTATCCCAAAAATATGCTTCTTTATGTGACATATTTGTCATGGATGCATTTGCTACATCACATCGTATGCATTCTTCTACTTATGGAATTATGAATTTTGCTAAACAATCTTGTGCAGGAATGTTATTAATTAATGAAATAAAAAATTTAAAAAAATTTTTAAAAAATCCTAAAAAACCAATAATTTCCATTATTGGTGGTTCTAAAATTTCTACAAAATTTAATATTTTAAAAAAATTAGCAAAATTATCAAATAAAGTTATAGTTGGAGGAGGTATAGCAAATACTATATTATCATTAAATAATGATATTGGTAATTCATTATATGAGCCAAATAGTGTTTTATTAGCACAAAAAATAATAAAAAAATATAAAAATATTATTATTCCAGTTGATTGTAGAGTAGGTACTTCATTTTCAAATAATACTTCAGTAAAAATAAAAAAAATAAACAAAATATTAAGAAATGAACAAATTCTCGATATAGGAGATAAAACAATTAATATAATAAAAAATGAATTAAAAAAAGCAAAAACTGTATTATGGAATGGACCTGTTGGAGTTTTTGAATTCCAAAATTTTAGTAAAGGAACTGAAGAAATAATTAATGCCATTATTAATAATAATAATATTTTTTCAATTGTAGGTGGAGGAGATACTATATCTGCCATAGAATTATTTAATGTTTTTAATAAAATTTCTTATATTTCTACTGGTGGAGGTGCTTTTTTAAAATATATTGAAGGTAATAAATTACCTGTTATATCAAAATTAGAAAATATTTCACTAAAAAATTAAAATTAAAAATTAAAATAATAATTATACATGAAAATTTATAATAAGGTAGGTATATGTCTAAAATTTTAAATTATGTAAAACCTGGTGTTATTTTTGGTAATGATATACAAACTATTTTTAAAATAGCAAAAAAACATAATTTTGCATTACCTGCAATTAATTGTATTAGTACTGATTCTATTAATATAGTTTTAGAGACTGCAGCTAAAGTAAAATCTCCAGTTATTATTCAATTTTCTAATGCAGGTGCTGCTTTTATTGCAGGTAAAGGATTACAAAATGTTAATCCTGAATTAGCTTCTGTAATTGGAGCAATATCTGGAGCAAAACATGTACATCAAATTGCTAAATATTACGGTATACCAGTAATTTTACATACTGATCATTGTCCTAAAAATAAATTATCATGGATTGATAATTTATTAAATGAAAATAAAAAATATTTTTTAAAATACAAAAAACCTTTATTTTCTTCTCATATGATAGATTTATCTACTGAATCTGTTGTAGATAATATTCAAATTTGTAGTAAATATTTAAAAAAAATGTCAAAAATGAATATTATATTAGAAATTGAATTAGGATGTACAGGTGGAGAAGAAGATGGTATTGATAATAGTAAATTAACTAAAAAATTATTATACACGGATCCTTATGATGTTAACTATGCTTATGAAAAATTAAAATTAATCAGTCCTCAATTTATTATTGCAGCATCTTTTGGAAATGTACATGGAGTATATCAAAAAGGTAATGTTAAATTACTACCAAAAATTTTAAAAAATTCACAAAATTTTATTTGTAAAAAACATAATCTTACAAAAAATCCTATAAATTTTGTATTTCATGGTGGTTCTGGATCTTCATCAGTAGAAATTAAAGAATCTATAAAATATGGTGTTATAAAAATGAATATTGATACAGATATTCAATGGGCAACATGGAAAGGTATATTAGAATATTTTAAAAAAAATAAACAATATTTATCTAAGCAGTTGGGTAATCCTGATGGTTTAAATAAACCTAATAAAAAATATTATGATCCAAGATCCTGGATTAGAGCATCTCAAATTTCAATAAAAAATAAATTAGAAAAAATTTTTAAGAAATTAAATGCAATTAATACTTTATAAAAAAATTTAATTATAAAAAAGAATATAAATTATTTTATAAAACGGATGATTAAAATATGAATAAATTTACTAGTGTATTAGATTTCATAAAATCATGGATTATACATAATAAAGTTTTTATTTTTTATCAAGGTGAACATTTTTTTTTAGCTGGTATGATTTTATTTTTTGGATTATGGGGAGTAAAAATTGCTACTAGAACTATAAAAAATGTTTTCACTATTAGAAATATAGATCCAATAACAATTGGTTTTCTTTCTAACGTTTTAAAATATAGTTTAACAATATTCGTAATAGTTAGCGCATTAAGTAGTATTGGATTAAAAACATCATCTATTTTTGCAGCATTTGGAACTATAGGTCTAGTCGTGGGTTTAGCTTGGCAAAGTGCATTAGCAAATTTGGCATCAGGATTATTAATTATTACTTTTCGTATTTTTAAAGTAGGAGATTATATAAATATAGGTAATGTTACTGGTAAAATAACTAATGTTGAAATTTTTTGTACTCTTTTTAAGACATTTGATGGAAGTATTATATCTGTACCAAATGGTAAAATTCTTACAGAAAACATAATAAATTTTTCTAAAGCGAATGAATATCGTAATAAAATTACTTTAGGTGTTTCACGTGATTTAGTACAAGAAGATGTTAATATAATAAAAAAAATAATATTAGATACTATGTCGATAAATAGTAAAATAATAGAAAATTCTATTATAGATGTTATTGTTGATGAAATTACTAAGAATTCTATTAATTTTACTGTTTTTTTTTGGATTAATGATTTTAGAAATAAAAAAGAAATTTGCTCAGATTTAATTAATATTTTAAAAAATAATTTAGAGTTATATAAAAAATCTTGTGTATTATGGATTATTAATGATTAAACTAATATTTTATTAAAATACGGTGCGAACGGGACTTGAACCCGTGACCCCCGGCGTGACAAGCCGGTATTCTAACCAAACTGAACTATCGCACCATAATATTTTAATATTATATTTTATATATTATTAATAATCAATATTTTTTTATTTATTTTTAAGTTGTTTTTTTTGACCATAAACAAAATCCACATTTTTTTTTAATTAATTTTAATTGTAATTTATGTAATTTTAATTCTTCATCAGAAGCATATATAATTAAATTTTTTTTTTTAATTAATTTTTTATAAAAAAAAGGTAATTTAATATCAATATTATTATTTATTTTTTTTGAAAGTTCTAATTTAAACGTATTTTGTTTAGTAGTCATGAACAAAAAAATTTTTGCTAAAAGTTTTGCATCTAATAATGCTCCATGTAAATCACGTTTACTATTGTCTATATGAAATCTAGAACATAAAGAATTAAGTGAGTTTCTTTTTCCTGGAAATAAATTCCTGGCTATTTTAAGTGTATCTTTTATCTTACAAATATTTTCAATTTTAGGTAAATTATTTTTTAATAATGATAATTCATAATTTAAAAAATTAATATCAAATTGTGCATTATGAATAATTAATTCTGTCCCTTTTATATAATTTAAAAAATTATTTACAATATCAAAAAAAATAGGCTTATTAGATAAAAATTCATTAGAAATTCCATGAATATTAAATGCATCTTGACTTATATTTTGTTCAGGATTTAAATACGTATGAAAATTATTATTAGTAATATTACGATTAACAATTTCAACCATTCCTATTTCTATTATACGATGACCTATATAATAAGGAGGAGAAAAATTCATTCCTGTAGTTTCTGTATCTAAAACTACTTGACGTATATTAATTTTTTTCATATTTGTTATATAAATAAAATAAATTTTTAAAAAGAAGTTATATGTATAAAAATATAAATATTTTTACAGATGGTTCTTGTATATATAATCCTGGTCCAGGAGGTTGTGCAGCTATTTTACAATATAATAAATATGAAAAAATTTTAACTCAAGGTTTTTTTTTAACTACTAATAATAGAATGGAATTAATGGCTTCTATTATAGCATTTGAATCTTTAAAAGAAAGTTGTAATATTTGTATATCTACTGATAGTAGATATTTAAAAGAAGGTATTACAAAATGGATATATAATTGGAAAAAATTTAATTGGATACGTAATAAAAAAAAGATAGTAAAAAATATTGATTTATGGAAAAGATTAGATTTAGTGTTATTAAAACATAATGTAAATTGGAATTGGATAAAAGGACATTCATATCATAAAATGAATAATGAATGCGATAAATTAGCTCGTATTTCAGCAAAAAATCCTATAAATAATGATTTAGGATATACAAAAAAATAAAAAAATAATTATTTTAATATATAAAAAATATCAAAATTATTTTATACTTAAATAATTTTGAAATAAAAAATATTTATTATTTTAATAAAAATAATTTATTTTAGTTGAAATAATAATTTAATTTTATTTAAAATCATAAAAATTAATTTTAAGTAAAATGTTTTATAAGAATTTCAAATTATTCTAAAAAAAGGATATAAAGCATGCTAGATAATAATCGTTTACGAATAGCTATGCAAAAATCTGGTCGTTTAAGTAAAGAATCTAGTAAATTATTAAAAAAGTGTGGTCTTAAAATTAATTTTCAGCAACAACGTTTAATAGCTTTTACAGAAAATATGCCAATTGATATTTTAAGAGTACGTGATGATGATATTCCAGGATTAATTATGGAAGAAGTTGTTGATTTAGGAATTATTGGGAAAAATGTTTTGGAAGAAGAGGTTTTAACTCGTTTATCAAAAGGTGAAAATGCTAATTATTTAACTTTACGTAAATTAGATTTTGGGATATGTAGATTATCAATAGCAATACCTATTAATAAAAATTATACAGGATTACAATCTCTACAAAATTCTTGTATTGCAACATCTTATCCTAATATTCTAAAAAAATATCTTGATAAACATAATATTATATTTAAACCTTGTATGTTAAATGGATCTGTTGAATTAGCACCAAGAGTAGGTTTATCGGATGCTATTTGTGATTTAGTATCTACTGGAGCTACTTTAGAAGCAAATGGTATAAAAGAAGTAAAAGTTATTTATAATTCTCAAGCATGCTTAATACAGCGTTGTGGTAAAATTAAAGAAATTAAACAAAAATTAATAAATAAATTATTAACTAGAATTAAAGGAGTTATAAAAGCTAGAGAATCAAAATATATAATGTTACATGTTCCTAATAAAAAATTAAAAGAGGTAATTTCATTATTACCAGGTGCTGAAAATCCTACTATTCTACCATTAATTGGTAATACTCAAAAAGTAGCAATGCATATGGTAAGTAGTGAAACACTATTTTGGGAAACAATGGAAAAATTAAAATTATTAGGAGTAAGTTCAATCTTAGTTTTACCTATTGAAAAAATTATGGAATGAAAATGACTATTATAAATAATCTTATATACTGGAATAATTCTGATAAAATTCAAAAAAAACAAATACTATCTAGACCAATATTTTCAATTGATAAAAAAATTAAACATAATGTAACAGAAATTTTAAATCAAGTTAAAAAAAAAGGTGATACTGCTTTAAAAAAATATAATTTATTATTTGATAAAATTCAAACTAATGAATTAAAAATAAATAAAGAAAAAATAAATAATTCAAAATTTTTTTTAAAAAAAGATATTAAAAATGCTATACAACAAGCATATAATAATATACATAAATTTCATAAATCTCAATTACTAAGAAAAAAAATAATTAAAATTATACCTGGTGTATTTTGTCATCAAATTTATCGACCTATATCTAAAGTAGGATTATATATACCCGGAGGTACATCATCACTTTTTTCTACTGTATTAATGTTAGGAATTCCTGCAAAATTAGCATTATGTCCAAATATTATATTATGTTCTCCTCCTCCTATATCTAATGAAATTTTATTTTCTGCATATTTATGTAATATAAAAAATATTTTTCAAATAGGGGGAGCTCATGCTATAGCTGCGATGGCTTTTGGTACTGAATCTATTAATAAAGTAAATAAAATTTTTGGTCCAGGAAACTTTTTTGTTACAGAGGCTAAAAGACAAATTACTAATCAAAATGAAATTTTTGATAAAAATGTTTCTATAGATATGCCTGCTGGTCCATCAGAATTAATGATTTTAGCAGATAAATCAGCAAACTATAATTTTATTATAGCTGATTTATTATCACAAGCAGAACACGGAATTGATTCACAAGTATTTTTACTTACTACTGAAGAAAAAATAGCAAAATTAGTTCAAAACAAACTTTATAAAAAATTAGAAAAATTACCTAAAAAAAAAATAGCAAAAAAATCTCTTAGTAAAAGTTATATTATCATAGTCAAAAATATGGAAGAATGTATTAAAATAGTAAATAAATATGCTCCTGAACATCTTATAATTCAATGTAAAAATTATCGTCAAATTTTACCTAAGATTATCAATGCTGGATCAATTTTTTTAGGTAATTGGTCTCCTGAATCTGCTGGAGATTATGCATCAGGAACAAATCATGTTTTACCGACTTATGGACATGCATTAACTTATTCTTGTTTAGGAGTATATGATTTCCAAAAAAAAATGTCTGTACAAAAATTAACAAAAAAAGGATTATTAAATATTTCTAATACAGTAGAAATTATGTCAAAATCAGAAAATTTATTAGGTCACAGTAACGCTATTACTATAAGAAAAAATTTTATTAATAAAAATTTATTAAATATTAAAAATATTAATATAAATAATATGGTTAGAAAAAATATTTTTAGTCTTAAACCATACAAATCAGCAAGATTATTACATAATAATATTAATAATAATACAATTTTATTAAATGCAAATGAGTCTCCTATTATTTCTCTTTTTTCTTTAAATAAAAAAACATTTAATAAATATCCAGAACCACAATCTCGAGAACTGATTAATTTTTATAGTAAATATGTAAATTTAAATTATAAAAATATTTTAGTTACTAGAGGAGCTGATGAGGGTATAGATATAATTATGCGTACATTTTGTGATCCTGTAAAAGAAAAAATTTTATTTTGTCCTCCAACATATGATATGTATCGTGTTAATGCTGAAATACTTAATATTAAATATATTATGATTAATAGTTTAAATAATTGGGAATTAAATATTAATTTTATTAAAAAAAATCTTTATAATATTAAAATAATATTTATTTGTCATCCTAATAATCCTACAGGTAATTGTATAAATAAAAATAATATAATAAAACTCTTAGAGTTAGTTAAAAATAAAATAATTATTGTAATTGATGAAGCATATATTGAATTTTGTATAAATAAAACTTTAGTTAATTTAATAGATAAATATCATAATTTAATTATATTAAGAACTTTATCAAAAGCTTTTGGATTAGCTGGTTTACGTTGTGGTTTTATATTAACTAATAGTAAAATCATTAATATTTTACAAAAAGTTATTGCTCCTTATCCAATACCTAATCCTGTAATAGATATAGCTATACAAGCTCTATATCCTAAAAATTTAATTATTATGAAAAATAATGTAAAAAAAATTATTAATAATAAAAAATGGTTAATTAATAATTTAAAAAATTATAAAATTATAAAAAAAATATTTTATAGTGAAACAAATTTTGTTTTAATAAAATTTTTTAATTCTCATTATATTTTTAAAGAATTATATAAAAAGAAAATAATTGTTAGAAATCAAAATCATGAAAATAGATTAAAAAATTGTTTAAGAATTACAATAGGAACATTTAATGAATGTAAAAAATTAATTTTTGAATTAAAAAAATTATCTTGTTAAGATAATTAATTATTATTATAAATAGAATTTTATATATGTTAAAAAAAATACTTTTTATAGATAGAGATGGTACATTAATATCTGAACCTAAAGATAATTATCAAATTGATCATATAAATAAACTTTTTTTTGAAAAACATGTTATTACTGTTTTATCAAAACTAAAAAAATTATCTTACTTATTTGTAATTATTACAAACCAAGATGGTTTAGGTACTAAATCTTTTCCTTATAAAAATTTTAATATACCACATAATTTTATGCTTAATATTTTTAAATCTCAAGATATAAAATTTGAAGATATTTTTATATGTCCACATTTTTCATATAATAATTGTATATGCAGAAAACCAAATACAACAATGTTAAAATCTTATTTAAATAATAATTTAGATAAAAAAAATAGTTATGTTATAGGTGATCGTTTAACAGATTTAGAATTAGCAAATAATATTGGCATTAATGGTATTTTATATAATAAAAAAAAATGTAATTGGTTAAATATTTTAAGTAAACTAACACCATTTAAAAGATATGCTATAATAAAAAGAGTAACAAAAGAAACAAAAATATATGTAGAATTATTTTTAGATAAAAAAGGAAAAAGTATAATTAATACAGGGATTAATTTTTTAAATCATATGTTAGAACAAATAGCAATACATGGAGGATTTATTTTAAATATTTCTAGTAAAGGAGATTTAAAAATTGATGATCATCACACAATAGAAGATATTGCAATTTCATTAGGAAAAGCTTTATCAAAAGCTATTGGTAATAAAAAGGGAATTAATAGGTTTGGATTTTTATTACCAATGGATGAATCACTAGCAAAATGTGCAATAGATTTATCAGGTAGACCATATTTACAATATTATGCTAAATTTAAATATCAAAAAATTGGTGATTTAAGTACTGAAATGGTTAAACATTTTTTTTATTCTTTATCATATTCTATGTCATGTAATATATATTTAAAAGTTAATGGAGAAAATGACCATCATAAGATTGAAAGTTTATTTAAATCCTTCGGATGTACTTTAAAGCAAGCAATAAAAATTGTAAATAATATTATTCCCAGTTCAAAAGGAGTATTAAATTGAATATTGTTATTTTAGATACATCTTGTGGTAATTTTTACTCTTTACAATCTACTATTGAAAAAATAGGATTTAGATCTCAAATTACAAATGATAAAAATTTAATTTTAAATGCTGATAAAATTTTTTTACCAGGAGTAGGTTCAGCATATTCTGCAATAAAAAAATTAAAAAATGATAATTTATTAAAATTAATTAAAAATTGTAAAAAAGATATTTTAGGAATATGTTTAGGAATGCAAATTTTAGGAAAACATAGTGAAGAAAATGAAGGAATAAATACTTTAGGAATTTTAAATTATTCAACATATTTAATGAATAATAAAAATGTTCCTATTCCTCATATGGGATGGAATAAAGTAAATATTACAAAAAAATCTCCATTATTTCATAATATATATACAGGATCTTATTTCTATTTTTCTCATAGTTATAATATTCATTTAAATAATTATACTATAGCTGAAACAAATTACGAAAATTTATTTAGTTCTGCTATACAAAAAGATAATTTTTTTGGAGTGCAATTTCATCCAGAAAAATCAGGAAATAATGGTATTCAATTAATTAAAAATTTTTTAAAAATATAAAACAAAAAAATGATTATTCCAGCTATTGATTTAATAAAAGGACAAGTTGTTAGATTACATCAGGGTAAGTTTAATGTTAAACGTAAATATTTACACAAACCTTTTTTTTATATTAAAAAATATTTAGAACAAGGAGCTAAAAAAATACATCTAATAGATTTAGATGGTGCAAAAGATCCTAGTAAAAAACAAATATTTTTATTAAAAGAATTATCTAAAATTAATTTTATTTCTATACAAATAGGAGGAGGTATTAGAACTCAAACAGATATAGATTTTATTTTTAATTTAATACCTAATGCACAAGTTATATTAGGTTCTTCAATTATAAAAAATCTTGATAATGTTAAAAAATGGTTTAAATTATATAATCCATACTCCTTAATTCTAGCATTGGATATTAAATTTGATAAAAATCATAAAAAAATAGTTTTTATTAATGGATGGCAAAATAAAAGTAATATTATTTTTGAAGATATTATAGAACAATTTTTAAATATAGGTTTAAAATATGTTTTATGTACAGATATTTCTAAAGATGGTACATTATTAGGACCAAATATAAATCTTTATACTGAAATTGTAAAAAAATACCCAGAAGTATTTTTTCAAGCATCAGGAGGTGTTTCTACTTTGAAAGATATTAAAAACTTAAAAAAAAGTGGAGTAAAAGATATAATCATTGGAAGAGCTTTTTTAGAAAAAATATTTTCTTTCAAAGAGGCTAATTTATGTTGGCAAAAAGAATAATTCCTTGTTTAGATGTTTATGAAAATAAAGTGGTAAAAGGTAAACAATTTAAGAATCATCAAATTATAGGAGATATTTTATCATTAGCTTCTAAATATGATAAAGAAGGAGCAGATGAATTAATATTTTATGATATTACAGCATCAATTGATAATAGATTAGTTAATAAAAAATGGATATCTCAAATATCTAATTTAATTAATATCCCTTTTTGTGTAGCAGGAGGAATACAATCAATAAGTGATGCTGCACAAATATTACATTTAGGAGCTGAAAAAATATCTATAAATTCTCCTGCATTAAATAATCCTTCTTTAATTACAAAATTATCAAAATATTTTGGTACACAGTGTGTTGTAGTGGGTGTTGATTCTTATTATAATAGTGTAACAAAAAAATATTATGTTTACAAATATACTGGTAATATAAAATATACTGAAATAACTAATTGGGAAACAATTGAATGGATTAAAAAAGTACAAGATTTGGGAGCAGGTGAAATAGTATTGAATATGATGAATCAGGATGGATTATGTAATGGTTATGATTTAAAACAATTAAAAAAAATAAGAAAAATTTGTAAAATTCCTTTAATTGCTTCTGGAGGAGCAGGTTCTAAAAAAGATTTTTATAATGTTTTTAATAAAAAAATTAATGTAGATGGCGCTTTAGCAGCATCGGTTTTTCATAAAAATATTATTAATATTCAAGTATTAAAACAATTTTTATACAAAAAAAATATAGAGGTAAGAATATGTTAAAAAAAGATTTTGTAGATAATTTAAATTGGATAAAAACTAATGGATTAATACCTACTATTATACAACATAAAATTTCTGGACAAATTCTTATGCATGCTTATATGAATAAGGAATCTTTAAAAATAACTTTAAATACAAAAAAAGTTACATTTTTTTCTCGAACTAAAAAAAAAATATGGACAAAAGGAGAAACAACAGGTAATTTTTTAATTTTAAAAAATATTACTACAGATTGTGATAAAGATACTTTACTCATTTTAGTAGAATCAATTAATAAAACATGTCATTTAAATGAATATAGTTGTTTTAAAAAATTTACATCAAATTTTACTTTTTTATATTTATTAGAAAAATATCTAGATAAAAAAAAAGAAAAGGATAATATGAAACCTTTTTCGTATACTTATAAATTATATCAAAGTGGTTTAAAAAGAATATCACAAAAAGTAGGAGAAGAAGCTATAGAAACTATTATAGCTGCAAATTATGATAATAAAACAGATTTTATTGAAGAAACAGCAGATTTAATCTATCATTTAATTATACTTTTAAAATTTAAAAATATTAATTTAAATAATATTATAGAAATTCTAAAAAAAAGAAATAGTTAATATTATTTTACTTATTTAAGATTATGTAATCTAAAAATATAATCACTAAATGTAAATGATTAATATTTATTATTTAAACATAATAATTAATTTATTATAAAATATATCTGCTAATATCTTCATTTATAATTAGTGAATCTAAATGTTTACTTACATAAATTTTATCAATAGTAATCGATTTATTATTATATTTATCAATATCGTAAGATATATCTGACATTAAATGTTCAAGAATAGTATGTAATCTTCTTGCTCCTATGTTTTCTGTTGTTTCATTTACCTTCCAAGCAGATTCAGCTATTCTTTTAATACCATCTTCAGTAAAAATAATATTTATTTTTTCAGTTGCCAATAATGCTTTATATTGTACTGTGATAGAAGCATTTGGTTCTATAAGAATTCTTTCAAAATCATTACTAGTAAGAGCTTTTAATTCTACTCTTATTGGTAATCTACCTTGTAATTCAGGAATTAAATCAGAAGGTTTAGATATTTGAAATGATCCTGATGCAATAAATAAAATATGATCTGTTTTAACCATTCCATGTTTTGTTGAAACTGTACATCCTTCTACTAATGGTAATAAATCACGTTGTACTCCTTCTCGTGAAACATCTGAAGATATATTATTATTTCTTCTACAAATTTTATCTATTTCATCTAAAAATACAATACCATTTTGTTCAACTGATTCTATAGCTTTTTGTTTAATATTCTCGTTATTAATTAATTTATTTGCTTCTTCTTCTAAAAGTAATTTAATAGCATTTTTAATTTTTAATTTACGTTTTTTTTGTTTATTACCTCCTAAATTTTGAAATAATGATTGTAATTGGCTTGTCATTTCTTCCATACCTGGAGGTGCCATAATTTCAATTCCCATAGGAGAACTTGATATATTAATTTCAATTTCTTGATTATCTAATAATCCTTGTTTTAATTTAGTTTTTAATTTTTCACGAATAGATGTAATATTATCATCTTGATTCCAATTATTTTTATTAGGTATTAATGCATTAATAATTCTCTCTTCAGCCATTTTTCTTGCTTTATTACAATTTTTTTTAAATTCTTTTATACGTATCATTTTTATAGCAACATCAGTTAAATCTCTAATAATTGAATCTACTTCTTTTCCTACATAACCAATTTCAGTAAATTTAGTTGCTTCTACCTTTATAAAAGGTGCATTAGCTAATTTTGCTAAACGACGAGCAATTTCAGTTTTACCTACTCCCGTAGGTCCTATCATTAATATATTTTTAGGAGTTACTTCTTGCCTTAAATTTTCATCAAGTTGCATGCGTCTCCAACGATTTCTTAACGCAATAGCTACAGCTTTTTTTGCATTTTCTTGACCAATGATAAATTTATTTAATTCATTAACTATTTCTTTTGGAGTCATTTCAGACATAATTAGCATTTTCCTCATGCTTATTTATATATTAATTAGATGGCAATTCTTCAATTGTAAAATTATGATTAGTGTATATACAAATATCTCCTGCAATATTTAAAGATTTTTTTACTATTTCATATGCACTTAAATTAGTATTTTCAAATAAAGCACGTGCAGAGGCTTGTGCATATGGGCCACCAGAACCAATAGTAACTATATTATTTTCAGGTTGAATTACATCTCCACTCCCTGTAATTATTAAAGAAGTAATTTTATCTGCAATTACTAATAATGCTTCTAACTTACGTAAAATACGATCTGTTCTCCAATCTTTTGCTAATTCTACTGCAGATTTTATTAAATTTCCTTGATGTATTTCTAATTTTTGTTCAAATAATTCAAAAAGTGTAAAAGCATCTGCAGTACCACCAGCAAAACCAGCAATTACTGTATCATTATATAATTTACGAATTTTTTTTACATTTCCTTTCATTATAATATGACCTAAAGTTGCTTGTCCGTCACCACCGATAACTACATTTCCATTTTTTCTTACACTAACTATTGTTGTCATGAGTTTACATTATCCTCAATTATTATTTTTATATCTCATAACATTATAAATGTTTAAATATTTTTATTAATATTTTAATATTTTTAATAAAATTTAACTTAATTAAATTAATAATTATTATATGATATATAGTATTATTTAATAAAATAATTTTTTTATAAAAAACAGTTTTAATTTTACCAAAAACAGTAAAATTATAACATAATTTGAATTTTAAACAATAAATTTATATTTAATTAATAATAAAATCTTATGTATAAAAATATTTTGATTATTGATACATCTACTGAATATTGTTTTATTACTTTAAAAAGTAAAAATATTATTTATAATGAAAAAAAATATTGTCCTTTTTCACATATTAAATATATATTACACTTAATTCATCATATTTTAAAAAAAAATAGTTTATTTTTAACTGATTTAAATTTATTAGGGTGTAATTTAGGTCCCGGAAATTTTACAAGCCTAAGAATAGGTATAGCAATAATAGATAGTATATCTTATGCACTTAATATACCTAAAATAGGTTTATCTCATTTAATGATTATTGCCGAAAAATCTTGGAAATTAACTGGAATTACAAATATTATAACTGTAATAAAATATAATAAAAATTATATGTATTTTGCTTTATATAAAAAAAATTTAAAAGGATTATGGATTGGTAAAAATAGTGAATGTTTATTACATTATGATGATTTTATAAAAAAAATTTTAATACTAAAAGGAATATGGGTTTTAATTTCTAATATTGATAAAAATACAGAAATTAATATAAAAAAAATATTAAACAAAAATTTAAAAATATATTTTATTAAAAATTTATTTACTTCATCAGAAGTAATGATTGATATTATTAATAATATTTTATTGAATAAAAAAAGAATAAAAAAACATTATAAAATTAATTATATTAAAAATATTTTTTAAATTTAAATTAATAAAATTATTATTATTATAAAAAATTCTATTTTATATAAAAATTTAATTAAAAATATAAATTTTTATTGTTATAATTTGTAATTAATAAAATTAATATATAATTTTATAATTAATAATTTTTTTAAATTAATAATTTATTATTAAATAATATAGAATAATTTTTTATTATAAAATTTTATTTAATAAATAAAATATATATAGTAATTTTTACTTGTAATTTTTTATATAAAAGTATAATTTATTTATGTATATAAAATTAATATAAATACATTTTAAAAATTTTAAAAAATGAATAAGTTATCAAAATTAAATCTTTTATCTTCTAGATTTAGAGGATTTTATCCTGTTGTAATTGATATTGAAACTTCAGGATTTAATTCAAAATATCATGCTATATTAGAAATTAGTATAATAACATTAAAAATGAATAATGGTTGGTTAGAAAAAAATGAAATGTTACATTTTCATATTTTACCTTTTAATGGATCTCATATATCTCATGAAGCATTAGCTTTTAATGGAATAAATATTAATACTTCTTTAAGAGGTGCTATAACTGAAAGTAAAGCTTTAAAAATTATTTTTTCAAAAATATCTCAAGATATAAAAAAACATAAATGTAAAAAAGCAGTTTTAGTAGCTCATAATGCTAATTTTGATCATAGTTTTATTATGGAAGCTGTAAAACGTACAAAAATGGAAAATTATAATCCATTTCATTCTTTTGTTACATTTGATACTGCTTCAATGAGTGGTTTAATTTTAGGACAAACTGTTTTAGCTAAATCATGTCATGCTATGGGAATTTCTTTTGATAATAATCAAGCACATTCAGCTTTATATGATACTAACCGTACTGCTAAATTATTTTGTAAATTAGTTAATAAATGGAAAGAAATAGGAGGATGGCCTCCAAAATTTTTATTTTAAAATATATAAAATTAATTATTTTTTTTATAGTTTAAAATCATTTTTAATTTTTTTGTATTATGTAGTGAATATATAATATCATATCCTCCTATTAATTCATTATTTACCCATAATTGGGGAAATGTAGGCCAATTAGCATATTTTGGTAAAAAATTTCTAATATCAGGATTTTTTAAAACATCAACATAATAAAATTTTATTTTATAAAACATAATAATTTTTACAGCTTTATTTGAAAAACCACATTTAGGATTATTGGGATTTCCTTTCATATATAAAATAATAGGGTTACTTTTTATTTGTTCTTTAATCTTTTTTAAAATTTGCATAAAATTTCCTTAATTTTATTAAATAAATTTAATTATATTAATCATATTAAATAATTTCAAATTTTTTTTTAAAAATATATTTATATATTTATAATATTATGTAAAATTCAATAAATATTAAAAGTAAAAAAGGATATATGTGCAAAAATATTTAATTGAAATAAAAAAATTATTTAATCTTACAATACCAATTATTTTAACACAAATAGCATGTATTTTAATAAGTATTATAAATAGTATTATGTCTGGATATTATAGTAATATAGATATGGCTATTGTAGCTATGGGTACATCAATATCATTACCAATAATATTATTTAGTCATGGTATTTTATTATCTTTAATCCCTATTATTACTAAAATTAATGGATCTAATAAGAGAAAAAATATAACAAATTATATAAAACAATCATATTTATTAGTAATAATAATATCTTGTATTATGATATTAATTTTTTATAAAATTGGTTTTTTAATATCATTTTTATCTAAAAATAAATTTATAATTTTAAAAACAAAAATTTATTTAAAAATTATTTCCTGGAGTATACCCGGATATTTATTATTACAAGTATTAAGATGCCAATGTATAAGTTTATCGTTTATTATACCAGATATGTTAATTAATTGGTTAGGTGTAATTTTATATATACCTATAAATTATATTTTTATATATGGTTTAGGTTATATACCAAAATTTGGAGGAATTGGATGTAGTATATCTATTGTTTTAATCTATTGGATAATGTTTTTTCTTACTCTAGGATGTATGTCAAAATCTAAACGATTTCATGATATTAAATATTTTAGTTTATTTAATAAACCTGATATTAAAATACTAATGAAATTACTAAAATTAGGTATTCCTATTGGATTATCTATTTTTTTTGAAATAACATTATTTAGTATTGTTTTTTTTTTAATATCTTCTAATATGGAAATAGAAAGTATTATTAGTCATCAAATAGCTTTAAATTTTAGTTCATTTATTTTTGTTATTCCTTTATCTTTAAGTATTTCTACAACTATAATAATTGGATTTTATCTTGGTTTAGGTTATAAAGAAAAAGCAAAAATTATTAGTTGGATTTCACAAATTATAGGAATAATAATATCTTTTTTTATTTTTTTTATAAGTATTATTTTAAAAAATAAAATAGCTTCTTTTTATAATCATAGTAAAAACACTATAAATTTAGCTTCACATTTAATTTTATTAGCATCTATTTATCAAATTTTAGATTCTATTCAAGTTATCGGATGTGGTATATTAAAAGGATATAAAGATACTAAATCTATTTTTTTAATTACTTTTTTTTCCTATTGGGTAATAAGTTTACCTATTGGTTATTTTTTATCTATTACTAATTTTATTGTATCCCCAATGGGTCCTGCTGGTTTTTGGATTGGGTTTATAATTGGATTAACAGTTGCAGCATTTTTAGTTATATTACGTATTATGAAAATACAAAAAATTGACTATTAAAATAAATACATATATTATATTTAATGTTAAGATTTTATTTATAATATATGCGTTCTTAACTCAGGGGTTAGAGTGTCACTATGACATAGTGAAAGTCAGAGGTTCAATTCCTCTAGAACGCATAAAAATTATAGTTATATTATTTTTTATTTCCAATAAATTAAACAAAAATTCTTTTTTCCTTTTCTTAATAAAGTAAAATGATTAAATTTTTTATGATATTCTGTAAATATAAATGAATTATCTAATACATTTTCATTATTAATATATATTGCACGTGATTTTATCATAGTAAGTGCTTGAGTACGAGATGATACAAATTTACTTAAAACTAAAATTGTTGATAAATCAAATTTTTTGTTTTCTACATAAAGATTATCAATATTATTTAGTAATGTATAAAATTCTTTTTCTGATAAATCATTTATATTTTTATTAAAAAGTAAATTAGTTATTTTTTTTGATATGTTTAATTTTTTTTCACCATGAACTATTTTTGTCATATATTCAGCTAATAAATATTGTAAACTATCTTTTTTAATTTTTTGATTTTTTTGTTTGAAAGAATTAATAAAATTAATTTCATAATTAGTGAACATATATAAAAAATTAAATACTGTGGAATCTGGTATATTTAACCAAAATTGAAAAAATTTATATGGACTAGTTTTTTTAGAATCTAACCAAATAGTTTTATTTTCTGTTTTTCCAAACTTTGTTCCATCATTTTTAACAATTAATTTTGTTGTTAAACCAAAAACTTTTTTTTTATTAATTTTTTTCACAAGATCAATACCAGAAACAATATGTCCCCATTGATCAGATCCACCAATTTGTAGTATAACATTAAAATTTTTATTTAAATAAGCAAAATCATAGGATTGTAATAAATTATAAGAAAATTCTTTAAAAGATATTCCACCTTCTATATTATTATTTTTCATTCTTTTTTTTATTGCATCTTTATTCATCATATGATTAACATAAAAATGTTTCCCTATTTTTTTTAAAAAAAATAAAATATCCATTTTATGGAACCATTCATAATTATTAATTATACTTGCGCTATATTTTCCACAATTAAAATCTAAAAAATTCGTTAATTGTAAACTAATTTTTTGAAGCCATTTATTTATAAGATCTATTGAATTATTTTGTCTTGTTTTAAATTTAAAACTAGGATCACCAATTAAACTTGTAGCTCCTCCTAATAAAATAATTGGTTTATGTCCTAATCTTTGAAAATATTGAAGTGTAATTAATTGTATAAGATGACCTATATGTAAACTATCTGCTGTTAAATCAAAACCACAATAAAGATTAATATTTTTTTCTTTTAAAATATTATATAAATTATTTCTATTAGTTACTTGGTATAAAATATTACGATTTTCTAATATTTTTATAATATTTATGTTTTTTTTTTTTATAAACATCCATATTCCTTTAATTTTATTAAATATATTTAATATTATTTTTATGTATTTTTTTTACTGTTTTAACTATAATATAAGCATATAAATCAATTTCAATATTTACATAATCATTAATTTTTTTATTTGATAATGTAGTTCTTAATAATGTTTCTGGAATTATATTTACACTAAATTTGTTTTTTAATTTTTTATCTATAGTTAGACTAACACCATCAATACATATTGATCCTTTTTTAAAAATATAATTCATCTGAAGAATATTATTTGGTTTTATCCATAAAATTTTAGAAAAATTATAATTTTTAATATTAATAATTTTAGCTATATTAGTAATATGTCCTAAAACTAAATGCCCCCCAATAAAATTATTTATTGTAATAGGTTTTTCAAGATTTAAATAATCACCTATTTTAATTTTTTTAAAAGTAGTTATATTAAAAGTTTGTTTTAATATGTTAAAAACAATTATGTTTTTATATAAATTAATAATTGTTAAACAACAACCATTATTAGAAATTGATTGTCCTATTTTTAAATTTTTTCTAAATTTTTTTTTTATTTGTACATATATAAAATATAAATTTTTTTTATAAATTATATTTTTAATTTTTCCTATGGATTTAATAATTCCTGTAAACATTTTTTAATTAACTTTTAATATTTTATTAACTATATATTAACAAACAATCATCATCTTTATAATAAAGAACATTTAATTTATTAATTTAAATTAAAATAAATTTTTATTTATTAAAATA
Source organism: Enterobacteriaceae endosymbiont of Donacia dentata (assembly GCF_012570745.1). Taxonomy (GTDB): domain Bacteria; phylum Pseudomonadota; class Gammaproteobacteria; order Enterobacterales; family Enterobacteriaceae. Next base: position 103,396 of record NZ_CP046212.1, on the reverse strand, counting down.
ATTTAAAAATTTTTTTAAATTATATTAGATAATATGATTTCTTAATAAAATTTGAAATTTTTGTTGTAATGTTAAAATACACTTATGTAAAATAAAACTTATTTCTTTTTCATTTAAAGTATAATTTTTATTTTGAATAAATAAACTTAAAGTAATACTTTTATAGCCTATAGGAATATTTTTACTCTGATATACATCAAAAATATTTATTTTTATTATTTCTTTTAAATTTAATAAATTTAATTCATTTAAAATATCTATAAAATATATATTTTTATTAATAAAAAAAGAAATATCTCTGCGATTAATTGGAAAATTAATATTTTTTTTTATAAAAAAAATATTATTAATAATAATCTTATTAAAAAATAATTCAAAGAAAAAAGTATTTTTATTTTCTATATTAAAATAACTAATAAATTTAGGATGTAACATACCAATATATCCAACATATATATTATTAAAATATATTGATGCATTTATGTAAGGATGTAATATTGTCATATTACATTGTTTACGAAATTCAATTTTATTTTGTTTAGTAAAAAAATTAAAAATAGATTCTAAATCACCTTTTAAGTCATAAAAATTTATTGTTCTATTTTTTTCATTCCAGTAATCTTCTTGTATATTACCATTAACTATTCCAGATAATATAAATTCTTGTGATATACCTAATTTTTTTTTAAAATTTTTATAAAAACATAAACCATATTCAAAAAAACGTAAATTTTTTTGTTGTCTATTCTGATTATAAATAATATTATTTATTAAACCATATGATAATGAATTACGCATTACAGATACTTCTTTGGTAATGGGATTTTTAATTTTAATAAAATCTATTTTAGGATACAATATAGATTGTATATTAGGATTGATAAAACTATAATTAATTACTTCGTAATATCCTCTATTAATTAATATATTTTTAATGTTTTTTAAATTAATTTTATTATTTTTTAATGTAAATTTATTATTTTTTAAAATATCATTTTTATTTAAATATATTTTTACTTTACTAGGAATTTTATTATATCCATATATACGTATAATTTCTTCTATTATATCTTCTTCTATATTTATATCATTACGCCAACTAGGTACTTTTATAATATAATAATTCACTTTTTCTTTTAAAATAAGAAAACCAAGTTTAATTAAAATATTATTAATATTTTTTTTATTAATACTAAAACCTAAAATTTTTTTTATTTTATCGAAGGATAATATTATTTTTTTAGGAATATAATTAATATCATTTATGTTAAATGAATATATATTACCTATTTTTCCTCCAAATATTTCTGATATTAAATTTACTGTTCTTATTATTACTTTTTTTATAATTAATGGATCTAAATATCTTTTATACATATTAAAAATATTATCATAAGAATGATATTTTTTTAAAAGTGAATTAATATATATTTTATTTAAAAATAAACATTCTATTAAAATATTTTTTGTATTTGATTCTACTATTATTTCTTTATTTTGAGTTATTCCTGGTATAGATAATATTTTATTATTATCTTTAATAATTAAAAAATCATTATTTTTATTATTAATGAATTTAATTTTTTGATTTTCAGTATCAATAAAATTAAATTTATTTTTTGTATTATTAATTATATAAATATTTTCTTTAATTTTATTTAAATCATATAATTGGATAGGATAGCCTAATTCTAAAAATATATAATTACGAATATTTAATAATGGATTTTTATGTATATAAAAACCTGATTTATATAACCTATCATTAATAATGATATAATTTTTTTTTTTTAAATCAATATTCTTAATTATACAATAATTATATTTATATAATTTATTTTTTATATTGTTATCAAAAAAAATGTTTATTTTATATTCTTTAGTTTTTTTTATTAAACTATTATAAGGAGTATCAACAAAAAATTTATTATTTGATAAAGTAAATAAATCTCTTGATAAACCTAATATACTTAAACAATCAGGTCTATTAAATGGAATATTTATATGTAAAATATTATCATAATTTTTATTAATATAAATAGGTTCAATCTTTTCTACTTCAAAACCTAATTTTGTTAATTTTTTAGATAGAATACTGATATCTTCATCATTTTTTAACCATTTACGTAACCATAATTCACTAAGTTTAATCATATAAAATTATTTAATTTAAATTGTTTAAGAAAACGCAAATCATTCTTATAGAATGAACGAATATCATTTATATTATAATATAGCATAGTTAATCTTTCTACTCCTATACCAAAAGCATATCCACAATATTTAGATGAATTTATATTAACATTTTTTAATACATTAGGATGTACCATACCAGCTCCTAAAACTTCAACCCATTTTTTATTTTTATTTAAAACATCTATTTCTAAAGAAGGTTCTGTAAAAGGAAAATATGAAGGTCTAAAACGTATTTTACATTTTTCCCCGAAAAAAAAATTTAAAAATAAAGATAAAATTCCTTTTAAATCCACAAAATTTACTTTCTTATTAATATATAGACCTTCTATTTGATGAAACATTGGTGTATGATTACTATCGCAGTCATTACGATAAACTTTTCCAGCAGTTAATATACGTATAGGAGGTTTTTTTTCTTTCATTATTCTAATTTGTACATTAGAAGTTTGTGTGCGTAATAATATATTTTTATCTAACCAAAATGTATCTTTTTTTGTTCTTGCTGGATGATTTTTAGGAATATTTAATGCATCAAAATTATGAAAACTATCTTCTATTTCAAGACCCATGACTATTTGAAATCCTATTTTTATAAAAAAATTTTCTATTTTTTTAATAATATAACTTAAAGGATGTTCAGAACCTATTTTAATAAATTTACCTGGTAATGATATATCTATTTCCTGTGATAAATATTGTTTACTATTTATTTTAAATTCTATTTCTTTTTTACGTTTTTGTATTATTTCTTTAATTATTTTTTTTTGATAATTAATAATGATACTTTTATTAATTTTTTCTTTTTTATTTAATTTTTTTATGAGTAAAAATTGAGAAGAGATATAACCCTTTTTACCTAAATATTTAATTTTTAATTTATTTAAATTAATAATATCTTTTGTTTCACAAATTTCTTTTTTAGCATTGATTATTAAATCATCATTAGATTTCATAAAAATATTCTCATTAATATACTAAAAAATAAAAATATAAAAATTTAATAAAAAATTACTTAATTAATTGAATATTTTATTAACTTATTAAAAGATACGTTATTAGATATTGCCATATTAGCTAAAATTTTCCTGTTTATATTAATATTATGTTTTTTTAAATTATATATAAAATTACTATAAGAAATTTTTCTTTTTCTTACAGCTGCATTAATTTGCATAATCCATAATTGCCTAAATTTTCTTTTTTTTTGTTTTCTATCTCTATAAGAATATTGTCCCGATTTAATAATTGCCTGAAAAGCAGAACGATAAGTCCTAGATTTAGATCCATAATAACCTTTTGCTTGTTTTAAAATTTTTTTATGTCTAGCTTTTGAAGTAACACCACGTTTAATTCTTACCATGTAAAAACTCCTAATATTTTGTTTAAAATATTTATTTCTTCTTTATTATTATAAATAAGGAAGACAAGTTTTTAATGAATATGTATCTCCTTTTTTAACTATTTTTTTTTGTCTTAATAATCTTTTTTTTTTTTTACTTTTTTTAGTTAATAAATGCCTTAAGTGAGATTGCTTATGTTTAAATTTTCCAGTACTGGTTTTTTTAAATCTTTTTGAAACACTTCGTACTGTTTTAATTTTTATCATATTTTAACCTTAAATAATTTTTAATAAAAATTTATTTTTTATTAATTTTTATTTTTTTGGAATTAATATCATTGTAATTTGTCTACCTTCGACTTTTTTAGGAAAAGATTCAACTATTGCTAAATTTTCTAAATCTTTTTTTATACGATTTAACATAAAAAAACCAAGTTTAGTATGTAACATTTCTCTACCCCTAAATCTTAAGGTTACTTTTATCTTATCCCCTTTTTTTAAAAAGCGTATTAAATTACGTAACTTAACTTGATAATCTCCTATATCTGTTCCAGGACGAAATTTAACTTCTTTTAAATGTATTATTTTTTGCTTTTTTTTTTGCTCCTTAGAAATTTTATTTTTTTCATATAAAAATTTACCATAATCCATTATACGACATACAGGAGGTATAGAATTAGGACTAATTTCAACTAAATCAAATCCAGTATTTTCTGCTTTTTTTAAAGCTTCTTTTAAGTTAATTATACCAATTTGCTCCCCTTTTAATCCTATTAATCTTACAATTTTACTTCTAATATTTTTATTTATTTTATTAGGTCGTAATAGTTGTAATATTTTTTTTCCACTTTTAATATTTTATCTCCTTAATTTTTTAAACTATAATTAATAATTTCTTTTTTTATTTTGTTAATAATATCATGAATGTTCATAAATCCCAAATTTTTACCAAAACAATTTCTAACAGAAATTGTATTATTTTTAATTTCTTGATCTCCACATATAAAAATATAAGGAATATGTTGAATAGTATATTGTCTAATTTTAAATGATATTTTTTGATTTTTTATATCATATTCTACACGAATATTATTTTTTTTAATTATTTTAAATATTTTTAAAACATAATCATTATGTTTTTCACTAATATTTAATATTATTATTTGAATAGGTGCTAACCAAATAGGTAAATAACCAGAGAATTCTTCAAGAAGAATACCTATAAATCTTTCTATTGAACCTAAAATAGCACGATGTATAATAATTGGAGTATCATGTATATTTTTCTTATTAATATAAAATAAATTTAAACATTGTGGTAATGTAAAGTCTAATTGAATTGTACCACATTGCCATTCTCTATTTAAACAATCAAAAAAAGAAAACTCTATTTTAGGACCATAAAATGCTCCTTCACCTATTTTATATTCAAAATTAATATTTAATTTTTTTAAAATATAAGATAAATCATTTTCTGTTTGATCCCAAAGTTTATCATTACCAATTTTATTTAAAGGTCTTGTTGATAATCTAATTAAAAATTTTTTAAAACCAAAAACACGATAAATATCATACATCATATTAATACAATTTTCTATTTCTTGTATAACTTGATTTTTTGTACAAAATATATGTGCATCATCTTGAGTAAAATTTCTTAATCTCATTAAACCATGTAGTGATCCTGATGATTCATTTCTATGACAAATACCAAATTCTGCAATTCTTAATGGTAAATCTCTATATGATTTTAATTTTTGTTGAAAAATTTGTATATGTCCAGGACAGTTCATAGGTTTAATACAATATTTTCTATTTTCGGAATAAGTAGTAAAAATTGCTTTTTTATAAATTTTCCAATGTCCTGTATTTTTCCATATAGAAATATCAGTTATTAAAGGAGTTTTTACTTCTATATAATTATATTGATTTAATTTTAAACGTAAAAAATTTTCTAATTCACGAAAAATAATATAACCATTATTATGCCAAAAAACCATTCCCGGAGATTCATTTTGGAAATGATATAAATCTAATTTTTTTCCTATAGACCTATGATCCTTTTCTAATAATTTTTTTTTATTAAATAAATTTAATTTTTTATCTATTTTTTTTAAATTATAATTTTGTTGCATTTTTTTTTTATAATAAAAATATTATTTAATAATAACAAAAATTTTTTATAAAATATATATAAAATATTAGAATAATATTTGTTATTTTTTATTTAGTTAGTATTAAATATATTTAATTTCTCAAAAAATTTTTATAATAATTAAATTTTTAAAATTTTTTAATTTATAATTTTTTGTCCACATATAACTCTATTATATCCTTGTATATCGGTATATTGATTAATATTTTTAAAATTTTTTATTTGAAACATTTTTTTTATAATATATCCTTGTTTATATCCATGTTCTAATATTAACCAACCATAATTATTTAAATATTTTAAAGATTTTGAAATAATATAATTTAAATCTTTTGTCCCTTTTTTAAGGGAAATTAATGATGTAAAAGGTTCAAATTTTAGTTCTTTTTCTAAAAAAAAATATTTGTCAATACTTATATATGGAGGATTACTAAAAATAATATCAAATTTTTTATTTTTTAATTTACTGAACCAATTACTTTTTAAAAAAGTAATATTATAAATATTTAATTTTTTAGCATTATATTTTGCTATATTAAGTATATTTTTACAAATATCAATAGCAATAATATTTAAAAAATTATATTCAAAAGCAATTGCAATAGCAATTGCACCACTACCAGTACCTAATTCTAATATTTTTGTAGTATTATTATTAATTTTTTGCAAAATAATATTTACTAAAATTTCAGTATCTTTACGAGGTATTAAAACATAAGGAGAAACATAAATTTTTAATGACCAAAATTCACAAAAACCTAATATATATGCTATAGGTTCTCCTTTAATTCTTCTTTGTAATAAATCTTTTAGTATTTTTAATTTTGTATAATTTATTTTTTTTTCACAAAAACCATAAATCCATGATTTAGATTTTTTTAAAATAAAAGATAATAATATTACAGATTCTAAATGATATAATAATATCTTATTTTTTTTTAGTAAATTAGCTGAATATTTTAACCATTTTTTAATAATCATTTATTTTTTTATTATATTTGATAATTTATTAGTATTATATTGTTGTATAATAGGATTTATTAATATATCTAAATTTCCATTCAAAATTTCATTTAATTTATAAATTGTTAAATTAATACGATGATCTGTTACTCTTTTTTGAATAAAATTATATGTTCTATTTCTATCTGAACGATCTCCTGTACCTAATAATATTTTTTTTTTTAGTGCATGATCTCTATTTTTTTTTGCAATCTCTATTGCATTAATTCTAGCTATCAAAACTTCTAAAGCTTTAGCTTTATTTTTATGTTGAGATCTTTCATCTTGACATTCAACTACTATTCCTGTTGGAATATGAGTGATACGAATAGCTGAGTCTGTTGTATTTACATGTTGTCCACCTGCTCCAGAAGATCTAAATGTATCAATTTTTAAATCTTGATTATTTATTTCTGGAATTTCTGTTTTTAATAGTTCTGGCATAACAGCAATAATACAAGTAGAAGTATGTATTCTACCCTGTGATTCTGTTTCTGGTACTCTTTGTACTCTATGTCCTCCTGATTCAAATTTTAATCTTCCATATACTCCAATACCAGTAATTTTTAAAATAATTTCTTTAAAACCTCCATGTTCACTATAATGTATATGAATAATTTCTACTTTCCATTTTTTAGATTCAGCATATCTAATATACATTCTAGAAATATCACTTACAAATATTGCTGCTTCATTTCCTCCTGAACCAGATTTTATTTCTAGAAAACAATTACGATTGTCTTTTGTATTTTTAGAAATAAAAAAATTTTTTATTTTTTTTTCTATTTTTTTTTGTTTATTTTTAATATTTTTTATATCTTCTAATACTATAGAATATATTTCTTTATCATTTAATAGTGATTCACTATTTTTTAAATTTAATTTAATTTTTTTCCATTTGATAAATAATTTAATTATGTTAGATAATTTTGCATGTTCAGTTGATAAATTACGCAAAGAATTATAATCATTATATAATTTATAATTATTTAATTTTTTTATTATATAATTATATCTTTTTTGTAATATATTAAGTTTTTTAATAATATAAGGATTCATAAAATTTATTTTAGTATTTTAAGTACAAATATAATATTATATATTATAAATAATATTTTATTAGTATTTTAATATAAAATATATTTTATATACATAATTTATATATAAAAATTTATTTATATTATTATCATTTAATATTAAAAAAAAATTAATTTTATAATTAAATAGGTGGTGAATTAGTGTCTAATATGAAATTATTTTCTGGAAATTCTGTTATAAAATTAGCAACTAAGATTGCTAATCATTTATATATTAATTTAGGTAAAATATTTGTAGGACGTTTTAGTGATGGAGAAATATCTGTTAAAATAAATGAAAATGTAAGAGGAGATGATATTTTTATAATTCAATCAACTTGTAATCCTACAAATGATAATTTAATTGAATTAATTATTATGATTGATGCTTTTAAAAGAGCATCAGCTGGTAGAATAACAGCAGTTATTCCATATTTTGGTTATGCTAGACAAGATCGAAGAATTAGTTCTGCTAGAGTTCCAATTACTGCTAAAGTAATAGCTGATTTTTTATCTAAAGTAGGAGTAAATAGAATACTAACAGTAGATTTACATGCAGAACAAATTCAAGGATTTTTTAATATTCCTGTAGATAATATATTTGCTAGTCCTATATTTTTAATGGATATATTAAAATATAAATTAAATAATCCAATAATAGTTTCTCCTGATATTGGTGGAGTAGTTCGTGCGAGAGCAATGGCAAAAAAATTATTTAATGGAACCATAGATATGGCAGTAATAGATAAAAGAAGAACTAATAATATAACAGAAATTATGCATATTATTGGAGATGTTAATAAACGTGATTGTATTTTAATAGATGATATTATTGATACAGGAGGAACTTTATGTAAAGCAGCTGAAGCATTAAAAAATAATGGAGCCAAAAAAGTTTTAGCATATGTTACACATGCTATTTTTTCTGGTAATGCAGCTAAAAATATTTTTAGTTCTGTAATAGATAAACTTATTGTATGTGATAGTGTTCCACTAAATGAAAAAATACAAAAATTAAATAATATTAAAGTATTATCTTTATCTCATATGCTTTCAGAAACAATAAGAAGAATTAGTAATGAAGAATCTATTTCTATAATGTTTAAATAAAAATAATAAATAGGTAAATATTTGAATACTTATATTAAAATAATTATAGGATTAGGAAATAATATAAATAATAAATTTATTGGATCTCGCCATAATTTAGGTTCTGATTATCTTATTAAATTATCTAAAAATTTTGATGTAAAATTTAAAAAAATAAAAAAATTTGATGGTTATGTTAGTGAAATTTATATTGCAAAATATAAAATAATTTTATTTATTCCTAATTCTTTTATAAATAATTCAGGTAAACCAATATTTAATATTATCAATTTTTATAAAATTTATTTTAAAAATATTTTAGTTATTCACGATGAATTAGATTTTTTACCGGGAATAATAAAATTTAAATATGGAGGGAGTAGTGGAGGTCATAATGGACTAAATAATATTATTAAAATTTTTAATAATAATTCTTTTTATAGATTACGTATAGGTATTGGACGTCCACATAATAAATCAGAAATAAATAATTTTGTATTAAATTATCCTACAGAAATAGAAAAAAACAAAATTAATTTTGCTATTAAAAATAGTATTAATGCTTTAATACTTTTAATTAAAACTAAAAATTATAATAAAGCTATTAATTACTTACATTCTAAAAATAATAAGGTTAAATAATGGGATTAAAATGTGGTATTATAGGTCTACCTAATGTAGGTAAGTCTACTTTATTTAATATATTAACTAATTCTAATGTAGATGCTTTAAATTATCCTTTTTGTACAATAAAACCAAATACTAGTATAGTTACTGTACCTGATGATAGATTATTTTATTTAGCTAAATTAGCTAAATCTAAAAAAATTATACAATCTATAGTAACTTTTGTAGATATTGCAGGATTAATAAAAGGAGCTTCTAAAGGAGAAGGATTAGGTAATCAATTTTTATATAATATATCAGAAGTTGATGCTATTATTCATGTAGTTCGTTGTTTTAATGATAAAAATATAATAAACTTATCATTTGATCCTATAGAAGATATTAATATAATAAATAATGAAATTATTCAATTTGATATTAATTTAATAAATAAATTAAAAAACAATATCTTAAATAAAAATTTTTATAAATGGAAATATTTATTAAAAATTTGTTTAGATTATTTAAAAAAAGGAAAATTACTTAATTTTTTAAGTTTAAATTTAAAAGAAAAAAAATTTTTACAAAATTTAAAATTATTAACAATAAAACCTATGATGATTATAGCCAATCTAAGTAGAAATAAAATTGAAAATAATTTTTTTTTAGAAAAAATAAATATTTTAATTAAAAAATATTTAGTTTGTAAAATATGTTTAAAAATTCCTCAAAAAGAAAAAAAATTAATTTTTTTAAAAAAAAATATTAATTTAAAAAAAATAATAATTTTAAGTTTTAAATTATTAAATTTACATACTTTTTATACTGTAGGAATAAAAGAAACAAAATCATGGAGCATTTTAAAAGGAACTACAGCATTAGATGCTGCTAAAAAAATTCATAGTGATATTCAAAAAGGTTTTATAAGAGCTAAAGTAATTCATTTTAAAGATTATGCACTTTATAAAAATGAAACACAAATAAAATTAGCAGGTAAAATTAGAATAGAAGGTAAAAAATATGTTATTTTAGATGGAGATATTATACATTTTCTTTTTAAAGTATAAAAGAATTTAAAAAATTTAAGTTTTAAAATATTAGATTTTAATATGATTAATTTTATGCATTTCTTACATAAAATATTATTATATATTCATATATTTATAATAATTTATATTATAATTAGAGTTTTTATAAGATATAAAGACATAAATATTTATATATTGTGGTTTTTTACCTTATATATTTTCCCTACTATTGGAATAATTTTTTATTTTATTTTTGTAGAAATTTATTCTAAAAAAAAATTTAAATGTAAAAAATCTAAAAAAATATGGGTTCATTATACTAAATTATTAAAAAATTTACAAAAATATTATAAATTGTATTATAAAAATAAAAATACAATTTCAGAAATTAAATCACTATTTCAATTATGTAAAAACCAACAAAATATTTTAAGTATGTCTAATAATTCAATCAAATTAATAAATTCATCTTTCAAATCAATTAAATTATTAATTAATGATATTAATAAGGCAAAAAATAGTATACATATTGTTTTTTATATATGGATACCAGGAGGATTAGTTGATAAATTTTCAAAATCTATAATAATGGCAGCGAGAAGAGGAGTCAAATGTTATATTATGTTAGATTTTATTGGAAGTAGAAAATTTTTTTATAGTTCTTGGTATAAGATTATGTTAAAAGTAACAGGTATTTTTATTGTTAAATCATTAAAAATTACAATTTTTAAATTTTTTTTTTATCGTATAGATTTAAGACAACATAAAAAAATAGTTTTAATTGATGATAAAATTGCTTATGTTGGTAGTATGAATATGATAGATGTTAAATTTTTTAAAAAAGATATTAAAATAGGAAATTTAATTGATTTAATGATTCGTATAAAAGGACCAATAGTTAATACAATAAGTATTATTTACTCATATGATTGGAAAATTGAAACAGGTAAAAATATTTTATCTATTAAACAACTAAAAAAAAATTTAGTTAAATATAAAAATATAAAAAAAAATAATATTAATAAAATACAAGTAGTTTTTTCTGGATTAAAATTATCAACACAAATTATTCATAATTCTTTAATTACAGCAATATATTTATGTAAAAAAAGTTTAATCATAACAACTCCATATTTTATTCCAAGTAATAATTTATTATTAGCAATTTGTATTGCTGCTAAAAGAGGAGTAAATGTAAAAATTATTATACCAAAATATAATGATTCAATTTTAATTTATTGGGCTAATAAATTTTTTTTTTATAAACTATTAAAATTTGGTGTTAAAATTTATCAACTAAAAAAAGGTTTTTTACACACAAAAAGTATTATTATAGATAAAAAAATTAGTTTTATAGGTACTGTAAATTTTGATATACGAAGTTTATATTTAAATTTTGAAATTAATTTGATTATATATGATATTATTTTTAATAATTCACTTTTACTTACACAAAATAAATATATTTTAAAATCTAAAAAATTAGAATATAATTTATGGATAAAAAGACCATATTGGCATAAATTAATAGAAAAATTGTGTTTTTTATTTAAATTTATATTATAAAAATAATGAATATTTTACTTATAAAAAATATAATATATAAAATGGTAATTTTAAAAAACTTAAATTATTATGAAAATTATCTCATTTAATATTAATGGATTAAGAGCTCATATACATCAGTTAAAATTAATTATAAAAATTTATAATCCTGATATTATTGGTTTACAAGAAATAAAAGTTAATAATGAAAATTTTCCTAAAAAAAAATTATCTAAATTAGGTTATAATATTTTTACATATGGTCAACAAAAATATAACGGTGTTTGTTTTTTGAGTAAGATTAAACCAATTAATATTAAAAAAGGATTTTTAAAAAGTAATGATGATAACCAAAAAAGATTAATAATGATTGATTTAAATAGTTCTATTGGTAATATAAAAATAATAAATTGTTATTTTCCTCAAGGAGATAATAAAAAAAATATTATAAAATTTAAATATAAAATAAAATTTTTTAATAATTTATATCTTTATATTAAAAAAAATTTAAATCCAAATAATCATATTATAGTTATAGGTGATATTAATGTGAGTATTACTGATTTAGATATTGGTATAGGAGAAAGAAATCGTAAAAAATGGTTAGAACAAGGAAAATGTTCTTTTTTACCAGAAGAAAGATTTTGTATTTATCAACTACTTAATTGGGGATTATTTGATATTTGGCGTTTAAAACACCCTTTAATAAATAATAAATTTTCTTGGTTTGATTATAGAAATAAAGGATATATTATGAATAAAGGATTAAGAATTGATAATATTTTAATAACTAAATCATTAATTAAATATTATATTGATTCTAATATAGATTATTCTATACGTAATTTAATTAAACCTTCAGATCATGCTCCTATTTGGGTAAATTTTAAAATTAATTAATAAATTTATATTTTTTTAATAGGTGAAAAATGATTAAATTTTTTAGTTTAATAAAATTTTTTTGTTGTTCTTTATGGTCATTGATTAATTTTACTAGAATACTAATTATAAATATAATTTTTATATTATTAGTTTCTATAATATTTTATTACATACATAATATAAAACATAATAAAAGTATTAATAGAACATTTAAAAAAAATAATCAAGTATTAGAAATTAATTTTGAAGAAAATATTAATAATGATACTGTATATAAAAATGGTTTATTATTTAATTTATTTAATAAATATATACAAAAAAAAAAAAATTATTCTATATTAGATATAGTTAAATCTATTAATCATGCAAAAAAAAATAGAAACATTTCTGGAATTATACTAAGATTGAATAACTTTAATATTCACGATATGTCTACATTACGTTATATTGGAAAATATTTAAATGATTTTAAAAAATCAGGTAAAAAAATATATGCAATTGCAGATATATATGATCAAAATCAATATTATTTAGCTAGTTTTTCTAATAAAATTATTATGTCTCCTTTTGGTCATGTAAAATTACATGGTTTTGAAACAGGTAGTTTTTATTATAAAAATATGTTAGACAGATTAAAAATAAAACCTAATGTATTTAAAATAGGAAAATATAAATCAGCTGTAGAACCTTTATTAAGAAATAATATGTCTAATTATAATAAAATAATCATGCAAAAATTACTTAACGATTTATGGGATGATTATTTAACAACTATTTCTAATAATAGAAATATAAAACCAGAAAAAATTTTTCCATCTGATGAAAATTTTTTATTATCTTTAGAAAAATATCATGGAGATTTTGCTTTATTTGCATTAGAAAATGGATTGATAGATAAAATTGGTACTAATTCTGAATTTGAAATAGAAATGATCAAAAAATTTGGATGGAATAATTCAAAAGAAACATATAATAAAATTAATCTCAATGATTATATAAATATATATAAATTAAATAATATAGAAGAAAATAATGGTAATATTGCAGTTATAACTGTAGATGGATTAATGCAGTACGGTAAAAATACAAGTAAGATAATTACTGGTGAAATACATAATGTCTATAAAAATCCAAATATTAAAGGATTAATATTAAAAGTTAATAGTCCTGGAGGAGATATAATGGCTGCTCAGGATATTTATAGTGAACTAAAGTTATTAAGAAAAGTTCATAAACCAATAGTAGTTTTAATGGGTAGTATGGCTACATCAGGAGCATATTGGATTTCTACAGCAGGTGATTATATTATAAGTGATCCTACAACTATAACTGGTTCTATAGGTATTTTTAGTGTTGTAACTGATTTTAGTGGATTTTTAGAAAAATTAGGTATAAATAAAGATGTAGTAAATATATCAGATCGATTTAGGATTGTTATGAGTAAAAAAATGCCATATGTAGCAAAAAGAATATTAAAATTAAGTATACAAAATGGCTATGAAAAATTTATTAATCTAGTTTCTCAGAGAAGAAATAAACCTATAGAAGAAGTTAAAAAAATAGCTAATGGTATAATTTTTACAGGAAAAGATGCTATTAAACATGGTTTAGTTGATGCATTAGGTGATTTTGATTATGCAGTATTAAAAATATCTCAATTAACAAAAATTAAACATGTTAAATTACAATGGGAAAATATCAAGACTTTTAATTTATTAAATTTTATTATTGAATCACATAGTTATATTTTGTCTAACATTATTAAAATTTACATAAAAGATTTTTTTAAAGAAAATTTTTTATCATTAAATAATAAAAATTATAGTTTAAAAGAAACATATTCTTTATATATTATATAAAATATAAATAATTTTATTATATTTTTATTTTTAGGAGATAATTAAATGTCTATTAGGGTTGCTATTAATGGATTTGGTAGAATAGGTCGTATTTTTTTTCGTATTGCTCAAAAAAATACTAAAGTAAAAATTATAGCAATTAATGATTTATTAGAAATAAATTATATGGCTTATATGATAAAATATGATTCTACACACGGACATTTTAATGGAAAAATTAAAGTTAAAAATAATAATTTAATTATAAATAGTAAAGATACTATACAAATTTTTTCTGAATCAGATCCTAGTAAATTAAAATGGGGTGATTTAGATATTGATGTTGTAGTAGAATCTACTGGTATTTTTTTAACAAAAAATCTTGTTAATAAACATATTTTTGCTGGTGCAAAAAAAGTTATTATTACAGCACCTCCTAAAGATAATTCTATTCCTATGTATGTAAGTGGAGTTAATTTAAATAATTATAAAGGAGAAAAAATTATTTCTAATGCTTCATGTACTACTAATTGTTTAGCTCCTTTAGCTAAAATTATTAATGATAATTATATTATTGAAAATGGATTAATGACAACTATTCATGCAGTAACTTCTACACAAAAAACTGTAGATAGTCCTTCTAGAAAAGATTGGAGAGGTGGTAGAGGGGCTTATCAAAATATTATTCCTTCAAGTACTGGAGCAGCAAATGCTGTTGGTATAGTTTTACCAGAATTAAATAATAAATTAACAGGTATTTCTTTACGAGTACCTGTAGCTAATGTTTCTGTAGTAGATTTTACAGTTAAAGTTTTAAAAAAAACTACATTAGAAAATATTTATGAAGTTATTAAATTTGCATCCAATAATTATATGAAAAATATTATTGGTTATACAGAAGATGATGTTGTATCAAGTGATTTTAATGGATCATTATTAACATCTATATTTGATAAAAAAGCAAGTATCAATATTGATAATAATTTTTTTAAATTAATTTCTTGGTATGATAATGAAACAGGATATTCTGCAAAAATATTAAATTTAATCTTACATATTTTTAAATAAAAATAACTTTTGAAAAAATTACTGCTATGTATTTAATATAAATTTATTAATACATAGCATAATAAATATTATTAGTTACAAAATATTATTTGATTTTTTTAAATATTTCTTAAAAAAAATCTTTTATACCTTGTCTTCCACCTAATAAATGCATATGTAAATAAAATATTGTTTGACATCCATGTTTATTACAATTAATTATAATTCTATATCCTTTTTCAGAAATATTTTTTTTTTTTGCTATTTTAGATGCAACAAATAACATTCTTCCTAATATTAATTCATCATTTTTTTTAATATCATTAAGAGTACTTATAAAAGTATTAGGTATAATTAAAATATGAACTGGAGACTGAGGATTTATATCGTTAAAAGCAGTCACTAAATTATCTTGATAAATAATATCAGTAGTAATTTTTCCAGATAAAATTTTTTGAAATATATTTTTTTTATTCTTCATAAAATTTATTTTATAGTAATTTATCTTAATTTTTATTTATTTTATTTCTTTTTATAAAATCTTCCATTTCTGTTTTTATATTATCAGATTTAGTTCCAAATATAGCTTGAATACCATTACCTGAAATAAAAACGGCAGAAGATCCTAGTAATTTTATTGTTTTTTTATCAACTTTATTTGTATTTACAACACTTATACGTAATCTGGTAATACAAGCATCTAAATTAGTAATATTATTAATTCCTCCAAAAGCATTTACTAATTTTTTAATATAATTTTCTGATAATAGATTATTATCTTCGTATATATCATTTTTTATTTTTTCTCTACCAGGAGTTTGTAAATTTAATTTTTTTATTAATATTTTAAATATACTATAATAAATAATAGTATAGATAATACCTATAATAGGAAATAACCATATTTTACTTCCATTACCACTTAAAATAATAAAATCTATTAAACCATGAGAAAAACTAGTTCCGTTTCTCATACCTAATAAAATACAAATAGGAAAAGATAATCCAGATAAAATAATATGAATAATATATAATATAGGTGCTGCATACATAAATGAAAATTCTATAGGTTCAGTAATTCCTGTAAAAAATGATGTTAATGCTGCAGATAACATTAAACTACCAATTTTTTTTTTATTTTCTTTTTTTGCTGTATGCCATATTGCAATAGCAGCTCCTGGTAATCCATACATTTTAAATAAAAAACCTCCTGCTAACTTACCTGCAGACGGATCTCCAGCTATATATCTTGCAATATCACCATGGTATGTTAATTTAGTTACTGTATTAACAAATGAACCAATTTCCATTTGGAATGGAACATTCCATATATGATGTAAACCAAAAGGTAATAATGCTCTTTCTATTATGCCATAAATACCAAATGCAAATATTGGATTTTGATAAACAGCCCAATATGAAAAATTTTGTATTAATTTACCAATAGGTATCCATATTAAAGATAATAATAAACCTATAAAAATAGATATTAATCCAGAAATAATAGGAACAAAACGTATTCCAGAAAAAAAACCAAGATACTCAACTAATTGAATTTTATGAAAATGATTAAACATATAAGCGGCAATAGAACCAGCAATAATACCTCCTAAAATTCCCGTATCAGAAAGATGTTTTTGCATTATTATTTCTTGTGTAATTTTATTATGTAATAAAATAGGAATTACTACTTCAACAGTTTTTGTCAAAATACCATAAGAAACAACTGATGCTAATGCAGATGTACCATTATTTTTAGTAAATCCTAAAGCTATACCAATAGCAAATATTAGTGGCATATTTGTAAATACAGAACTACCTGTTTTTTCCATAATATTAGAAATAATTTGAGGTAACCAATGGAAATGAGCTGAACCTATACCTAATAATATACCAGCTATAGGTAATACTGATACAGGTAACATTAAAGATTTACCAATTTTTTGCATATTAGAAAATGTATTTTTAAACATTTTGAAACCTTAATTTAATTACATTTGAAAAATATTATTTATTTTTATAAATCTTTTCTAAAGATAATAATAAATTAATTAATACTAATTCATGATTAATTATATTAATTTTTATTAAAATATTACGATAATATAATATTTTTTTTATCATTAATAAAATTTTATCTATAAAAATTAAATTAGATATTTTATTTATAAAAATAATTTGATCTAAATTATAAAAATATTTTTCTTTTATTTTAAGATGTAATTTTATTGTATCTAATAAAATTAGATATATCCAATTTAGATATAATAAAATATTTTTATTATTTAATATATATAATAATTTCATTATATCTTCTTCTAAAGAAGAGATAAAAATATTATATAAAGTTTTTCTATCTTTCCATATTATATTATTTAACAATTTGTATGCATAAATTGGAGCATGATTACATAATCGTAATGCTGTTTGTATATATTTTTTTTTAAAAATTATTTTATTTTTAAATTTATTTTTTAACCAAAATATACCTAATTTTTCACTAGGAGGATATATATTCCAAAATTGACATCTACTATAGATTGTAGATAATATTTCATATTTATTAGTACATTGTAAAAAAAACCAAGTATTTATAGGCGGTTCTTCTAAAATTTTTAAAATAGCATTACTAGATGATATATTTAACTGTTTTGCATAAGGAAACCATATAATTTTACCTTTATCTTGATAAGGAGAATTATAAATATTTTTTATTAAATCTCTAATTAATTCTATACTAATACTTGTTTGATTTTTATTACATTTAATAATATGCAAGTCTGGATAATTATTTTCTTTTATTAATAAACAATGATGACAAATACAACAACTATATAAATCTTTTTTATTTATACAAAAAATCCATTTGATTAATTCATATACTAAAGAAATAGTACCTAAACCATTTATTGAACAAAAAGTATAAGTATTATAATTTGTTTTACTTAAAAATTGATAAATTATTTTTTTATATAAAAAATCTAACCAAGGATAAGGAAGTTTATTCATTTTTATATTTCTATAGATTTTATTAATTTTATAATTATTTTTTTAACTAAAAATTTAACACTTTTTAAATTATTATTCGCATTAACTATTTTAATGAATTTATTTTTTTTTGCTATTTTTAAATAATAATTACGAACTCTAGAAAAAAAATCTATAGATTCGTTTTCAATTCTATCTTTTTTTTTAAATTTAATTCTTTTTAAAGCTATTATAGGATTTACATCTAAATAAATAATAATATCAGGTTTTATGTTATTTTTAATAAAATTTTGTAAAAAAATTATGTAATTTTTATTTAGTTTTCTTCCTCCAATTTGATAAGCATAAGAAGATAAATCATATCTATCAGATAATATCCAATGTGTATTAATATTAGGTCTTATAATATTATTTAATAATTGTAATCTAGAAGCATATATTAATAATAATTCTGTTTTATAAGAAAAATTTTCTTTTTTTTCAAATTTTATAATATTTCTTAATTTTTCTGCAATAGGAGTACCTCCAGGTTCATGAGTTAATATAATATTTGTAATATTAAAATTTTTTAATAATTTTACTATATAATTACAAATTGTTGTTTTCCCAGATCCATCTATACCCTCTACTACAATAAATTTATTATTTTTCATTTTTTTATTAAAATTTTACTACTAAAAATAGTATTATATTTGAATATTTTTAAATAAAAATAAATTAAAATTAATTATATATAATATATATATATATTATTAATTATTCAAATATTATTGAAAATGTTAAATATTTTTTATTATTTAAAATTTTATTTTTAATAATACATTATATTTTTTTAAAAATTAATGACGCATTAGTACCTCCAAAACCAAAAGAATTACATAGTACATATTTCATATTATTTACATTACGTGAAAAATGAGGTACAAAATCTAAATTTAAATCTTTATCAGGATGATCTAAATTAATTGTCGGTGGAACTATTTGATTTTTTAATGATAAAATAGAATAAATAGATTCAATTGCTCCTGCAGCACCTAATAAATGTCCAGTAATAGATTTAGTAGAACTGACAAATAATTTAGAATAATTATGTTTAAAAACTATTTTAATAGCATTTGCTTCTGCTATATCTCCTAATACAGTAGATGTGCCATGTGCATTTATATATTGAATTTTTTCAGGATTAATATTTGCATCTTTTAATGCATTTAACATAGATAACTGAGCTCCTTTCCCATTTAAAGAAGGAGAAGTTATATGATATGCATCATTACTCATTCCAAATCCAATTAATTCAGCAAAAATATTTGCATTTCTTTTTTTTGCATGATTATATTCTTCTAAAATTAATATACCTGCTCCATCTCCAATTACAAATCCATCTCTATCCTTATCCCATGGCCTACTTGCTTTTTTAGGTTGATTATTTCTTTTAGATAAAACTTTCATAGCACAAAAACCACCTAAACTTAAAGGAGTAACAGCTTTTTCTGATGCTCCAGCGATCATAATATCAGCATCATTATAAGATATTATTTTAAAAGCTATACCAATATTATGAATTCCTGAACTACAAGCTGTACTAATTGATAAACTTGGACCAGTTAATTTATAGTCAATTGAAATATTTCCTGTTATCATGTTTATGATAGTAGATGGGAAAAAAAAAGGGCTTATTTTTTTTAAACCTTTTTTATTTAAAATATAAGAATTTTTTTCAATTAAATTTATACCACCTAATCCTGAACCAACAGAAACACCAAATCTTGGATTATAATTTTTCTTAAATATTATACCAGAATTTTTAATAGCTTCTTTACAAGCAACTAATCCATATTGTATAAATAAATCAATATTTTTTTTTTTTTTATTTATAAAATAATTTTTATATTTAAAATTTTTTATAAGACCAGCAATTTTAGTTTTATATTTATTTGTATTAAAAGTATTAATTAAATTTATACCACTATTTCCATTTATAAGATTACACCAATTAGATTTTATTGAATTACCTATAGGAGTAATCATACCAATACCAGTAATTACTACTCTACGTTTATACATTAAATTTTTATCTATATAAAAAATATATAATATTTTATTAAAATAAAAAAATTAAATATTTTATTTTTTAATTTTTTTAAATTAATTTTGATTTTCATAATTATTAATATAATTAATTGCTTCTTGAATAGAAGTAATTTTTTCAGTATCTTCATCTGAAATTTCAATATTAAATTCTTCTTCTAATGACATTATAATTTCAATAGTTTCAAGAGAATCAACATTTAAATCTTTAAAAGAAGTATCATTTGTAATATTTTTTTCTTTAATTTCTAAAACATTAGCAATAACTTTTTTAACTCTTTTAATAATAGAATCATTTTTATTCATTATATTTCCTAGTAAAATATTTTAATATAATATCATTATTTTTATTTTTATAAGTAAAATAAAAAATTATTTCATATATAGACCACCATTAATATGTAATGTTTCTCCTGTTATATAGGATGCTTTATCAGAAACTAAAAAAATTACAGCATCAGCTATTTCTTGAGGATTTCCCAAACGTTTAGATGGAATTTTTAATTTTATATTATCACGATATTTTTTTTTTAATTTTAATGTCATATCAGTTTCTACATAACCAGGAGATATAACATTTACAGTAATTCCTCTATGTGCTACTTCTAAAGCTAAAGATTTACTAAATCCTATAATTCCTGCTTTGGTTGCTGCGTAATTAGATTGTCCTATACCACCAATAGTACCTATTACAGAACTAATATTAATTATACGACCAAATGATTTTTTTAACATATAATAAATAACTTCTCTACATAGTCTAAAAACAGAAGTTAAATTAACTTTTAAAACATTATCCCATTGATAATCTTTCATATTTAATACAAGTTTATTATATATTATTCCAGAATTATTAACTAATATATCTAAACTTTTAAAATTTTTAATAATATATCTAATAAAATTATTAATAATATATGGAGAATTATTTTTAAAATTAAGAATTAAACCAATACCATTTTTACCTAAATAATGATTTATTATTTTTATCCCATTTAAATTAGTAGATGTACCAATAACATAAGCTCCACACATAGCTAATGTATTAGCTATATTATAGCCTATACCTTTACTTGCACCAGTAACTAAAGCTATTTTACCATTAAGATTAATATTCATTTTTATAAGATTAAATTTTATATTTTTTTAATGTTGTTAGAAATGATTTTGAATCATAAATTGAATTTATATTAAAATTTTTTAAAATTGGTTTAGATATTTTTTGAAATATTTTTTTAGGAGTAAATTCGATTATGTTAAATATATTTTTTTTTTTTAGAAAATTTATACATCCTACCCAATTTACAGTAGAATATAATTGTTTAACTAAATATTTTTTAATTTTTTTAGGTGATTTTTCATATTTACAGTTAATATTATTAATAAATATAATTTTTGGTTTGTGAATGATAATTTTATTTAAAAATTTTTTAAATTCATATACTATAGGTTTCATTAATAAACAATGTGAAGGTACATCTATATTTATAGGTATAATATGTGCACCTAAAAATCTAAATATTTTTATAGCTTCAATTATAGCTAATTTATTCCCACTAATAGTAATATTAGTATATGAATTATAATTAGATATTGATACAAAATTATTTTTATTAGAAATTTTTGTACAAATATTTTCCACTATTTTTTTTTTATTCCAATAATTGTTTGCATATAATATCCATTTTTATTACAATCATTTAAACTAGATGATAACTTATGCATCAATTTACCTCTAAATCTTACTATTTTAATAGCATCAGAAAAATTAATAATATTACTACAAACCATTGCAGTATATTCTCCTAAACTATAACCCATAACGATATTAGGTAATAATATATTATTATTTTTTTGTAACCATAATCTATATATAGCTATAGATGATGTTAAAATTGCTGGTTGTGTATGATAAGTTTTATTTAATTTTTTTAATGAACCATATTGAATTAAATTCCATAAATCATATTTAAGAATTTCAGAAGCATAATTAAAAGTTTTTCTTATAACTTCATAATTATTATATAAAGAAGACAACATACCTATAAATTGTATTCCTTGTCCAGGAAAAATTGCAGCATATTTTTTATGATTTATAATATTTTTTTTATTAAAAAAATTCATAATTTTTATATTATTAAAATAATATTAATTATTATTTTTAATAATAATTTGTTTTCCTCTATAAAAACCATCATCATCTATATGATGATATAAATGTTTTTTACCAGTTTTTTTATCAATTAATAAAATTTTATTACTATATAATTTATCATGAGAACGTCTCATACCACGTTTAGATCTAGATTTTTTATGTTTTTGTACAGCCATGTTTTTTTTAAATACCTTTTTTATTATAAAATTTTTTATATATTTAATTAAATTATGTTAAAATCAAATATATTTTAGATATTTTTTATTATATATGCAATATATATATTAATAATTTATTTTTGATAAACAATTATTTAATTCCTTACTTAAAGGAGCATATATATTAATTTTTTTATTATTTATAGGATGTATAAATTTAATATTTTTAGCATGTAAAAATAATCTATTTAAATTAAAAATTGTTTTTAATTTTTCATTAAAAATTTGGTCACCATAACGTTGATCAAAAAGTATAGGATGACCTATATGGGACATATGTACTCTAATTTGATGTGTTCTACCTGTTAATGGTTTTATTTTTACTAACATTATATCTTTATAATTTTTGATAATTTTAAATTTAGTTTCTGAATATTTTCCTATATTATTATTTATTTGTACTTTAATTTTTTTATTAAAATTATTTTTTAATAAATAACTTTTAATATAATGATATTTTTTTTTAAAAAAATTACCTTTAACTAAAGCAATATAATTTTTAGTTATTTTTTTTTCTCTTAATTGTTTTTGTAACATTTTTAGTACTGATCTTTTTTTTGCCATCATCAAGACTCCAGAAGTTTCTTTGTCTATTCTATGAACAAGTTCTAAAAAAAAATTTTTTTTAAATAAAAATCGAAAATTTTCAATAATTCCATAATTAATACCACTACCTCCATGAACCGCAATACCAGAAGGTTTATTTATAGCTAAAATATATTTATCTTCAAAAATTATAGTTTTTTTAAAAAATATTTTTTTTTCTAAACTTAAATTATGTTTAATAGGATCAATTTTATTAATATATATAGAAGGAATTTTTATTATATCTTGAGATTTTATTTTAAAATTTGGTAAAATTTTTTTTTTATTAACTTTTATTTTACCCTGTCTTAACATACGATAAATCATACTTTTAGGAACATTTTTAAATTTATTAATTATAAAATTATCTATTCTTTGTTTATCAATATGAGAAGGAACAGTTATAAATTTCATTTTTATTATTTTATACATACTATTATAAATTAAATTAATAATTTTATTAATATAATCAAAAATTTTTATAAAAGATAATAATATGTTATATATTTAACAAAAAATTATTATTAAATATAAAATTTTATGTTAATATTTATCTCTAGTAAATGATTTTATTAAAATTTTAGTAAATAAATTAAAATATAATTAATTATAATAAAACACATTTTAATAATTATAATTATTTATAAATCATTGTAATGTATTTTTGCTATTTTTTAATAATTAATAATTTCAATAAAAACATAATTCATAAAATATTAAATACAATTTTTTATTATACCGTTTTTTAAATTTAATATATATTAATTAGTTTATAAAAAAATATATGAGTAAGTTATTATGAAAAGAATGTTAATAAATGCTACTCAACATGAAGAATTACGTGTTGCTCTAGTAAATGGACAAAAATTATATGATTTAAATATAGAGAACATTAATCATAAAAAAAAAAGATCTAATATATATAAAGGAAAAGTTGTACGTATTGAACCAAGTTTAGAAGCAATTTTTATAGATTATGGAGTAAATAAACATGGTTTTTTACCAATAAAAGAAATTACAGAAGAATATTTACCTAACTATTATAATAAAAATATATATAATAAAACAAATATTAAAGATTTTTTACCAATTGGAAAAGAAATTATTGTACAAATAAATAAAGAAGAAAGAGGAAATAAAGGAGCATCATTAACAACATTTATTAATTTAGTGGGAAGTTATTTAATTTTAATGCCAAATAAATCAAATTCTAGTGGAATTTCTAAAAAAATTATTGGAGAAGATCGAAAAAAATTAAAAAAAATTTTATCATTATTACATTTACCTCATAATATGAGTTTAATAATTCGTACAGCAGGATTAGGTAAAAATATTAAATTACTTACTTCAGATTTAAAATTTAGATTACAACATTGGAAAGAAATAAAAAAAAAAGCTAAAAATAAGTTAGCTCCATTTTTAATACATGAAGAAAGTAATTTGATTGTCAGATCTTTAAGAGATAATTTATGCCAAGATATAAATGAAATTTTAATTGATGATCCTAAAATATTAAAATTAGCAAAAAAACATATTAATATCTTAGGAAGATTTGATTTAAATCATAAAATTAAATTACATAAAAATATTATCCCTTTATTTCATTATTATCAAATAGAATCACAAATAGAAACAGTTTTTCAAAGAAAAGTATGTCTTTCTTCAGGAGGTTCTATTGTTATAGATACAACTGAAGCTTTAACATCGATTGATGTAAATTCATCAAAAGCAACTAAAGGAATTGATATAGAAGAAACTGCACTAAATATTAATTTAGAAGCTACAGATGAAATTATTAGACAATTACGTTTAAGAGATATAGGTGGATTAATTGTAATAGATTTTATAGACATGTCTTATTCAAAAAATCAAAAAATTGTAGAAAAAAGATTACTATATAAAATACGTAAAGATCGAGCTAAAATAAAAATAGGGCATATTTCAAAATTTGGTTTATTAGAAATGTCTCGTCAAAGATTATGTTCTTCTTTAAATGAATCTAATTATTATTTATGTCCTAGGTGTTTAGGTAATAGAACTATAAGAGATAATAAATCTTTATCTTTATCTATTTTAAGATTAATAGAAGAAGAATCATTTAAAAAAAATACAAAAGAAGTGTATGCAATAGTACCAATTCAAATAGCTTTTTATTTATTAAATGAAAAAAAAGATGCAGTTAATATAATTGAAAATCGAAAAATTAGAATATTTATTATTCCTAACAATAAACTTAATACACCAAATTATTATTTGTTACGTATCCAACATGGTGAAGATAAAAAAATTATTCATTCTTTTATAAGAAAATTTAATGAATTAAATTTAAGTAAACATAGTAATTATTATTTTAATAATAGATTTATTCAAAATAATTTAATAAAACATAATATTAAAAATAATAATTTTGGTATTTATGACAAAAAAGCGATAAAAAGAAGAAATTATTTTTTTTTAAAAATAAATAAATTATTTAATTTTATTAATATAAATAAATACAAATTTTTTAGTTTTTTAAAAAATTTCTGTAAAAAATTTCTTTACACAAAAAAAATAATTAAATTTTTTTTTAAAAAAAAATTTTTTATAAATAAAATTATATTAAATTATTATAATAAAAATTTTTTTTCTTACCCAAAAAATTATGTAAATAAAAAATTAAATAAAATAAATAAGATTATATCTTTTAATAAAGATAAAATTATTCCTATTTTTAGGTTAAAAAAAATAGAAAAAAATCAAAAAAAAATAGATAATAATTTATTACTTAATAATAAAAATAATAATCATAATTTAAATAATATTAGATTAAAAAAAATTTTAAATACAAAAAATATTCATAATGTAGATAATAAAAAAATTAATTTATCTAAAATTTCTATATCTATAGAAAATAAAATAAAATTAGATAAATTTAAAAATCATATGAAAATTAATAAAATAGTGCTAGATAAAATTAGATTACATGCTCATAAAAATATCATTTTAAAAAAAAATATAATTATTTCTAATATTATAAATAAACATCAATCTAAAATAAAAATAAAAAATAACCATTTATTAACAAAAAGAAAAATGTATAAGCATTATCTATCATCAAGCAATAAAAAAATACAAAATACTTTTACAAATTGTTATAATGATAAATTAATTAATCATTCAATTAATTTAAATAAAAATAAAGGTGCTGGGGCACATGCAGCAAAAAGATATGCTACTTCTCCTATTAAAAGATTATAATATTTTTTAATATTTTGTAAAAGAATTAACAAAATTTTTTATACGATTAATAAAATTTAAAATTATTCAATAATTAATTATATTTTAACTCATAATAATCTTTTTTTATTTTAATATTTAAGAGAGTAAAAAAATGATTCTGAAAAAAAAATATAATATAAAAAATATGGATTTGAAAAATTATATTATTGATTGTAAAAATTGTTCTACGCATAAATTATGTATCTTTTATAAACTTTATAAGTTAGAATTTCAAAAAATTATTAAAATAATTAAAAGAAAAAAATTAATAAAAAAAGGAGAAATATTATTTCGATCTAAAGATAGAATGCATTCTTTATTTACTGTAAAATCAGGAACTATAAAAAGTTATAATTTTACTAAAAAAGGAAATGAACAAATAATTAGATTTTATTTAACAAGTGATCTAATTGGATTAGATACCATTAATAATGGTATTTATAATAATTTTACTAAAGCATTAGAAACATCTATGTTATGTGAAATTCCTATATCAATATTAAATAGTATTTTTTTTAAAATACCTTCTTTTGGGGAAAAAATTATTAATTTAATGAGTAAAGAAATAAAAATAGGGTATTATTTCATATCACTTTTATTAAAAAAAAATGCAGAAATTAAATTAGCTACATTTATATATGATTTATCTAAAAAATTTAAAATGAGAGGATATTCACCAAAAGAATTTAATTTATCTATGAATAGAAGTGATATTGGTAATTATTTAGGACTTACAGTAGAAACAATTAGTCGTATTTTAAATAAATTTAAAAAAAGAAAAATGTTAATTATACATGGAAAACATATAATTATTAATAACTATTTAAAATTAATTAAATTAATTAATTAATAATTTTATATTTATTAAATTTTTATAAAGTTTACTCAAGTATTTAATTTAAATTTATACAACGAGTAAACTTTTTTCTTACATTATTTCTAACATTTTATTTATTGTATCTTTAGCATCACCAAATAACATATAACTATTATCTTTATAAAATAAAGGATTAGTAATTCCTGAATATCCCTTATTCATACTTCTTTTTAAAATAATTACATTATTAGCTTTCCATACTTCTAAAATAGGCATTCCAGATATTGGGCTATCAACATCTTCTTGAGCAGATGGATTTACTGTATCATTAGCTCCAATTATTAATACTGTATCTGTATCGGTAAAATCTTTATTAATTTCTTCCATTTCTAATACTAAATTATATGGAATATTAGCTTCTGCTAATAGAACATTCATGTGTCCAGGTAAACGTCCTGCTACTGGATGAATAGCAAATCTAACTTTAATATGTAATGAACCTAATTTTTTTATCATGGTAGAAAGTGGATATTGTGCTTGAGATACTGCTAATCCATAACCAGGAACAATAATAACACTATTAGAACTTTTTAATATTTCTACTGTGTTACCAATAGATATATTTTTATAATCTTGAGTATTTTTATTAATAATAATATCATTATTTTGTTCAAAATTTTTTTTTGCTCCCCCAAGTAAAACATTAAGAAAAGATCTATTCATTCCTTTACACATTAAATATGAAAGTATAGCTCCTGAAGAACCTACTAAAGCTCCGGTTATAATTAATAAATCATTAGTTAACATAAATCCTGAAGAAGCAGCTGCCCATCCTGAATAAGAATTTAACATAGATATAACTACAGGCATATCAGCTCCACCAATACTCATAATTAGATGAAACCCAAATAATAATGAAACTAAAAACATTAATACTAAGGATAAAATTTGTAATTTAATATTATGTATTTTTAAAAAAATAATCATTAATATAAATGATATTAATAATAAAAAAATATGTATTTGATTTTTATATTTTATATTTAAAGTTTTTGATTGTATAAATCCAGATAATTTATTAAAAGCAATAATAGATCCTATTAAGGTAACTGAACCTATAAAAATACTAATAAATATTTCTACTAATTGCATATTAGTATTATTACTAAATATAATATTATTATATATTAATAATAAATAATTATTAAAGCCAACAAGAACTGCAGTTAATCCAACGAAACTATGTAATATTGCAATTAATTGAGGCATTTTAGTCATATCAATTTTTTTAGATATATTAATTCCTATAATTGCTCCACAAATAATTGCTGTTATTACGTAACCAATATTGTTAATTTTTGATTTTAATATAGCTATAATAATAGCAATAATCATACCAATAATGGCAAACAAGTTACCTTTTCTAGAGGTTTCTTGTTTAGAAAGATTTGCAATACTTAATATAAATAATATTGCTGATATAGTATATGTAAAAATTAATGACCTATCAGACATTTATATATTCTCCTTAATTTTTATTAAACATTTTTAACATACGTTGAGTAATAGTTAATCCTCCAAAGATATTGATACTAGATAATAAAATTCCAAAAAAAGCTATTATAATTATAGTAAAATAATCACTACTAATTTGTAATATAGAACCAATAACAATAATACCAGAAATAGCATTTGTTACAGACATTAAAGGTGTGTGTAATTTATGACTTACATTCCATACTACATAGTATCCTATTATACAAGATAATAAAAAAATTATAAAATGAGGAATAATTTCACTAGGAATATATTTAGTTATATAATAAAGAAAAAATAATCCTACAGTATATAAAAAATATTTATTCATTAAAAAACATGTATTTTTTTTTTTAGCTAAATTTTTTTTTATATTTGTAAAATTATTTATTTTTTCTAC
Organism: Enterobacteriaceae endosymbiont of Donacia dentata; assembly: GCF_012570745.1. GTDB lineage: Bacteria > Pseudomonadota > Gammaproteobacteria > Enterobacterales > Enterobacteriaceae. The sequence continues at coordinate 73,545 of NZ_CP046212.1, read as the reverse complement.
ATTTTTTTTTTTAGAAGATATAGGTGCGGGCCAAATAATTTTACTATTATAAATAATAGTCATATTTCTAATAATTTCATCTTTTAAATTAATATTAATTTTTCCAAAATTATTTCTAGATAATAGATCTAATAAATTTATAATATTGGTACTATATAATTGGGAAGCTTGTGATGATAATTTACTCGGTAAATTTGTATAACCTAGAATTTTAATATTATTATTAGTTATAATCATTTTATTTTTCTGTGTTAATTCACAATTACCTCCATTTTCAATAGCAAGATCAAAAATAATACTACCTGGTTTCATTTTTTCAATCATTTTTTTTGTAATTAAAATAGGAGATTTTTTATTTGGAATAATTGCAGATGTAATAATGATATCTGTTTTACTTACTATACTATTAAAAGATTCTTGTTCTAATTGTATTTTATTTTTTGATGAAATAGTTTTATATTCATGAACATCATTATTATCTTGTTCACTTTTTAATTCCAAAAATTCAGCACCCATACTATGAATTTGTTCTTTTACTTCTTTTTTTTTATCAAAAGCAACAACTATTGCTCCTAAACTTTTTGCTGTACCAATAGCAGATAAACCAGCTACTCCTGCTCCAATTACCATTACTTTTGCTGGAAGAATTTTTCCTGCGGCAGTTATTTGACCGTTTAAAGTCCTGCCTAATAAATATGCTGATTCTATAATACTTCTATATCCAATTAAATTATTCATTGAACTTAAAGCATCTAAAGATTGAGCTCTGGAAATTCTAGGAACAGTATCCATTGCAATTGTAGTTATATTTTTTAATGCTAAAATATTTAATAATTTACTATTTTTATAAGGCCAAATAAAACTAATTAATATACTATTTTTTTTAATTAATTGACTTTCTTTTTCATCAAGTGGATGAATTTTAATTATTATATTTGCTTCCCAAATTTTTGTATTGTTGACTATTTTTGCACCTTTATTTTTAAAATCTTCATCTTTAAAATAAGAAAGATCTCCTGCTCCTTTTTCAATATATACTTCAAAACCTAATTTTATTAATTTTTTAATATTTGAAGGTGTTATTGCTATTCTTTTTTCTTTAAAATATTTTTCTTTTAATACTCCAATTATCATAATTAATCCTTTTTTATAAAAATATATAATTTTATACAAAATTAAATTTAATATTAACTAAATTTTAAAATTATCATTTATTAAAATATTTATCAAATTAATATAATTTATAATTATTAATTATTTCCAATTATTTGTATACTAAAACCAGAATCTAAATTAATTATTTCTCCTGTAATTCCTAATGATAAATCAGAAGCTAAAAAAGTAGCTACATTACCTATATGATTAATAGTAATTTTTTCTGATAAAGGACTATTTTTTTTATATAATTTTATTATATGATTAATATTTTTTATTTTTGAAGATGCAATAGTTTTTATTGGTGCAGGAGAAATACCATTAATTCTTATATTTTTATTACCAATATTACATGCAATATAACGAATATTAGCTTCTAATGAAGCTTTTGCTAATCCCATAATATTATAATTTGGTATGAATTTTTTTGCACCTAAATAAGTTAAAACTATTATTGAAGATTTACTATTAAGTAAATGTACACATTTTTTTATCATACCTAATAAACTATAAGAACTAATATCATGAGATATTTGAAATTCTGTACGAGAAATATTTTTAATAAAATTATTTTTTAATGTGTTAAAAGATGCAAATGCTATAGAATGAACAAAACCATCAAATTTATTCCATATTTTAGATATTTTTAAAAATAAAAATTTAATATCTTTATCTTTTGAAACATTACATTTTATAATTGGATATTTTGTCATTTTTTTTACTAATTTTTCTATTTTATTTTTATTTTTTTTTTCTTGGTATGTAAAAATTAAATTTGCTTTATTTTTATACATAACTTGGGCTATACCATATGCAATAGATTTTTTATTTAAAATTCCAGTAATTAATATTTTTTTACCAAATAATAAATTCATAAATTTTATCTTAAAAAATATTTATTCTATCAATAAAATTTAATAAATTTGAAAAAATAATAAATATTTGAGATAATTTTCTTAAAAAATATTTAAAAATTCGATATTTCTCACTTTTTTGATTTGTTTCACTAGACAAATGAACTATTAATTGATGTACTTTTAAATGACACAATTTTAGTGTCTATTTTTATGTAAAGGTAATAATTGATGTCCAAGATTAAAGGTAACGTTAAGTGGTTTAATGAATCTAAAGGCTTTGGTTTCATTACTCCTGAAGATGGTAGTAAGGATGTTTTTGTACATTTTTCTGCAATTCAAAGTAGTGGTTTTAAAACATTAACCGAAGGGCAAAGAGTCGAATTTGAAATCACTAACGGAGCCAAAGGACCTTCTGCTGCTAATGTTGTTGCACTTTAAATTCATTTAATTAGCAAAAAAAAGGTTTAATATATATTTGCCTCTGATAAGATTAAAAATTTTTATATTTAACTATTTATTAAATTTAAAATAATATTTTAAATAATTTTTATAAAAATTATTTTTTTTCAGAGGCAATTATTTATATAAAATTATTTTAATTAAAATAATTTTTTTGTGCATTATAAGAAGAACGTATAAAAGGACCACACATTACTTTTTTAAAACCTATTTTTATAGCTTCTTCTTTAATTTTAATAAATTCTTGTAAACTATAATATTTATATACAGGTAAATGTTTTTTGCTAGGTTGTAAATATTGACCAATAGTCAAAATATCAACTCCATTAAATTTTAAATCTGATATAGTATTATATAATTCTGTATCTGTTTCTCCTAACCCAACCATTAGACCGGATTTAGTTATAATTTTTGGAAATAAATTTTTAAATTTTTTTAATAATATTAAAGATTTTTTATATTTACCAAAAGGTCTTATTTTATAATATAAATTTTTTACTGTTTCTATATTATGATTAAAAACATCAGGTAATGAATACTTAAATATATTTAAAGCTTTTTCAATACAATTTTTAAAATCTGGTACTAAAATTTCTATTTTAATATTAAAATTTTTTTCACGTATTTTTTTTATACAATTAACAAATTGTTTAGCACCTCCATCATGTAAATCGTCACGACTTACAGAAGTAATAACAACATATTTAAGATTTAATTTTGAAATAGTATTTGCTAAATTAGATGCTTCATTCTTATTATACTTTATTATAGGTCTACCATGAATTACATCACAATATGGACAATTTCGAGTACATATGTTTCCTAAAATCATAAATGTTACTTGTCCTTTTCCAAAACATTTTATTAAATTAGGACAAGATGCTTCTTCACAAACTGAATATAATTTGTTTTTTTTTAAAATAGATTTTATTTTTTGAATTTTATTATTATTTAATGGAAATTTAATTTTTATCCAATCAGGTTTTTTTAAAAATTTTTGTTTCATATAATTATAAAGAATTATTTTAAAATAAATAATTTAATATTATAATTAAAATTTTTTTAAAAAAACTATTTTAGTTAAAATTAATTACTATAATTATTTATTAATAAAATAAATTCTTTTATTAATAATTTTTTAATTTTAAATATTTTTATATTTGGAATAAAATTTTTTAATTGAGTCATTTTTAATTTTTTAAAACCACATGGTTTAATATATTTAAAAGGTAATAAATTCATATTTATATTAAATGCTATACCATGTGTAGAACATCCTTTTGAAATTTTTATTCCTATAGATGCTATTTTTTTATTATTAATATACACACCAGGATTACAATGATAAATATCAGGAATAATTTTAAAATATGATAAAATATTTTTTACTGTTTCTTCTAAAATAAATATTAAATTTTTAATATTTATTTTTCTTCTTTTTAAATTAATTAAAATATACATAATTTGTTGTCCTGGAGCATGATAAGTAATTTTACCTCCTCTATCAGTATTAAATATTGGTATGTTATGATAATAATATAAGATATCTGAAATATTATATATTTTACCTTGAGTAAAAACAGGAGTATGTTCAACTAACCATATTTCATCTAATGTATTATCATATCTTTTTAAATTAAAATTATTCATTTTCTTATAGGTTATATACCAAGGTTCTATTCCTAAATTTCGTATGATAAAATTTTTTTTATACATAATAGTAGCTATTAAAAATTATTTTTATTGATGCATCCATTTACTTATTAATAATCTTATATAATCTAGTAAACAAATAAAAATATTACCTTTTGAAACCTTTTCTAAAGAAACTAATGGATATTTTCCAATTATATGATTATTAATTATAAAAGTCATACTACCTAATACTTGATTTTTATATATTGGAGCTAATATTTTGTTATTTTTAATATAATATAAAATTTTTATTTTTTTTTCCTGATTTTTAAGAATTGTTAAATAAACATTTTTTTTAATTCCTACTCTTACAGAACTATATTTCCCATATAAAATAGGAATAGATGCTATTTTTTGATTTTTTTTTATAGGATTAATTGTACGAAAAGTTTCAAAACCCCAATTTAGTAATTTTTTACTATTTTTTCTTCTATCCTCTTCTGTTTTATCACCTAAAATAACAACAATTAATCTCATGTTATTTTTTGTAGCAGAAGCTATAATATTATAACCAGCATTTTCAGTATGCCCTGTTTTAATACCATCTACATCTAAAGTACTATCCCATAGTAGTAAATTACGATTTTTTTGAAAAATATTATTAAAAGTAAAACTTTTTTGTTTATAAATAGAATATTCATAAGGAAAATCATGAATTAATACTTTTCCCATAATTGCCATATCTTTTGCTGTAGTATATTGTCCAGATTCATCTAATCCATGAACATTTTTAAAACAAGTATTTTTTAATCCTATTTTTTTTGCATAAAAATTCATCAAATTTACAAACTTTTCTTGATTTCCAGATATATATTCTGCTATAGCTACACAAGCATCATTACCTGATTGTAAAATAATTCCCTTTATTAAATTTTCGACAGAAATATGATCTCCAATTTGTAGAAACATTAATGAAGATCCATTAAATTCTTCATTACCTGTGGCCCAAGAATTCTTATTAACAACAACAACATCATGACGATGTATGTTTCCTTTTGATATGGCTTGAGAGATTACATAACTAGTCATAATTTTTGCAAGACTAGCTGGTTTGTGAAATTCATCACTATTTTTTTCTGTTAAAATAACTCCTGTATTATAATCTATTAAAATATATGATTTAGCACTAATATTTGGTTGAGGTAAAATAGTAAATATATTTTCATGAGCATATATTATTGTAGAATATATTGTAAGTATGGTAATAATTAATTTTGTAATTTGATTAATTTTTTTGTTAGTTTTTTTACGTATTTTCATTATATTTTACTCATATATAAGTATATATTATATTTTTTATAATTAAGATTATTAAAAACGATTAAATTATGTTTATTAAAAATGTTATTTTATATAATTTTAAAAAAAATGTAACTAAAATTTTAGTAAAATAAAATTTTTAAAAAAAATATGTAGGTATAAAAATGATAAAAATTAAATCTCAAAAAAAATATAAGTTTGCATTAGGAGTAGAATATAATGGTAAAAATTATTATGGATGGCAGAAACAAAAAACATATTATCGAAAAACTATACAAGAATGTGTTGAAAATGCTATTTCAAAAATTGCTAATCATAATGTAAAAATTATTTGTGCTGGTAGAACTGATATAGGTGTTCATAGTTTAGGACAAGTTATTCATTTTGAAACAAATAGTTTTAGAAAGAAAAAATCCTGGATTTTAGGTATTAATAGTCTTTTACCAAAAGACATAGTTATAAATTGGTTAATATCAGTAAAAAAAGAATTTCATGCAAGATTTAGTGCATTATCACGTAGGTATTTTTATATTATATATAATAATTCATATAGATCAGCTATTTTAAATGGTTTAGTTACTTCATATAAATATAATTTAAATATTATGAAAATGAAAAATGCAATAAAATATCTATTAGGAGAACATGATTTTACTTCTTTTAAATCTAGTAATAAACAAAATATATCTTCTTTTCGTAAAATTATTAATTGTAATATTCAAAAATATGGAAACTATATTTTAATTGATATAAAGGCAAATGCTTTTTTATATCATATGGTTAGAAATATTGTAGGTAATTTATTAGAAATAGGACTCGGGAAAAAAGAAGAAAATTGGATATCAGAATTAATTAAAACTAAAGATATAACTAAAGCTGCTGCAACAGTTAAACCAGATGGATTATTTTTAGTAGAAGTTGAATATCCAAAACATTTTTGTATTCCTTATTTTAATTGGAATTCATATGTTTTTTTAAAACAATTAATTTAATTATTAATATTATTTTTTTAAATAAAATAATATTTTTTATTATTTTAAAATAAAAATATATATAAAAATATAGAATTTTATTCTAAAATAGAACTTTTTATTTAAAAAAATAAAATTATTTAAATATTAAAAATTTTTATATTCTTTTAGTCATTAAAAAGATAAAATAACTTAATTACAATTTTAAATATAAAAAAAAATATGTTTATGATTGATTATTTATTTATATTAATAATAATATTATCTTCATTATTTAGTTTTTTTAGAGGTCTTATCAAAGAAATATTAACGATATTAATTTGGTTTATATCGTTTTATTTATCTAAAAAATATCTTTATCATTTATTTTATATAAAAAATACAGTAATTAATAATTTGTATTATAAAAAAATTTTTTTATTCCTTATATCATTTATATTATCTTTATCATTAGGATATATAATTAATAATTATGTAAATAAAAAAATAAGATATTATAATTTAAATATATTTAATAAAATATTAGGATTATTTTTTGGATTTTGTAAAGGATGTTTTATTATTTTATTTTTTTTATATTCTTTAAATAATTTTGATAAAAACTTATATAATGATATTTTAATTAAACAAAAACCATTAGTATTTATTTATTTTCATAACATTTTACAAAAACATAATTATTTTTAATAATATGTTTTATACCCAGAGCGGGAATTGAACCCGCACAGCAATAACATGCCGAGGGATTTTAAGTCCCTTGTGTCTACCAATTCCACCATCTGGGCAAAATTCTTAAATATTAAAAAAGGCGCATCCCGGAATTGAACCGAAATAAAAGGATTTGCAATCCTCTGCATAAACCATTCTGCCAATGCGCCATATTATTATTTATAATAACTTATATTAAAAATTATGTATATATTATTTTTATTTTTATTATAAAATTTAATATATATTATATAAAAAATAATATATATTATTTTTTATATATATTAAAATATATACATTAATAATTATATAATACTTTTTTAGGAAAATATATGTTAAAAAAATTAGTATTTGTTATTAATTGTGGTAGTTCTTCTTTAAAATTCTCAATTATAAACCCTTTAAAAAAAGAAGTATTATTTTATGGTTTAGCTGAATATTTTCAAAATAAAGATTCTTATATTACATGGAATACTAAAAATATTAAAAAAAAAGTAAAATTTAATGAAAAAACTAATCATAAAATAGTATTGAATTATTTAGTAGAAAAAGTTTTAAAAAAAAATACATTATTATTTAATAATATAATAGCAGTGGGTCATCGTATAGTTCATGGAGGAGAAAAATTTACACATTCCGTAATAATTAATCAAAAAGTTATTAAAGCGATAGAAAAAGCATCAATTTTTGCTCCTTTACATAATCCTATTCAGTTAATAGGTATTAAAGAAATAATAAAACTTTTACCTAAATTAAAAAATAAGCAAGTTGCTGTATTTGACACAGCTTTTCATCAAACAATACCTGAAACATCATTTTTATATGCTTTACCCATAAAATTTTATAAAAAATATAAAATACGTCGTTATGGGGCTCACGGTACAAGTCATAAATATGTATCTATGATAGCTGCTAAAATGTTAAATATACCTTTTAAGATATTTAATTGTATTTCATGTCATTTAGGTAATGGGTCTTCTGTAACTGTTATAAATAATGGTAAAAGTATTGATACTTCTATGGGTTTAACTCCTTTAGAAGGTTTAGTAATGGGGACAAGATGTGGTAATATTGATCCTGCAATTATTTTTTATATGAATAAACAATTATCTATTAAGATAGATAAAATTTATAAAATTTTAACTGAAAAATCAGGTATGTTAGGTTTAACAAATATAACTAGTGATTTTAGATATCTTGAAGAAAATTATTCAAAAAATCCAGAAATAAAAAAAGCTATTAAAATATTTATACATTATTTATCTAAATATATAGCTTCTTATAGTATTCTAATAAAAAAAAAAATTAATGCAATTATTTTTACAGGAGGAATAGGAGAAAATAGTATTTTAATAAGAGAAAAAACAATAGAAAAATTAAAAATTTTAAATATTTTTCTTGATAAAAAATTAAATAATAAAATGATACATGGAAAATCTGGTTTAATTAATACTATTAATAGTATTCCAATACTAGTTATACCTACAAAGGAAGAACTTATGATTGCACAAGATACATTTAAAATTATTAATAACTAACAAGATTAATTTAATAAAATTTATAAAATAAAAAAAGGTAAATAATTATGCTAAAAAAAGTAATTATGTCTATACCCCTAAATATAGATGAACATTTTTTTACTAGTATAAACTTAGGGTTATTAAATAATATACAAAATAAAAACTTAAAATGTACATTTTTTAAACCAATCTCTCAAATAGAAAAATATAATTTTAACCATACTAATTCTATTTTAAAAAAATATTATCCTAATATTAAACTAATAAATTCTTTAAAAATAAATGATATAAATTTATTAAATAATACTATTAAATATAATAGTATTATCAATGATATAATTAAAAAATATTTTCAAAATATAAATAATACAGATATTTTTTTTATAGAAGGTATGCATTCTATATATATAGAACAATTATTATTTAAATTAAATTGTGATATAGCAAATATTTTTAATATAGAAATAATATTTATTACATCTATATTTGTAAAATATGAGACTTTAGAAGAAATTAAATCTAAAATTAATATTTTATTTAAAAATAATTTATTTAATTACAATATAAAAAAAATTTCTTTTTTTATTAAAGAAGTATATGATAAACAAAATCATAATCCTTTTTTTTATAATTTAAATATATTTAAGGAAAATAAATTAAAAAATAAAAAAATTATTCATAATACATTAATATCATTAAATGACAATACAGTATGTATTCCATGGTTAAAAAATTTTATATTTGGAATTAATTTAAAATATATTTGTAATTATTTAAAATGTAATACAATTAATATTGTATATAATAGAATTAAATATATCTTATTTTTTAATAAATTTTTTTTTATAAAAAAAAATTTTTTTACTAAATCTTTAGTTATCATTTCTATAAATGATATAGAAAGTATAAAAAAAATATATAGTATAATATCTAAAAATATTGTTTGTAATAGTATATTATTTACTGATACTATATCAGCTAATAATACTAATTATTTTTTTTTAAAAATTATAAAATTTGCTAAAATTAAAAAAATAACTATTTTATATATAAAAAATAATATCTATGATGTATATTCAAAATTACAAAATATTTACAAATATTCTTTTCCTGTATATGATCATAAACTAATATTTAATATTATTAAATATATCTCACCATATATTCCAGAAAATTTTTTTTTAAAAAAATATAAAAATTATAAATTTTATATTTCTCCATATATTTTTAAATATAATTTAATAGAGCAAGCAAGTAAATTAAAAAAAACTATTTTATTACCAGAAGGTGATGAAATACGTATTCTTCAAGCTGCTTCAATATGTTCTCAAAAAAATATTGCTAATTGTGTTCTTTTAGGTAAAAAAAATAAAATTTATAAAATAGCTAAAATATATAATCTAAATTTAACTAATATTGATATTATTGATCCTGATCTTATTAGGGATAATTATATAGAAAAACTAATGTATATAAGAAAACATAAATTACTAAATGAGGTGAAAGCAATACAATTATTAAAAGATAATATGGTTTTATCTGCTATGATGTTAAAACAAAAAGAAGTTGATGGTATAGTTTCTGGAGCTAATACTACAACTGCTAATACTATTAAACCTGCATTACAAATTATTAAAAATTTACCAAGATTTTCTATAATTTCATCAATATTTATAATGTTATTATCTAAAAATATATTAATATATGGTGATTGTGCTATTAATCCTAATCCTAATTATAAACAATTAGCAGAAATTGCAATACAATCTTGGGAAACTAGTAAAATATTTAATATAAATTCTCCTAAAATAGCAATGATTTCATATGCTACAGGTAATTCTAGTAAAGGTATAGAAGTAGAAAAAGTACGTAGAGCAACTAAGCTAGTAAAAAATAAATTTCCTACATTAATGATAGATGGTCCATTACAATATGATGCTGCTGTAATAGAAAAAATTGGCAAACATAAAGCACCATATTCTTTAGTTGCTGGTAATGCTAATATTATTATTTTCCCAGATCTTAATACTGGAAATACTACTTATAAAGCTGTACAAAAAACATCTGATATTGTTTCTATAGGACCTATATTACAAGGTATTAACCAGCCAATTAATGATTTATCAAGAGGTTCTTCAGTAGAAGACATAATCTACACAATAGCAGCAACAGTTATACAAACTAAATTAAAAAATAAAACATAATTTATATATCATTTAAATAATATTTTTTTTGAAATTTTAATTTATTATTAAATTCGAAAATAATAGGACTACCAGTAGGTATATTTAAATTTACAATATCTTGATCATTAATATTTTCTATATATTTAATTAAAGCTCTTAATGAGTTTCCATGTGCAACAATAAGAATACGTTCTCCATTTATAATTTTAGGTGATATGTCATTTTCCCATATATAAATTACTCTTTTTAAAGTTGTAGATAAACTTTCTGATAAAGGTAATTGATAATCATCTAATTTTACATATTTAGAATCAAATCTTTCCCATTTAGGATCATCTATTGATAATAATGGTGGTTTAGTAGTAAAACTACGACGCCATTTTTGAACTTGTTCTTTTCCAAATTTTTTTAAAATTTGTTTTTTATTCATTCCTTGTAAAGATCCATAATGTCTTTCATTTAATCTCCATGTTTTTTTTACAGGAATCCATAATTGGTTTAATTCTTTTAAAACAAACCATAAAGTATATATTGCTCTTTTTAATACAGAAGTATAAGCATAATCAAATTTAAAATTAAAGTTATTTAACATTTTTCCTGCTTGTATTGCTTCAATTTTTCCCTCTTTTGATAATTTAACATCACGCCAACCAGTAAATAAATTTTTTTTATTCCATTCACTTTGTCCATGACGCAATAATACTAATTTTGTATTAGACATAAATTTTTATCCTTTTTTATAAATATCTATATTTTTATATTAAATATCAAATGAAGAACCACAACTACATGTATTTTTCATACGTAAATTCTTAATAATAAATTTAGATTCTTCAATATTTTCAATATAATCAATTACACTTCCATATAAATATTGAATACTTATTTTATCTATTACAATATTTACTCCTAATGTATTTGTAATAATATCATTTTTTTTTATTTTTTTATCTAACATAAAATCATATTTAAATCCACTACATCCTCCACCTATAATAAATATTCTAAAATTAACATTTTTATTATTACAATATAATTTTTTTATTTTTTTTAAAGCTCTTTTAGTTACAATTATCGATTTATTAATTAATTTACTTTTCATTATTTTAATATATAAAAATTAATAACAATTAAGTAATATTCATAATTTTATTATATAATTTAGATTTATAACGAGATGCTTTATTTTTGTGGATTAATCCTTTTTGTACTTGTCTATCTAAAATAGATTGTGTTATTTTAAATATTTTTTGAGATAATTTTATATTTTTATTAGATATAGCATTATTAACTTTTTTAATAAAAGTACGTAACATAGAACGATAATTCATATTATATTTTCTTTTTTTTTCAGATTTTAAAATTCTTTTTTTAGATGATTTTGTATTTGCCATATAAAAAACCTTTAAATTTCTAATTTATTTATTAATATTTTATAAAAATTATATATTTACATAATATAGTATTATATATAATATCTTTATATAAATAAAATTAATTTTGTATTTATTAATTTTTTTATTAAATAAAATTTATATTATTTATTCATTAAAATAAATAATAATATTTATACATAATTTTTAAAATATAAAATATTTAAAGATGATTAGAATGAAAAATCAATTTGATTTAAATTTACCAAAAACAAAATTTCCAATGAAAGCTAATTTGGTAATAAATGAGTTAATTATATTAAAACAATGGGAAAAAGATAATTTATATAAATTAATATTAAATAGTAAAAAAAATAAAAAAAAATTTATTTTGCATGATGGTCCTCCATATGCTAATGGAAATATTCATATTGGACATGCTTTTAATAAAATTTTAAAAGATATTATTATTAAATCTAAAAACATGGATGGATATTATACTATATTTATACCTGGATGGGATTGTCATGGATTACCTATAGAACAAAAAGTAGAAGAAATATTAAAAAATAAAAAAATTTCTAAAAAACAATTTCGAATTGAATGTAGGAATTATGCTTTAAAACAAATTATTCAACAAAAAAAAGATTTTATTAGATTAGGAATAATTGCTGATTGGGAAAATCCATATTTAACTATGGATTTTAAAACTGAAGCAAATATTATTCGTACTTTAGGACAAATGATAAAAAATGAACATATATATAAAGGAGAAAAACCTGTATATTGGTGTACAAAATGTCTTTCTTCCTTAGCTGAAGCTGAAGTTGATTATATTAGTAAAACATCACTAACTTTTTATATTAAATTTAAAATTATTAATACAGAATTTTTGGATAAAATTTTAAATAAAGAAATAAAAAATTTTAATATTTCATTTTTAATATGGACAACTACACCTTGGACTATACCAGCTAATAAAGCTCTTGCTTTAAATCCTAAAATTTATTATCAATTTATTAAAATTGATGAAAATATTATTATAATAGCAAAAAATCTAGTTAACATCATTATGTTAAAAGCTAAAATTAAAAATTGGAAAATTATAGGAGAAATAAAAGGTAAAAATTTTATTAAAAATAATATTAAAGCTAAAAATCCTATTAATAATAATATTTCGTATATAATTAATAGTAATAATGTTTCAGAAAAATCTGGAACAGGTATTGTACATATGGCTCCTAATCATGGATTAGAAGATTATAATATATGTAATAAACAAAATATAAAATGTTTAGATAAAAATATTATTGATAAAAAAGGATTTTTTATAAAAAATATACATCCTAAATTAGATGGAAAAAATATCTTTTTTTCAGAAAAAATAATTAAAATAATTTTAGAAAAAAAAAATGCATTATTTTTATCAGAAAATTATACACATCAATATCCATACTGCTGGCGTCATAAAATACCAATAATTTATATTTCTACACCACAATGGTTTATTAGTATGGATCAAAATAATATTAGAGAATTAACAAAAAAATTAATAAAAAAAGTAAAATGGATTCCTGATTGGGGATTTAATAGAATGTTTAATATGTTAGAAAAAAGACCTGATTGGTGTATATCTAGACAAAGAACTTGGGGTATTCCAATTCCTTTATTTATTAATAAAAAAACACAAAAAATACATATTAATTCTATAAAATTTATAGAAAAAATAGCATGTATGGTAGAAAAAAAAGGAATACAAGAATGGTGGGATTTAGATATTAAAAAATTTTTAGGTAAAGATTCTATTTTTTATGAAAAAGTGACTGATATTTTAGATGTTTGGTTTGATTCTGGATCTAGTTATAATGTTATTATAAAAAAAATAAATGAATTATATAAAAAACAAGTTGATATATATTTAGAAGGAACAGATCAATATAGAGGATGGTTTATTTCTTCTTTAATTATTTCTGCAGCTATAGATAAAATTTCTCCTTATAAAGGAGTTATTAGTCATGGATTTACCGTAGATGATAAAGGTAAAAAAATGTCTAAATCTTTAGGAAATATTATTAAACCACAAAATATAGTTAATATTTTAGGTAGTGATATTCTAAGATTATGGGTAGCATCTACAGATTATTATAATGAAGTAAGTATTTCTAAAAATATCTTACAAAGAATTACAGAAATCTATAGACGTATTCGTAATACAGCAAGATTTTTATTATCTAATTTATATGATTTTATACCTGAAAAAGATATAATAAAAGAGAAACAAATGTTAATTTTAGATAAATGGATTATTCATAAAACTAAAATGGTTCAAGAAAAAATTATTTATTTTTATAAAAATTATAACATACAAAATGTTGTTCAAGAAATTATGCAATTTTGTTCTATAGATTTAGGTTCTATATATTTAGATCTTATTAAAGATAGACAATATACATTTAAAAAAAAGAGTATAGAAAGATTAAGTTGTCAAACAAGTCTATATATGGTTATTGAATCATTAGTTAGATGGATATCTCCAATACTTTCTTTTACAGCACATGAAATTTGGAATTATATACCTGGATTAAGAAAAAAATATATTTTTACAGAAGAATGGTATTCTAAATTATTTTATTTATCATCAAAATCTTTAATGAATCATGATTATTGGAATGATATTTTTGTTTTTAAAAATGAAATAAATAAAATTATTGAATATGCTAGAAATAAAAAAATTATAAAAAGTTCTTTAGAAGCTGATATTATTGTATATGTAAATCATGATATTTATAAAAAATTAATTTTATTAGGGAAAGAATTACGTTTTTTATTACTAGTGTCTAAAATTAGGTATTTTAAATGTATAGAAAAATGTAGTATAAAATTAATAAAAAAATTTAAAATTATAAAATCTAAATATTCAAAATGTAAACGGTGTTGGTATTATACTAAAAATATTTTTGATGATATTTGTGATCGTTGTAAATTAAATACATTAGGAAATGGTGAAAAACGTTTATTTATTTGATAATTTTCTTAAAAAAATTAATTTATTAAATATATTTAATATAATTATATTAGTTATAATAGATATTTTTAGTAAAAATTATATTATTAATAATATAAAATTACATAATTGTTATTATGTTAAATCTTATTTAAATTTTATTTATTTACAAAATTATGGAATAATTTTAGGTCTTTTAAAAAATAATTATTTTAACAATATTTTTTTAATAATAAATATTATTGTTTTAATTATAACTTTTTTTTATATAAAATATAAAGATAATTCATTATCTTATAATTTTATAATTAGTGGATTATTAGGTAATATAATCAATAGGATTAATTATGGTTTTGTAATAGATTTTATAGATTTACATATTTATAGTTACCATTTGCCAATTTTTAATATTGCAGATATTTTAATATTTATTGGTATATTTATTTTAATGATTAATTATTACATATCGCAATAAAAATAATATAATAGGTTTTTTATTATGAAAAATAATCAGATTCGTTTAGCAATAGCTGGTATTAATGGACGTATGGGACAAAGTATATTAAAAATTTTAAATAATGAAGAACAAAATAATATTTTATTAAGTTGTCTTTTAGAAAAAAAAACAAAATTAAATTTATTAAATAAAATTTTATATAAATCAAATTTTATAAAAATAGATTATAATATAATGAATATTATTAATAAATTTGATGTTTTAATAGATTTTACAAATCCATATTCTACAATAAAAAATATTAATATATGTAAAAAATATAATAAAAAAATTGTTATTGGAACAACTGGTTTTAATAATGAACAAAAAATAATAATAAAAGAAATATCAAAAAAAATAGCGGTTGTTTTATCTTCTAATTTTAGTCAGGGAATTAATATTTTATTTAAAATAATAGAAAATATAACTGAAATTTTTTGTAAAAATAAACAAAAAGATCTAGATATAGATATAATTGAAAAACATCATAAAAATAAAGTAGATTTACCATCTGGTACTGCATTATCTATAAAAGATATTATATTACATGTTTTAAAAAAAAATAATGTTACAAAAAAAATTAATTTTCATTCTATTAGAGCAGCTGATTTATATGGTGAACATAATATTTTATTTTCTTTTATAGGAGAACAAATAGAACTAACACATAAAGCATCAAATAGAATATCCTTTGCTAAAGGAGCTATACAAGCAGCTATTTGGATCAGTAATAAACAAAAAGGTATATATAATATGCAAGATATATTAGAAATATAGTTTTTTATTCAATAAGGAAGAATTTAATAATGTAAAATTGTAATTTTTTATTAAATAAATAAAAAATCTATGTGATAAATTTTAGTAGTTTTATAAGGGTGATATTGAATATCTATAATTTTTACTTTAAAAATTTCATTCTTTTCATTTATTAATTTAAATTTTTTTGAAAAAAAATTTTTAAAATTAATATTTATTATTTCGCTATTATTAATAATAATTGGTATTTCTTTCATTTTTTTACCATAAATAATAGCTGGAAACTTATTATTAATTCGTAATTTTCTACTAAATTTTTTTCCTGTATTTATTCTATTAAAAAAGTGAATATTATTCATATATATCTCTATTTATAATTTATTAATTTTATATTAAAATAATTTTTTAGCTGTATCTAATAAATCTTTCTTAAAAACTTTTTTCATATTTAAAATAGCATCAATAATATCATGGTGAACCATTTTATCATTTTGTACTCCTACACATCTACCTCCATAACCTTTAAATAATAATTCAACAGAATAATTACCCATACGAGATGCTAAAATACGATCAAATGCAACTGGAGAACCACCTCTTTGTATATGTCCTAAAACTGTAGTTCTAGTTTCACGTTTAATTTTAGTTTCAATATATTTAGCTAGTTTATTAATATCACAAATAAATTCTGTAATCAATACTATTGCATGTTTTTTCCCTCTAGCTATACCTAATTTTATTTCTTTTACTAAATCATTTTTATTATAATTAATCTCTGGTAAAACAATAAATTCACAACCTCCAGCAATTGCTGCTGATAAAGTTAAATCACCACATTTTCTTCCCATAATTTCTACAATAGATATTCTTTGATGTGAAGTAGATGTATCTCTTAATCTATCAATAGCTTGTACAATAGTTTCTAAAGCTGTAAAATAACCTATACTATAATCAGTTCCTACTACATCATTATCAATAGTACCTGGAATTCCTATACATGGAAATCCCATTTCTGTTAATAATTTAGCTCCCATATATGTTCCATCACCTCCTATTACAACTAATGCATTGATACCGTGTTTTTTCATATTATTTATAGCAATAGAACGTATTTTTTTATCTTTAAATTTAGGAAAACGAGCTGAACCTAAAAAAGTTCCTCCTCTATTTATAATATCAGAAACACTATGTCTATTTAATTTTATGATATTATTGTTATATAAACCTAAGTAACCATTACATATACCAAAAACTTCGATATTATTTCCTATTGCTGTTCTAACAACACCTCTTATAGCAGCATTCATTCCTGGAGAATCTCCTCCGCTAGTAAGAACACCAATTTTCTGAATCATATTATATTACCTCAATAATATATAATTATTATATGAATTTTAATTATTTTTTAAAAAATCCTTTATATTTTTTAGATACAATAGAATATGGATCTTGATGAATAATTATATCTGAATAAGGAAATTTTTTATTTAAAGCATTCTCTATTTTTTTTGAAATTGAATGCGATTCTAATAAAGGTAAATTATCTTCTAAAACTAAATGAAGTTGTATAAAACGAGTAGGACCAGATTGTCTTGTTTTTAATTGATGTGCACCCATAACCTTGGGCCAAGAAGTTATTATATCTATAATTATTTTTTTTTCATTATCTGGTAATGATCTATCTAATAAAGATTGTATTGCTTTATATCCTACTTTAAAAGAATTAAAAAAAATAAATAAACTTATAATTAATGCTATTATTGAATCAGCTTGTTTAATATTAAAAAAATTTAAAATTAAAGCAAATAAAATAGCACTATTAATTAAAATATCTGATTCATAATGAATCATGTCAGCATGTGTTGCTTGACTGTTTGTTTTTTTAATTACTTTTTTTTGAAAAATAACTAAAATTAAAGTTAAAAAAAATGAAATAATTATAACTAATATACCTATAATTGGATAATATAATTCTGCAGGATGAGATATATATTTTAAACTATTTAAAAATAAAAAAACAGCTGTTATACAAATAAATATACTTTGTGCCAATGCAGATAATGATTCTGCTTTTCCATGACCAAATGTATGTTCTAAATCTGCTGGTTGTAAAGAATAATATATAATTAATAAATTAATTGTTGAAGACATAATATCTACTAAAGAATCCATGCAAGCAGCTAACATACTTATCGATTTTGTTTGCCACCAAGCTATTAATTTTAAAATTAATAATGTTAAAGATAATAATATTGCTAAATTTGTTGCTTTTGTTATTAATTTATTATATTCATTTTCACTTTTTTTAAAAGATATTTTTTGAGAAATGTTACTCATATTTATATTTTATTCCTATTAAAATTTTATAATTTATTATAAATAAACATTTTTTTAAACTTTAAGAATAATAGATTACTTTAACATTAATTTTTATTCTATAAAAAATATGTTAAATTTTAATTTATATTTTTTTATAAAAAATTATATATAATAATTAAATTATTATTTAAATTTTAAATTAATTTTAAAAAAATGAAAAATTAAATGAAAAAATTAAATGAAAAAACATTTCAAGGAATGATATTTATTTTACAAAATTTTTGGTCAAAACAAGGTTGTAATATAATTCAACCTATTGATACAGAAGTCGGTGCAGCAACATCACATCCTATGACATGTTTATATACAATAGGTAAAAAACCTATAAAAATTGCTTACATACAATTATCAAGACGACCAGCGGACGGAAGATATGGTAAAAGTTCTAATAGATTACAACAATATTATCAATTTCAAGTAATAATAAAACCTCCTCCTAGTAATATTCAAAAATTATATTTAAAATCTTTAGAAAAATTAAAATTAGATTTACAAAATAATGATATTCGTTTTATAGATGATAATTGGGAAAATCCTACTTTAGGTGCTTATGGTATTGGATGGGAAATATGGTTAAATGGAATGGAAATAACTCAATTTACATATTTTCAAAAAATGGGTGGTTTAATATGTAATCCTATAACTGGAGAAATTACTTATGGTTTAGAAAGATTAAGTATGCATTTACAAAATGTAAAAAATATATTTGATTTAATTTGGTGCGAGTATAAAAATTCTTATACTACTTATGGTGATATTTTTAAACAAAATGAAATAGAACAATCTATTTATAATTTTGAATATGCAGATATAAATTTTCTTATTTATTCTTTTAATCATTACGAAAAAGAGATAAATTATTTATTAAAATTAAAATTACCATTAATATTACCAGCATATGATAAACTTTTAAAAGCATCTCATTGTTTTAATTTATTAGAATCAAGACATTTTTTATCACATACGGAAAGACAAAGATATATTTTAAAATTACATAATATGACAAAATTAATTGTAACAAAATATTATAATTATATAAAATAAGAAATTATTAATTAGGTAATATAATTATTATGAATAAAAATACATTATTATTAGAAATAGGAATAGAAGATATACCTTCTATTTATTTATTAAAAATATCTAAAGTAATTGAAAAAAATTTTGAAAATGAATTAAAAAAAAACAATTTTAAATATAAAATTCTAAAATGTTTTGCAACTTCAAGAAGAATTGCTATACAAATATTTTATTTAAATGTTATACAAGAAAATTTTATTAAAATTATTAAAGGTCCTTATATTTCTAATGAAAAAAATATTTTTTTAATTGATAAAGTGCAATTTTGGATAAAAAAACAAAAAATACATGATGTAAAAAATATTTTTTATAAAAAAAATTATGTTTTTTATAAAAAAATAATAAAAGGATTACACATTAAAAATTTATTAATAAAAATGGTTATAAATTCTTTAAAAAATATTTCTTCTATTCCTAATTTTATGTATTGGGATAAAGATATTTTTAAATTTATTAGACCTATTAGAAATTTAGTATTTGTTTTAAATAAAAAAAATATTAGAAAAAATATATTAAATATTAAATCTAATAATATAATTTTAGGACATAGATTTATGTGTAAAAAAAAAATAATTTTAAAACATGCATTAGATTATGAAAAATTATTATTTGAACAAGGTAAAGTAATAGTTGATTTTATTAAGCGTAAAAATATCATTATTAATGAAATTAAAAAAATCACAACCAATTTAAATAGTTATACAAAGATAACTAATATTTTTTTAGAAGAATTAACTTCTATGGTAGAATGGCCAATTTTATTACTAGGAAAATTTAATAAAAAATTTTTATTTTTACCATCCGAAATATTAGTATATGTTATGGAAAAATGTCAAAAATATATTCCTTTATATGATAAAAATAATCATTTATTATCTAATTTTATTATATTAATAAATATTGAAACAAATAATTATAAAATGATTATAAATAGTCATGAACAAATTCTTAAATCAAAATTTAAAGATGTTAAATTTTTTTTTGAAAATGATTTAAAAATAAAATTAGAAGTATATTTAAATAAATTAAAAAATATTATTTTTCAAAAAAATTTAGGTAATTTATTTGAAAAAACTCTTCGTATAGAACAAATATCTAAATATTTAGCAAAAATATTTAATGTTAATATAAAATATTGTGTTAGAGCTAGTAAATTATTAAAATGTGATTTAGCAACACAAATGGTTTATGAATTTCCTGAATTACAAGGTATTATAGGAATGTATTATGCAAAATATAATCAAGAAAATAAAAATGTAATAAAAGCTATTAAAGAATTATATAAATATCAAAAAAATTATTTAATAACTAAAAATATTATTTCTTGTATTTTATTTATCTCAGATAAAATAGATACTTTAGTAGGAATTGCTAATATTTCATTATTACCAACAGGTAATAAGGATCCTTTTGCTTTAAAAATAATAACATTAAATGTTATACGTATTATTATAGAAAATAAATTACAAATTAATTTAAATAAATTAATTTATTTAAGTTTATTTTTATATAAAAAAAATTTTACTAATAAAAAACAAGTATTAGAAAAAATAATAAATTTTATAAAAAATAGATGTAAAAGCTGGTATTTATCATTAGGTTATAATAAAAAAATTATTTATTCTGTCTTAAATTATAAAATTAATGAATTAATTATTTCAGATTATAAAATAAAAGCTTTAGATAAATTTTTTAAAGTAGAAAAAAAACAAAGTATTTTATTAATTTTTATTAATAAAAGAATCAATAAAATTTTATTAAAAAACAAAAAATATGTTAATTATAATTATCAAATCAATTATTCTTTACTAAAAATAAAAGAAGAAATTATCTTAGTTAATTATATCAAAAAATTATCTAAAATTTTAAAATTTCAAATTAAAAATTATCAATATTATAATATATTATTAATTTTGTCAGAACTTTATTATCCTATAGATAATTTTTTTAAAAAAGTAATAATTAATCATAAAAATAAAATAATTAAAAGTAATAGAATTACAATATTATATAATATAAAAAAATATTTACTAATAATAACTAATCTAGAAAATTTATATTAAATTTAATTCTTTTAATGTTATTTTAATAATTTTTTTACTATACTTAGTAAGTGGAGTCATTGGTAATCTTATTGTATCATTATTTATTAATCCTATTTTTTTTGCAACCCATTTTACGGGTATAGGATTAGATTCAATAAATAATTGATTATGTAATTTAATTAAATCTTGATTAATTTTTTTTGCTTTATCAAATTTTTTTTCTTTTATATAGTCACAAAATTTTTTCATTATTTTAGCTGCAATATTTGCAGTAACTGATATAACTCCATCTCCACCTAATTGCATAAATTCAAAAGAAGTTTTATCATCTCCACTAATTAAAAAAAACTTTTTTTTAATAAGATTTTTAATCTTATTTATTCTTGACAAATCTCCTGTAGCTTCTTTTATACCTACTATATTTTTAATTTTGGATAATTTATAAATTGTTTCTGGTAACAAATCACATCCAGTTCTGATTGGAACATTATATAATAATTGCGGTAATTTAGTATTATTTGCAATTTTTTTAAAATGCTGATATAAACCTTCTTGTGTTGGACGATTATAATACGGTGTAACATTTAAACATCCTACAATACCAGAATTTTCAAGAATAGATATCATCGCTATACTTTTAGATGTAGCATTAAATCCAGTACCAGCAATAATAGGTATTTTATTTTCTGAATAATCTAATGCATACATTATTACCTTAATATGTTCATTATATGTTAAAGTAGCTGATTCACCTGTCGTTCCTACGACAACAATTGCTTTTGTACCACTATTAATATGATATTGAATAAGTTTTTTTAAACTTATTTTACAAATATTACCTTTAATATCCATTGGAGTTATAAGTGCTACAATACTTCCGGTGAACATTAGATCATAACCCATTTTCATATTTATTATTTATTTATAATAACAAATTTAAAATAAATAAACAAATTATTATGTTTATAAATATTTAATTATTAATTTACTTAATTAAAATTAAATTTTTTTTAAAATAAAAATTTTTTATTTATTTTCTTTAATAAGATTTAAAAAATTATTTATTTTTTTTTGTACACTTAAAATAGATGACATATTATTTATTTTTTTATAAAAAAAATTTTTTTTTAATAATTTTTTTTTATAAAAATAAATTAATGGTTTGGTATGTATTAAATATTCTTTTAAACGATTATTAATTGTAATAATATTATCGTCTATTCTAGTTATTAATTTTTCTCCTGTTATATCATCCCTATTTTTAATTTTTGGAGGATTTAATATCTTATGATATATTCTTCCTGAAGGTTCATGTATTTTTCTACCTAAAATTCTTTTTATAATTTGTTTTTTTGGTATATAAAATTCAATAATAATATTAATTTTTATATTTTCTTTTGTTAAAATATTTGCTTGTAAGATATTTCTAGGAAAGCCATCTAATAAAAATCCTTTTTTACAATCTATATTTTGTAATCTTTTTTTAATTATTTTAATTATAATTGAATCAGTAACCATTTTACCTTGATTAATGAATTTTTTTATTTCAGAAGTTAAATTAGAATTTTTATTATTTAAAATAAAATTTCTTAATATATTTCCTATAGAAATATTAGGTAAATTATATTTTTCAGATATAAATCTAGCATAAGTTCCTTTACCTACTCCAGGAGGTCCTAATAAAATTATACGCATTTTATAAATTTCTTATATTTTTAAAAAAAATTAAAATATGTTTTTTCAAACATATGAATTTTTTTAGAATGTTTCATGGTTAAATCTATTTGATCTAAATCATTTACAATAAAATTGATTATTTCTTTATTAAGATTAAAGTTAAAAAATTTATTATTTATTTTAATTTTTTTAGAAATTAAATTAATATTACAACTAATTCCAGGATATTTATTTACAATACAAAATAATTTATTAATTATTACTTTTTCTAAAGTTATTAACAATAATTTATTATTAATTGCATTACTATAAAATATATCTGCATAACTAGATGCAATAATAGTATGGAAACCAAAATCTAATAAAGACCATGGAGCATGTTCTCTTGAAGATCCACAACCAAAATTTTCTTTAGTTAGTAAAATTTTTGAATTTTGGAATTTTTTTTTATTTAAAATAAAACTTGGGTTAGGTATTTTATTATTATTATCTAAATATCTCCAATCATTAAAAAGATATTTTCCAAATCCTTTTTTATCATTTTTTTGTAAAAATTGTTTAGGTATAATAACATCTGTATCAATATTTGAAATATTTAATGGTGCAATAATACCATTATATTGAAATTTTTTTTTCATAATTTTTTATTTTTTTATATAATTTTATTTATATCTACAAAACAACCATATATAGCTGCTATTGCAGCCATAATAGGGCTAACTAAATGTGTTCTACTATTTTTTCCTTGACGTCCTTCAAAATTTCGATTACTTGTGGAAGCACATCTTTCACCAGGTTTTAATTTATCATTATTCATTGCTAAACACATTGAACAACCAGGATATCTCCATTCAAAACCAGAATTTTTAAAAATTTTATCTAATCCCTCTTGTTCAGCTTGTTTTTTGACTAAATTAGAACCAGGAACTACTATAGCTGTAACATTAGAAAAAACTTTTTTACCAAAAACTATTTTAGCAGCTAATCTTAAATCTTCAATTCTAGAATTTGTACAAGAACCAATAAAAACTTTATTAATTTTTAAATTAATTAATTTTTTACCTTCATGTAAATTCATATAATTTAAAGCCTTAATTGCTAATTTTTTCTTATTTTTATCTTTATAAGAATTTATTAAAGGTATATATTCATTTATACTAATTGATTGTTCAGGATTAGTACCCCAAGTAATTTGAGGAGATAAATTTGAAATATTAATATTTATTATTTTATCAAATTTAGCATTTACATCACTATATAAAGTTTTCCAATATTTTACTGCTTGTATCCATAATTTATTTTTAGGTGAAAAATTTTTATTTTTTAAATATGAAAAAGTAGTGTTATCAGGTGCAATTAATCCTGATTTAGCTCCCATTTCAATAGACATATTACAAATTGTCATTCTTGATTCCATACTAAGTTTTTTTATTACATTTCCAGAAAATTCAATAACATATCCATTACCCCCACTAATGCCTATTTTTTTTATTATTGATAAGATGATATCTTTAGCAGTAATGTTATTTGGTATACTTCCATTAATATTTATTAACATGTTTTTAGAAATATCTTGTTTTAAAGTTTGTGTTGCTAAAACATGTTCTACTTCTGTAGTTCCTATTCCAAAAGCTAATGAACCAAAAGCTCCATGGGTAGAAGTATGTGAATCACCACACACAATGATCATACCAGGTAATGTAATTCCTTGTTCAGGACCTATAACATGTACTATTCCTTGTAAAGGATGATAAATATCATATAATCTTATTTTAAAATCATTGCAATTTTTAATAAGTATCTCCATTTGTTTTTGTGCTATATTTCCCGATGCTTTAATATCTCTAATTTTAGTTGATACATTATGATCCATAGTAGCAAATGTTTTATTTGGTTTATAAACTTTTCTATTTTTATTTTTTAAACTTTGGAAAGCTTGTGGTGAAGTAACTTCATGTATAAAATGTCTATCAATATATAATAGATTTGTATTATTTTTTATATTTAAAATAATATGTCTATTATAAATTTTTTCATATAATGTTTTTCCCATATTTATATCCTATATAATAGATTCCATAATTAATGTTCCCATATCATCTGTTGTAACAATTTTTTCATTTATACTATTAGTTAATAAATCTTTAGTTCTATAACCTAGATCTAGTGTTTTTTTTATAGCATTCTTAATTTTTTGAGATGAATATTTATCTTTTAAAGAATATTCAAGTAACATTGATAGTGATAAAATTTGTGCAATAGGATTAGCTATATTTTTTCCAGCAATATCAGGTGCAGAACCACCTGCAGGTTCATATAATCCAAAAAAATTTTGATTAAAACTAGCTGAAGGTAGATTACCTACTGATCCTGTAATCATAGCACATTGATCAGAAATTATATCACCAAAAAGATTCGGACATAATATTATATCAAATTGTGAAGGTTTTTTCATTAATTGCATAACAATATTATCAATATACATATGTTCTAATTTTACTGATGGATATTGTTTAGATATATTTACTATAACTTCTCTCCATAATATGGAAGTATTTAAAACATTTGCTTTATCAACAGAACAAATTTTCTTTTTTCTTTTTAAAGCTATATTAAAAGCAATATATGCTATTCTTTCTATTTCAAGTCTTGAATAAATTTCTGTATCAAATGCATATTCATTAATTCCTTTTCCTTTTCTTCCATTAGGTAAACCAAAATATATTCCACCAGTTAATTCTCTAATACAAATAATATCAAATCCTTTATTTAAAATTTTTTCTTTTATAGGACTTAAAGAATTTAAATTTTTATAAAAAAATGTAGGACGTATATTAGCAAATAAATTAAAATGTTTTCTTAATTTTAATAGTGCACCTTTTTCTGGTCTTTTATTTAAAGATAAATGATCCCATTCTGGTCCTCCAACAGATCCAAATAAAATAGCATTAGAATTTTCACAACCATGTAATGTTTTTTTAGGTAAAGGATTACCATATTTATTAATAGCTATTCCACCAACTGCATATTCATTAATTATAATTTTTGTATTTAAGTATTTTTCAATTTTTTCTAATATTTTTATTGTTTGTTTCATTACTTCTGGACCAATACCATCTCCTGGTAAAACAGCTATTGTAAATATATTAGACATAGTAATTCCTCAATAATTTTAAAATTTATTTCTGTTTTAATATATTTTTTTTTATTTGTTGAAATCTCCAAATATTATTAATACTATTAATTAATGCAATAATAAAAGCTTTTATTATATTTTTAGATAAACCAATTCCATTAAAAATTTTTTCTTTATATTTTAATTTAATATTAACTTGTCCTATTAATTTTTTAATATTATTTTTAGTAATTAATTTATATTTAATTAATTTTATATCATAATTTATAATCTTCATTATAGCTTTATATATTGCATCTATAGGACCTAATCCTATTGCTGCTTTTAATTCAATTAATTTACCACATTTTAATTTTATAGTTGCAGTAGATATATTAGAATTTGATTGTATATTAAAATATATTAATGAATAAAATTCAACATAATTATCCACTTTATTATTAAAAGCCAATGATTCTAAATCATAATTAAATATTTGTCCTTTTTTATCAGCTAATTTAATAAAATTATTATATAATTTATTAATATCATATTCATGTTTTTTATATCCCATTAATTCCATATGATATTTTACAGCTGCTCTACCTGATTTTGCTGTTAAATTAAATTCAGTTTTTTTTAAACCAATAATTTTTGGATCTAAAATTTCATATGTTTTTTTATTTTTTATCATACCATCTTGATGAATTCCAGAAGAATGAGAAAAAGCATTTTTTCCTACAATAGCTTTATTTATAGATAAAGGAATATCACAAATTTCACTTACTATTTTACTTGTAATATATATTTTATTATAATTAATATTATTATAATAGTTCATATTTTTTTTTCTTGTATATAATGCCATGATAACTTCTTCTAAAGCACAATTTCCAGCTCTTTCTCCTATTCCATTAATTGTTCCTTCTATTTGTTTAGCACCTGCATTTATAGCTGTAATTGCATTTCCTACGGCCATTCCCAAATCATTATGAGTATGTACTGAAAGAACACATTTATCGATATTATCTACTTTATTTTTTAAAGTAGAAATAATATTGTAATATTCTTGAGGAAAAGTATAACCTACTGTATCTGGAATATTAATAGTTGTAGCTCCAGCTTTAATTGCTTTTTTAACAATTAGACATAAATTATTAATAGGAGTTCTACTTGCATCTTCGCAAGAAAATTCAATATCATCAGTATATTTACGAGCATATTTTATCATAAATACTATTTTTTCTATAACTTCATTTAAATTTGTTTTTAATTTTGTAATAATATGTATGGGAGAAGTTGCTAAAAAAATATGAATTCTAAAATTTTTAGCTTTTTTTAAGGATTTATATACCATATCTATATCTTTTTCTTTACATCGTGCTAAACCACATAATTTACTATTTTTTATAATTTGTGATATTTTTTTAGAAGTTTTATAATCTTTTGGAGAAGAAATAGGAAAACCTACTTCAATAATATCAATACCCATATTTTCTAATGCTATTGCAATTTTTATTTTTTCTTTAGTATTTAAATTAAATTTTAATGATTGTTCTCCATCACGTAATGTAGTATCAAAAAGAATAATTTTTTTTTTCATATAAATATCGTCTCTTAAAATTTTATTAAATAATTTATTTGTAATATTTCACAATTTTAAAAAATTATTTTTATATATAGTAATATTAATAATTAATTAATTTTTGTAAATTTTTATTTAATTTTATGCTAATAATATTTATAATATGAAATTATCAAAATTAAAATTAAAATTTATAATTATTAAAATATTTTATTAAAAAATTATTATTTTAATTTATATTTTAAGGTTTATTATGTATTTAATAGATAAATTTTATATGTTACGTGCAATTAAATTAGCTAAATTAGGAATTTTTACTACTACTCCTAATCCTAATGTAGGTTGTATTATTGTAAAAAATAAAAAAATTATAGGTCAAGGATATCATTTTAGAACAGGAGAATCTCATGCAGAAATTAATGCATTAAGAATGGCTGGAGAAAATGCTAAAGGATCAACAGTTTATCTAACATTAGAACCTTGTAATTATTCAAATTTAACACCTTCTTGTTGTCATGCATTGATTAATGCTCAAATAAAACGTATAGTAGTAGCAACTAAAGATCCTAATCCTAAAATTAATGGTAAAAGTTTAAAATTATTACAATTAAAAGGAATTCTAATTACAAAAAATATTTTATCTCAAGAAGCTAAATCTATTAATACAGGTTTTTTTAATAGAATGAATAAGGGTATTCCTTGGATACAATTAAAACTAGCATCTTCTTTAGATGGTAAAATTGCATTATTTAATGGTAATAGTAAATGGATATCATCAAAAATTGCTAGAAAAGATGTACAGGAATTAAGAGCAAAAAATTCAGCTATTTTAAGTACAAGTAAAACTGTTTTACAAGATAATTCTACTTTATTAGTTAAATGGAGTAAATTAAATTATCATATTAAAAAAATTTATCCTAAAAAATTTTTAAGACAACCTATTCGTATTATTTTAGATAGATTAAATAAAATAAAACCTAATAATAATATTATAATTAATCCGGGAAAAATATTTTTAATAAAATCTAAATATACTTTAGAAAAGTGGCCTAATTACGTAAAACAAATTATTATTCCTGAAATAAATGGTTATTTTAATTTAAAAAATTTATTTAAAATATTAGGAGAAAAGGGTATTAATAATATTTTAATTGAAGCTGGTAGTATTTTATCAGGATTTTTAATTAATTCTAATTTAATAGATGAGTTAATTTTATATTTAACACCAAAATTATTTGGAAATATTGCATTAAATTTATGTAATATTAAAAAATATGTAAATATTATTGATGTACCAAATTTTTATTTTACAAAAATAAAAAGAATAGGACCAGACTTAAAATTAATATTAAGGCCTGTAAAATAATTTTTAAATATAAAAAAATATAAAGGATACTATAATTATGAAAATAATAGATGAAAATATTATGGCATCTAATGCAACAATAGCTATTGTTGTATCAAGATTTAATAAATTTATAAATAAAAATTTATTATGTGCTACTATAGATACCCTACAAAGAATAGGAATGGTACAAAAAAAAAATATAACTATATGTTGGGTACCTGGAAGTTATGAAATAGCATCAGTAATTCAATTATTAATACAAAAAAAATTTTATAATGGTATAATAGCTATTGGAACTATTATTAAAGGTAAAACACCTCATTTTAAATATTTATCAAAAGAAGTTTGTTTCCAAATATCTAATTTATCAGTTAAAAATAATATTCCAGTTTCTTTTGGTATTTTAACAACAAATAATATTGAACAAGCAATAGAAAGATCTGGAATAAAAATAGGAAATAGAGGTACTGAAGCTGCTTTAACTTTATTAGAAATGATTAATATATTTAAATCAATAAAATTATTAAATAAAAATATAAAGGAAATTAAGTGAAATTTACAGATAGATATCAAGCAAGAAAATATGCTTTACAGGCCATATATTCTTGGCAATTATCAAAAAATAATTTTCATGATATACAATATTATTTTTTAAATGAGTCTATACAAGATATTAAAAATATTGATATTGATTATTTTAATGATTTAATAAATGGTGTAATAGTTAATAGTATTTATCTAGATAATGTAATGAAACCATTTTTATCTCGTAAATTATTTGAATTAGGACAAATTGAAAAAGCAATTTTACGTATATCATTATATGAATTAATAAATCGTTTAGATGTACCATATAAAGTTGTTATAAATGAAAGTATTTATTTAGCAAAAAGTTTTGGTGGAGTTGATAATAGTTATAAATTTATTAACGGTGTATTAGATAAAATAGCAAATAAATTAAGAATTTAAAATATTTTTTATATGATATATTTTAAATTAATATTTTTAAATTTAATTTATAAAAATAATTATAATTCTCTTCCAATTTTTAAAGAAATTTTTTCTCCTAAAATAATTTTTACTAGTTTTAAATTAAATTCAATCGCATATTTAACACTCTGAGCTGTTAATAATTTATTTTTATCATCCCAAAAAATTGGATATTTTGACCATTGATATTTCGGTATTAGAGATTTAAAATTTAAATATCCAGTCATTTTTGCTGTAGGAAAAATATTATTAGAAGCAATAACTATTGCAGGAGATGCACATATTGCTCCAATTATTCTTTTAGTTTTTTTAAATTTTTTTAAATATTTTAATAAAAGAAGATTTTTACTAAAATGTTTTGATGCTTTTAAACCACCAGGAAGTAAAATTGCTTTTACATTTGAATCATCTTTTAATTCTTTTAAAAAAGTATTACTTATAATATTAGTACCATGTGCACATGATATTTTATATTTATTGTTTGTACTCACTAATATAACATTAATATTACTTCGAGTTAATATATCTATAGAAGAAACTGTCTCTATATCTTCTACACCATCTGTAACACAAAGAAAAACAGAATAATATTTTTTCATAAAAACATACCTTATTTAAATAAATTTTAAATTATAAAAAATATTTTTTATAAAATAAAATTTCATTTTTTATATACAGGAAATAATTTACATAATTTAATTATATTATCTTTTATATTTTTAATATATATATTTTTTTTATTTATAATATTAATTATATAATTAGATAATAATAATATTTCTTTCTCTTTAAAACCTCTTTTTGTAATTGCAGGAGTGCCTATTCTTATACCAGAAGTAATATTAGGAGGGTTTATATCATCAGGAATACTATTTTTATTTACTATAATATTATATTTTTCTAATAATTTTTCTGCTTCTATACCAGTTATTTTTTTATTTGTTAAATCTATTATAAATAGGTGACTATCTGTATTATTTGATACTATTTTATATTTATATTTTTTAAATATTTTTACCATTAATTTTGCATTTTTTAATACTTGTTTTTGATATGTAATAAATTTTGGTGTTAATGCTTCTTTAAATGCTACTGCTTTAGCAGCTATTACATGCATTAATGGTCCTCCTTGTATACCTGGAAATACTGCTTTATCAAATTTTTTAAATAAATGTTTATTTTTTTTTGTAGATAAAATAATACCTCCTCTAGGACCTGATAATGTTTTATGTGTTGTGCTTGTTACTACATGTGCATAAAATAATGGGTTCGGATATATTTTTGCAATAATTAATCCAACAATATGTGAAATATCTACTAAAAAATATGATCCTACTAAATCAGCAATGTTTCTCATTTTTTCCCAATCACATATTCTAGAATATGAAGAAAATCCTCCAACAATAATTTTTGGTTTATATTTTTTTGCTAAAAATAATAAATAATCATAATCAATAATTCCCTCTTTATTAATTTTATAAGATATATTTTTATAAATTTTCCCTGAAAAATTAACTTTAGATCCATGAGTTAAATGTCCTCCATGCGAATTTTTTAATCCCATAATAATATCTCCAGGATTTAATAAAGCTAAATATACAGCAAAATTAGCTTGAGATCCTGAATGTGGTTGTACATTTACATAATCTGCATTAAATAATTGTTTAGCTCTATTTATAGCTAATTTTTCTATTTTGTCTATATATTTACACCCACCATAATATCTATTATTAGGATATCCTTCTGCATATTTATTAGTTAATTGAGATCCTTGTGCATACATAGTATTAAAAGATGCATAATTTTCAGAAGCTATTAATTCAATATTTTCTTCTTGTCTTATTTTTTCTTTATTTATTAAATTAAATAATTCTATATCATGTTTTAAATTTTTTTTCAAAATTAATAAACCTTTTTGTTAAAAAATTATTTTTTCTTTTTTTATTAAAAAAATTTTTTATAATATTCGTAGATTTGTTAATTAAAATACCAGAACTAATTTTTAGTTTATGATTAATATCATAAATTTTCAATAAATTTATAAAAGATCCTAGTTTATGATTTTTTCCACTATATTTTTTATTATATGAACTAAATACTAAACGAGTAATTCTACTAATTATTATAGCTCCAAAACACATTAAACATGGTTCTAATGTTACATACATAGTTGTATTTAATAATCTATAATTTTTTAAAAACTTTCCTGCTTTTCTTAAAGCTATTATTTCAGCATGTGCTGTAGGATCATTTTTTTTTATTGAACTATTATAACCGTAGGAAATAATTTTATTATTTTTAACAATAATAGCACCAACTGGTATTTCTCCAGAATTTTTAGCTAAAATAGCTATTTTTAAAGTATATTTCATCCAATAAATATCATTATTCATTATAATATAGATTTTTATATATAATTATATTAATATTTTAATATATTAAAAATATAATATATTATATTTATTTTTTATTATAGTTATAAAAATAAAAAATTAAAATAAATAAAGATATTTACTTTCTCATTTCATATTTTAAAATATACTAAATTTTATTAAATAATATTAATATAACTTAAAATTTAATCTAAATTAGTATTTATATTAAAAGAGTATTTTATAGTGATAAAAAAAATTACTGCTGTTCACGGTATGCATGATTGTTTATTTCCAGATACTTTACTATGGGAAAATATTGAGAATATTATTAAAAATACTTTAAAAAATTATGGTTATCAAGAAATTAAATTACCTATTTTAGAAAAAAGTAAATTATTTAAGAAAACTATTGGAGAATCTACAGATATTATAGAAAAAGAAATGTATAATTTATTTGATAAAAATAAAGATTCGTTAACTTTACGTCCAGAAGGAACTACAGGATTTTTACGTTCCATAATAGAAAATAATATTTTTTCTAATAATAGACGTTTTTGGTATAATGGACCAATGTTTAGATATGAAAGACCTCAAAAAGGACGATATAGACAATTTAATCAAATTGGAATAGAAATAATTGGATTAAAATCTCCTTATATAGATGCTGAAATAATTATTTTAACAAATAATTTATGGAAAAAATTAAATATTACAAATAATATTTTTCTAGAAATTAATTCTATTGGTTCCATAATAGATAGACAAAAATATATAACAGAATTAATATTATTTTTTAAAAAAAATTTAAAATTTTTAGATTTTAGTTATCAACAAAAAATATATAAAAATCCATTAAGAATATTAGATTCTAAAAATAAAAATATTCAAAAATTATTAAATTATGCTCCTAAATTAAAAAATTTTCTTAATGAAAAAAGTGTAAATACATTTAAAAAATTATGTGAAATATTAAATTTTATGAATATAAAATTTACTATAAATAATTATTTAGTTAGAGGATTAGATTACTATAATGATATAGTATTTGAATGGAAAACAAATAATTTAGGTACTTCTAAAACTATATGTGGAGGTGGTAGATATGATAAATTAATTAATAAAATGAGTTGTAACAGAGATAAAAACGGAGTTGGATGTGCTATTGGAATGGAACGTTTAATTTTATTAATTAAAAATACTGAGTCTATAAAATTAGATACAAATTTTTTAATAGATATTTTTTTAATTCCAATGGAAAATAATTATACTTTAAAAAAAATTTTAATGATTGGAGAATTAATTAGAAAGAATTTTCCAAAATTAAGAATATTAACTAGTTATCTTTTTAAGAGTTTAAAAAAACAAATTGTTCACGCAATTAAATATAAATCTCATTTTATAATTATAATAGGTTTAAAAGAAATAAATAATAATTCAATTATAGTTAAAAATTTATATTCTAAAAAACAAGTAACTATACCAGAAAATCAATTAATATTAAAATTAGAAAAAATTTTTAAAAATATTTAAATTAAAGTTTATTATATTTATAATAATATTATTATGTAATAAATAAAATTTTTTGTTACTAGATACTGTTTTTTTAATTAAAATAACGAGTAAAATATGAAGTTATCAAAATTTATAATTTTAATATTTATTTTTTCTACTTTTTCTTTTATATCTTGTATATATAAAAAAAATTATTTTTTTAACAAAAAAAAATATCAAATATCTCAATTAAATACAATCAAATTAAAATTAATTTGGGAACAAAAAATAAAAAATAATAATATCAATTATACAAAATTATATCCTATATATAAAAATAATTTATTATATATAGCTAATAGAAATGGAACAATTTATTGTATAAGTATAAAAACAGGGAAAATTGTTTGGAGTTTTAATTTAATAAAAAATTTTTGTATTTTTTCATATTGTAAATATAATTTTTTCACTAGTGGACCTATTATATCTAATAATTATTTATATTTAGGAAATAAAAAAGGTGAAATTTTTGCTTTTAATATTAAAAATAAGTCTATAATTTGGAAAAAAAAAGTTTTTAATGAAATATTATCTAGTTTTGTTATTAAAAATGATATTTTATTAGTACATAATATAGATAATATTTTACAAGGATTAAATAAAAATAATGGCCAAATTTTATGGACAGTAAGTTTAGGTCATTCAAATAAATTTTCTATTAAAGGTGTTTCTACTCCGGTAATTTTTTTTAATAATGTTATAATAGGAAGTGATAATGGTATAATTAGTTCTCGTATAATTACTAATGGATCATTAGTCTGGGAACAAAATTTATTAAGATTTAATAATAAAGATGATTTTATCAATATTAATGATATTGATATAAAACCTATTATATACAATGGTATTGTTTATGCATCTTCTTATAATGGAAATTTTGTAGCTTTAGATTTAAGTACAGGAAAAATTATTTGGAAAAAAGTATATTTTACTCATAAAAATTTTATTATATATAAAAATATTATTTATTTAATAACTTCTAAAAATGAAATTTTTGCATTAAATGCAAATAATGGTAATTTAATTTGGAGACAAAATAAATTTCAAAAAAATGAAATAGATAATTTATTTTTTTATAAAAAGTATATTTTTTTTACAAATAAAAAAGGATTTATTTATTGGATCAATTATAGATTAGGTAATTTTGTTGGGAAAAAAAAAATTGATAAATATAAAATTAGGTTTGCTTTTTTAATAAAAAATAAATTAATTATACAAACTATATATAATAAGATTTATTTATATAAAATTAAAATAATATAATTAAATTAAGAGATAAAAAAATGATATTTAAATATCCTATTATTACTATTTTAGGTGGTAATAATGTAGGAAAGTCTTTTTTATATAATATTTTAACAAAGAAATACACTGCTTTAGTTAATAAAATATCAGGTTTTACAATAGATAAAAAATATGATAATGCAAAAATTAAAAATTTTAAATTTATTTGTGTTGATACAGTAAGTTATTCTAATTATAATAAAAAAGATGATCAAAATAATTTTTTAATTAAAGAACAAATATCAAAATCAATTCAAGAATCAGATTTAATTTTATTAATAATAAAAGGAAATAAGCTTAATACTATAGATTACCAAATTATTAACAAAATAAGAAAATATGGTACAAAAATAATTATATTATTAAATATAAAAAATAAAGTTTTTTTAGATCAAGAATTTTACTTATTAGGTGTTGATTTTTATATAATTAATTTTATTAAAAAAATTGATATTATAAAATTAAAAAAAATATTACTTTTATATATAAAGAAAATTTATATATATAAACATTATATAAATGAATCAATTTTTCAAAAGGAAAAAAAAAATTACAAAATAAAATTAGCTATTATAGGACTACCTAACGTAGGTAAATCTACTTTAGTTAATAATATTATTAATGAAAAAAGAATGGTTGTTAGTAATGTTCCCGGAACAACAAGAGAAAGTATTTCAATTCCAATTAATAATTTTAGTAATATACATAAAGATATTATTTTAATTGATACAGCAGGTATAAAAAAAAATAATCAAATTAAAAATAAAATAGAAAAACTTTCAATTTTAGAATCTTATAAATCAATAAAAAAATCTAATATTGTATTATATATTCTTAATGGAGAAAAAAAAATTTTTTGTAATAAAGATATATCAATAATACAAAATATTATTTCTAAAGGTAAATCTATAATTTTAATTATTAATAAATCAGATTTAATTACATTAAATGATATTAATAATCTAAAAAAACTTATCAAAATAAAATTTAATATTTTTCCTATTATTTCTATATCAGCTAAATTTCTTAAAAATATAAATTATATTTATTCTATAATATATAAAATATATAATATTTCTAATAAAATTTATAATACTTCAAAACTTATGAAAATTTTATATTTAGCAACTAATTTAGTTCTACCTCCAATATATAATGGAAGACGTATAAAATTAAAATATATAAGTCAAATTAAAAAAAATCCTTTAATATTTAAAATACATGGTAGCCAAGTTACAAAGTTAAATAAAAACTATAAACGTTATTTATTAAGTTTTTTCTATAAAAAATTAAAATGTATAGGAAATATCATAATTTTAAAATTTCAAGAAAATAAAAATCCATATAATTAAATTTTCTGTATTAAAAATAATATTTATATAAATAAAGAAAATTTTTTTATACTTATTTTATATATTAAATTTAATTTATCATAAAAATGAAAACAAATATTCCATATTTTAGATTTGAAGTAGCCCCTATGTTAAAAAAAACAAATAAATATTGTAGATATTTTTATCGTCAATTAACTAAAAAATCACTTTTATATACTGAAATGATACATATTAATAAAATTAAAAATAATGAAATAATTTTATTAGAAAATTATAATGTAAATAATATAGTATTACAATTAGCTGGTAATCAACCAAAATTATTATCTTTATATTGTAAAAAAGCAGAAAAAATAGGTTATAAGGAAATTAATTTTAATTTAGGATGTCCTTCTTTAAAATCTCAAAAAGGAAATTTCGGTGCATGTTTAATGAAATATCCACATATAGTATCAAATTGTATAAAATCTATGAGTGATAGTGTTTCAATACCAATTACAATTAAAATGAGAATTGGTATTAATAATAGTTATAGTTATACATTTTTATGTGATTTTATTAATTTACTTATAAAAAGTGGTTGTCAAAGATTTATTATTCATGCTAGAAAAGCATTACTGTATAATAAAATTAATACTAAAAAAAATTTAATAATTCCAAAATTAAATTATAAAATTGTTTATAAAATTAAAAAAGAATTTCCAAATACAAAAATATCTATTAATGGTGAAATTAAAAATTTATTAAATATCAAAAAACATTTAAAATATGTTGATGGAGTTATGATTGGTCGTGAAATTTTTAAAAATCCTATGATTTTAACAAAAATAGATAATTATATTTATAATTGTAAAAATAAATTTATTACACAAAATCCTTTAACAATAGTAAAAGAAATGTTTCCATATATAGAAAAACAATTAAATAATAATATTTCTTTAATAACTATTATTACTCCTTTATTAAATATTTTTAGAGGTCTTAATGGATTACATAAATTTAAAAAATTTATTTTTAATAAAAAAAATTATCTTAATTCTAAAAAAATAGAAGTTTTAACCAATGCATTATCTTTTATAAAAATAAAATAATATGTTTTATTTAGGTTATTTTATAAAATTAAAAAATTATATTTAAATATGGTATAGAAATAATTTAATGAAACAATTTAAATTAAAAAAAGATTTACAAATTGAAAAAATAAAAATACCTCCTTATTCTTTGGAAGCAGAACAATCAATATTAGGAGGATTAATGTTAGATAATAATCAATGGGAAAATATTATAGAAAAAATAATAACAGAAGATTTTTTTATTTTATCACATAAAATTATTTTT
The DNA here is from genome assembly GCF_012570745.1 of Enterobacteriaceae endosymbiont of Donacia dentata. Lineage (GTDB taxonomy): Bacteria > Pseudomonadota > Gammaproteobacteria > Enterobacterales > Enterobacteriaceae. Next base: position 35,004 of record NZ_CP046212.1, on the reverse strand, counting down.
ACTGAAATGTATTATTTAATAGAACTAGGAAAACCTATTGATTTAATTACACTTTCTGAATCTTTAGAAAATAAAAATAAATTAAATAAAATAGGAGGATTTGCATATTTAGCTGAATTATCAAAAAATATTCCAAGCATATCTAATATAGGTGCTTATGTAGATATTGTTCATGAACGTGCTATTATTAGAGAAATAATATTTACTGCAAATAAAATAGCAGAAGCAGGATATTATCCTAATGGAAGAACTAGTGAAGATTTATTAAATTTTGCAGAATCTAGTGTATTTAAAATTGCAGAAAAACGTTTAAATAAAGATGCTAAACCAAAAAATTTGGAAGAAATTTTAGAAGTTACAATATCTAAAATTGAATCTTTTTATAAAACACCTAAAAATGGTGTTACAGGTATAGATACTGGTTATCATGAATTAAATAAAAAAACAGCAGGATTACAAAAATCAGATCTTATTATAATTGCTGCACGTCCATCTATGGGTAAATCAACTCTTGCCATGAATATTTGTGAATATACAGCTATATCTCAAAATAAACCTGTATTAATTTTTAGTTTAGAAATGCCTTGTGAACAAATTATGATTCGTATGTTAGCATCTCTTTCTAGAGTACATCAAAGTAAAATTAGAACAGGACAATTAAATGATGATGATTGGAAAAAAATTTCTACTACTATGGGTATTTTATTAAAAAAAAAAAATATATATATTGATGATTCTTCTGAATTAACACCAACAGAAATTAGATTACGTTCAAGAAGAATATTTAGAGAACATAATGGATTATGTTTAATAATGATAGATTATTTACAATTAATTAAAGTTCCTAATTTATCTTTTAACAGAACATTAGAAATATCTGAAATTTCTCGTTCTTTAAAAGCTCTAGCTAAAGAATTACATGTTCCTGTAGTAGCTTTATCTCAATTAAATAGATCTTTAGAACAAAGATCTGATAAACGTCCTATGAATTCTGATTTGAGAGAATCTGGTTCTATAGAACAAGATGCTGATTTGATTATGTTTATTTATAGAGATGAAGTATATAATGAAAACACTAATTTACGTAGTATTGCTGAAATTATTATAGGAAAACAAAGAAATGGTCCTATTGGAACTATAAAATTGATTTTTAATAATCAAATTGCACGTTTTGATAATTATTCTAGTTATTATGATAAAAGAAATATTTAAAAAATATTTAATAAAATTTTTTATATAATATTATTGTGAGAAAATAAATGTTAAAAATTTTTAATACATTAAGTAAAAAAAAAAAAAAATTCTATCCTATAAATAAAAAAATAGTAAAAATGTATGTATGTGGTGTAACTCCATATGATATTTGTCATATTGGTCATGCAAGAACATTTATTATATTCGATATTATTATTAGATATTTAAAATTTTTAGGTTATAAAACAAAATATGTAAGAAATATTACTGATATTGATGATAAAATCATAGATATAGCTAAGAAAAAAAAACAAAATATTAATGATATTACAAAAAAAATAATTAATAAAATTTCTCAAGATTTTAACAAATTAAATATCTTAATTCCAGATTTTGAACCTAAAGTCACTGATCATATTAATGATATTATAAAAATAATAAATATTTTATTAATTAATAATAGTGCATATATAGCTAAAAATGGTGATATTATGTTTTCTATTAAAAAATATTTAAATTATGGAATATTATCAAAACAAAAAATAAATTTATTAAAATTAAATAAAAAAATTAAAAATATTTTTATTAAAAATAACTATAAAGATTTTGTTTTATGGAAATTAACTTGTAAATCAGATATAGGATGGATTTCCCCTTGGGGGTATGGTAGGCCTGGTTGGCATATAGAATGTTCTACTTTAAGCCATAAATATTTAGGTAATTTTTTTGATATACATGGTGGAGGAAATGATTTAATTTTTCCACATCATGAAAATGAATTAGCACAATCTTCTTGTATTAATAAATCATTTTATGTTAATTATTGGATTCATACAGGGATGATAATTACTAAAAATAAAAAAATGTCTAAATCTTTAAATAATACTTTTAAAATAAAAGATATATTATTAAAATATAATAAAGAAATTATTAGATATTTTTTAACAATTACTCATTATCGTAGTCCAATAATATATAGTGAAGATAAATTAAAACAAGCAGAATTAGCTGTACAAAAATTGTATATTTCTATGTATAATATTAGTTATATATATAATCATAAAAATATAGAAACTAATTTTTTTTCATTAGAAAATCAATTTTATAATGCTATGAATGACGATTTTAATACTCCTAGAGCTTACAGTATATTATTTAAGATATCACATAAAATTAATATTGCTAATAATAATAAAAAATATTTAATAGCTAACTATTTTATATTAAAATTAAAAAAATTAGGTAATATTTTAGGATTATTATTTTATAATCCTAAAGATTATTTAGAAAATAATGGTAATTTAAATGATTATTATAATAAATATGAAATTGAAAAATTAATTAAACAACGTAATATTGCTCGTAATAATCATTTATGGGAAAAAGCAGATTATATACGAAACAAATTAAAAAATAAGAATATTCTTTTAGAAGATACAAATAATGGTACTATATGGAAAAAAAAAATTAAATAAAATTTTCAAATTTTATATTATAAAATTAATAAACATTTTATATAAAATACATAAAATTTTTATTTATAAAAAAAAAATACTTAAATTACATAAAATAATTACCAGCTATAATTATAGCTATTATATATTAAATAACTCAAATATTCTGGATTATCAATATGATAATTTAGTATTAAAATTAAAAAAATTAGAGAAATTATTTCCTTATTTTAAAAATAAGTATTCGCCTACTCAATTAGTTGGTGTACCTTTATCATCAATATCTTTTCAAAAAATATGTCATAAAAAACCAATGTTGTCATTAAATAATGTTTTTCATATAAAAGATTTAGTAAAAAAATTTTTATATCCATTAAAAAAAATTATTAATAAATTAAATTTTTGTTGTGAGTTAAAATATGATGGGATAGCTGTTAATTTATTATATAAAAATGGTTTTTTAGTAAAAGGAGCAACAAGAGGTAATGGAATTATAGGAGAAGATATTACAAAAAAAGTATTTCAAATTCATAATATACCTAATTTTTTGAAAAAAAAAAATTTTCCGAAATTATTTGAAGTTAGAGGAGAAATATTTATAACTAAAAAAAATTTTGATATATTAAATCAAAAAATTATATCAAAACATAAATTATTTAGTAATACACGTAGTGCAACTTTAGGTATTTTAAAAATAAATAAAAAAAATAATAAAATGATATATTTATTAAGTTTTTTTAGTTATGGTATAGGTTTTATTAATGAACAAAAATTTTCAAATCAAGAAGAAATATTAGATAATTTAAAATTATATGGATTTCCTGTATCTAAATATAAAAAAATTTGTTCTTCTTATTTAGAAATTGAAGAATTTTATAAAGTTTTTGAAAGAAAAAGAAATTTACTACCTTATAATATTGATGGTATTGTTATTAAAATAAATAATATAAAAATACAAGAAATTATTGGAAATACTAATCATGCTCCTAAATGGGCTATAGCATATAAATTTCCTCCACAAGAAAAAAAAACATTATTACAAAAAATTATTTTTCAAATTGGACGTACAGGTATTATTATACCAATTGCTAAATTTAAAACAGTTAATATTACAGGAGTTAATATAAGTTCTGCAACATTATATAATGTTAATGAAATTAAAAAATTAAATTTAAAAATAGGAAAAACTATAATTGTTCAAAGATGTGGAGATGTTATACCTAAAATAATAAATGTAATAAATGAAAAAAAATCTTTTAATCTTTTAAAAGATATTATAATACCTAAATATTGTCCTAGTTGTAACTCTATTCTGAAAAAAAAAGAAAATAATATTTTATATTGTAATACAGGATTATCTTGTAAATCACAATTAAAAGCATATTTAAAGCATTTTATTTCGAGAGATGTTATGAATATTAGTTTTATAGGAAATAAATTAATAGATAAATTAGTAGATAATAATTTAATAAAAAATGTTATAGATTTAATGAATTTAAATAATTTTATTTTAAAAAAAGTAAATAATTTAGGAATTAAATCTACTAATAAAATAGTAGAAAATCTACAAAGAAAACAACAAATATCTTTTGATAAATTTATTTTTTCTTTAGGCATACCAGAAGTAGGAATAGTTACATCACGTAGTCTATCACAATTTTTTTGTACATTAAACAAATTTTTAAATACTAATTTAATTGAATTAAGTAATATTACAGGAATTGGTATTAAAACATCATTAAATATATATAATTTTATTAAAAATAAAGATAATATAAATATTATTCAAAATTTATTAAAAAAAATAAATATTATTTATGTTAAAAAAAATATAAAAAAAAATTATTTTTTAAACAAAAATATATCTATTACTGGTAAATTTTTTTTTATAACAAGAATAAATCTTGTAAATAAATTAAAAAAATTAGGTGCAAATATTAATTCTAATATTAATAAAAAAACTAATATCCTAATTTTAGGACAAAAAGCAAGTTCTAAATTAAAAAAAGCTTATAAATTAAATATTAAAATTATAAACGAAAAAAAATTAATTTATTTATTAAATAAATAATAAATAATTTTTATTTAAAAATATTATAATTTGTTTAAATTTAAAATTAATGATATTGTTTCTGTAAATATACATAACAAAAAATTTTTTTAATTATAAAAATTATATGAAAAATCTAGAAAAAATAATAGAAAATTATTTTTTAGATTATAAAAAAGAAAATAATTTTTTAAAAAATGAAGAAATAATTTTTAATATTAATAAAGTAATTAAATTATTAGATAAAGGTTTAATTAGAGTTTCTGAAAAAATACAAGACAAATGGATAACTAATCAATGGATTAAAAAAGCAATATTATTATATTTTAAAATTAATAAAAATTTTTTGTTGGAAGGATCTTATAATAATTTTTATGATAAAATTCCTTTAAAATTTAATAAAAATTTTAAAAAAAAAGATTTTAAAATATTAAAATGTCGTGTTGTTCCTCCTACTATAGTAAGATATGGATCTTTTATTTCTAAAAATACAGTATTAATGCCTTCTTTTATTAATATAGGATCTTTTATAGGTCAAGGTACTATGATTGATACTTGGTCTACAATAGGTTCTTGTGCACAAATAGGAAATAATGTTCATATTTCTGGAGGAGTTGGTATAGGAGGAGTTTTAGAACCTATACAATCTAATCCCACTATTATAGAAAATAATTGTTTTATAGGAGCAAGATCAGAAATAGTAGAAGGTGTAATTATAAAAAAAGGATCAGTAATTTCTATGGGAGTATATATAGGTAAAAGTACTAAAATATATAATAGAGAAACAGGATTAATTCATTATGGATCTATCCCTAGTTATTCAGTGGTAGTACCAGGAACTATACCATCTAAAGATGGTAAGTATAATTTATATTGTGCAATAATAGTTAAAAGAGTAGATAAAAAAACTTTAAGTAAAATTAAAATTAATGACATCTTACGTGAAGAATATTAAAAATAATAAAATAAAAAATCTTTCTAAAAATTTTTATTATTAAATTATTTTCAATAAAATTGCATCCGGGAGGATTTGAACCTCCGACCATTCGGTTCGTAGCCGAGTACTCTATCCGCTGAGCTACGGATGCTTTCTTATTAATTTCGGTGAGAGAGAGATTCGAACCCTCGATACAGAATAACTGTATACACCCTTAGCAGGGGCGCGCCTTCAACCACTCGGCCACCTCACCAACAACAAAGAAGAATATTTTATCTTTTTAAAAAAAATATGTCAAATTAATTATTTTTTAGAATTTTAAAAATTCTAAAAATTTTATTTTAATGAACTTATTTTTTGATTTTTTTCCGCTTTTTCTGCTTGTATACGTTGGTATATTTCTTCACGATGAACAGAAATTTCTCTAGGAGCATTAACACCTATTCGAACTTGATTTCCTTTTATTCCTAATACTGTTACCATAACTTCATCACCTATCATAAGTGTTTCGCCTACTCGGCGAGTTAGAATAAGCATCCTTTTCTCCTTAAAAGAAGTAATATATAAAAAAATATTATTTTTTATAATTATATATTTTAATTAATTATTAAAAATAAGTTTAATATTAATGTAATTTATTTATTTTATTTAAAATAAATATTCTTATTTTAGATAAATAAAAATAATATTTATCTTTATTAAGATTAATACTTGCTTGTGCTATATTAGCACATCCAGTTATTTTGCAAATATTTTTATCAAAAAATTTTTTTATAATTTCAATAGCATTTATGTTATTACTAATATTTAAAGTAATTTTTATAATCAAAAATATTTTTTTTTCCCATTTAGTAGATAATATTATTATTGTTTTTTCAAATTTATTTATAATATTTTTTATTATATAATTAAATATCTTTGGATTTAAATAATATATTCCACTAATCATTAAATTAATATCATTTATTAAAATATTATTTTTTAATAATTTTTTTTCTTCTTGACAAGAAATATATTTTTCTAATTCTTTTAAATTATTTTGTAATGTATAAAATTTTTTTTTATATAATAAAATATTTTCAATTATATTTTTTTCTTTTATTTTAAATAAATTAGCAATAAATTTAACATTTTCATTTTGTTTTTGTATATATTCTAATGCAATATCATGAGTAATCGCATGTATACGTTTTATTCCATTTGCAATATTTAAAAATTTTGTAATTATAAAAAAACCAATTTTTTGAGTTTTAGATACATGTGTTCCACCACATAATTCTTTTGAAATATTTTTAATATTAACAGTTCTTATTATATTTTTATCTTTTATTTCTTTTGTTTTTTCAGTATATACTTCTATAGGTATATTTTTATATATATAATAATTAACTATTTTTTCTATATTAAAAATATCTTTTAATTTTAAATTATCATTATAAAAAAAATCAAATCTTAAATATTTATCAGTAATTAAAGATCCTTTTTGTTTTATAATATTACCAAAAAGTTGAAGTAAACACGCATGTAATAAATGTGTTGCAGAATGATTTCTACTTAACATCATACGATATTTTATATTTATTTTAGAATATACATTTTCATTTTTTTTAAGTGATCCTGATATCATTTTCCCTTTATGAATAATTAAATTTTCTAATTTTTTTGTTTTATTTACTTGAAAAATATTTTGTTTATCTTTTTGTAAATATCCTATATCTCCTATTTGTCCTCCAGATTCTCCATAAAAAGGAGTGATATCCAGTATTATTTCTCCTGAATCTCCTTTCTTAATTTTATTTATTAAAGTTTTATTATGATAAATATTTAATATTTTACTATAAGAACAAAAATTAACATATCCATTAAATTTTGAATCCTGATTTTGATAATATATATTTTTTTTTATAAAAATATTATCCTTTCTTGATTTTTCACGTTGTATATTCATATATTGAATAAATTCTTTTTCATTAATATTTATATTTTTTTTTATACATATATTTTTTATTAATTCAGGTGATAAACCAAAAGTATCATATAAATAAAACATTTGTTTTCCTGATAAATATTTATTTTTAAATTTTTTAATTTCTAAATATAGTAATTTTTCTCCTTTATTAATAATTTCATTAAAATTTTTTTCTTCTTTTTTTATAATATTTTTAATTAAATTATATTTTTTATTTAAAAATATTTTTTCTTTCATATTATCAATATTATTAATATATATTTTTACTAATTTATAAAAAAATAATTTGTTTTCTCCTAAAATTTTACCATGATTAATAGCTCTTCTTATAATTTTTCTTAAAATATATCCTCTTTTTTCATTATTTGGTATAATATTTTCTGATATTAAATAAGTAGAAGATCTAATATGATCAGCTATAACTTTTAATGAATTATTTTCTAAATCTTTAATTTTAAGTATATTAGCTGTATTTTTAATAATTTTTTGAAATATATTTATTTTATAATTAGAATTTACCCCTTCTAATATACTACTAATACGTTCTAATCCCATTCCAGTATCAACTGATTTTATAGATAAGGGAATTAGTTTCCCATCTAAATTTTTATTAAATTGAATAAAAACGATATTCCATATTTCAAGAAAACGTTCTCCAGAATTATAGATATTTCCTTGAAAATTTTTACCTAAATCATAAAAAATTTCTGTAGATGGTCCACAAGGACCAGTTTCAGACATCTGCCAAAAATTATCAGAATTAAAAACAGTATTATTTTTATCTTTAATTAAAAATATTTTTTTTTTAGATATTCCAATATTTTTATGCCAAATATTGTATGTTTCTATATCTTTATAATAAACTGTTATAAATATTTTTTCTTTTTCTAAATTAAACCATTTAGAATCAGTTAATAATTCCCATGCAAAAGTAATAGCTTCTTTTTTAAAATAATCTCCAAAACTAAAATTACCTAACATTTCGAAAAATGTATGATGTCTGTTAGTAAAACCTACATTTTTTAAATCATTATGTTTCCCTCCTACACGTATACATTTTTGTATAGTAGTAATTCTAGAATAAGGAGATTTTTTATATCCTAAAAAATATTTTTTAAATTGATTCATTCCTGCATTTGTAAATAATAATGATGTATCATCATATGGTATTAATGAACTACTTTCTATTATCTTATGTTTTTTTTTATGAAAAAAATTTAAAAACATTTCACTTACATTTATTTTATTTTTCATATATGAAAGATCTTTATAAGATTTTTAATAATATTTTATAAAAATAATTTATAAAATAAAAAATTTTATTTATGTTATTTTTTTAAAAAAAATTTCTCGTATTTTTTTTTCAATTTTATCAGATTTAGTTTTATTGTTTTTTAAAAAATTTATAGCATTTATTTTTCCTTGTCCAATTTTTTCATTTTGATAACTATACCACGATCCACATTTTTCAATAATTTTATTTTTTACTCCTAAATCTAATAATTCTCCATAAATATTTATACCTTGTTCATATATAATTTGAAATTCAGCTTGTTTAAAAGGTACAGCAACTTTATTTTTAACTACTTTTACTCTAGTTTCATTACCTATAATATTATCTCCATGTTTAACATTACCTATTTTTCTAATATCTAATCTTACAGAAGCATAAAATTTTAATGCATTTCCTCCTGTAGTTACTTCAGGATTTCCAAATAAAACTCCAATTTTCATTCTTATTTGATTTATAAAAATTAATAATGTATTTGATTGTTTTAAATTACTTGCTAGTTTACGCATAGCTTGACTCATCATTCTTGCAGCTAATCCTATATGTGAATCTCCTATTTCTCCTTCTATTTCAGCTTTTGGGGTTAATGCAGCTACAGAATCTACAACAATAACATCTACAACTCCTGATTTTGCTAATGAATCACATAATTCTAATGCTTGTTCTCCTGTATCTGGTTGAGAACATAGTAATTTATTAATGTTCACATTTAATTTTTTAGCATAAATAGGATCTAATGCATGTTCTGCATCAATAAAAACACATACTTTTCCTAATTTTTGCGCTTGAGCAATAATTTGTAATGTTAAAGTTGTTTTTCCAGATGATTCAGGACCATATATTTCTACTATTCTACCGATAGGTAATCCACCAATACCTAAGGCTAAATCTAAAGATATTGATCCTGTAGATATTGATTCTATATCCATAGTTCTATTATCACCTAAACGCATAATAGAACCTTTACCAAACTGATTTTCTATTTGTATAATAGCATCTTCAATAGCTATTTTTTTTTTTTTTTCTAAATTCATAATATAAACCTTAAATTACTAAATAATAAATTTAATTATAATATTCGTAAAAAAATTATTAATTATAATATAATAATTAATATAAATTTATTATTAATAATATATTAAATATGTTTAAAAAAAATAATCTTTATAAAAAAGCAAATTTTGTTTTAAATATACAAGGATTGCAGTGTCCACAAACAATTATAACTATTAAAAAAATTACACTTAATATGAAAAAAAATGAAACTTTATTAATAATTACTAATGATAAATTAGTTAATTTAGATATTAAACATTTTTGTTATTTTATGAATTATAATATAATTCATAAGAAAATATGTAAAATACCATATTTATTCTTAATAAAAAAATCATAAATATTATTTATAACTAAATTTTTTTACATAAAAGATATCTAGCAATACCAAATTTTTTTTTTCTATATATTATCCAATTTTCTGGTAAAGTAAATGTTTTACTTTTTGACTTATATTGAATAAAAATTTTAGAATTATTTTTTAACCAATTATTTTTTTCCAATAATATACAAGTTTTTTGTAATAAAATATTATTTTTACAAAAAGGAGGATCTATAAAAATGAGATCATATTGTATAATTGATTTTTGTGATAAAAAATTTAAAGTATTTTTATAAAGTAAAAAAATATTTTTTATTTTTAATAAAAAAATATTTTTTTTTAATTCTTTAAATATTTTTTTATTATTTTCTAATAAAGTAGCTGAATGAGCATTTCTAGATAAAGATTCAAAACTTAAAATACCAGTACCTGCATAACAATCTAGACATTTTGACATATATATATCATTCATTATCCAATTAAATAAATTATGACGAATAAAATTCATTGTAGGTCTTAATATTTTATGATTAATTACATTTATCTTTTTACCTTTTAATTGCCCTGAAATAATATTAATATTATTGGAAAAAAATTTTTTTTTCATAATTTATATAAAAAAAATAAAAAATATTAATTACTTTAAAAGTTTATTTTGATATATTATTTTAATAACAATATAATTTAATTATATCAAGTATTTTTTACTATATAATATAGTAATTTTGATAAAAAAATGATAAAAAGAGAGAATTTAATTATAAATAATCAAAAAAAAAAAGTAGGATTTTTCAGTTATTTAAAAAAAAAATTATTTAAAACAAGTAAAAATATTGGTACGGAAATTATTAATCTTTTTAAAAAAAAATATGTTATTGATGAAAAACTATTTTCTAAATTAAAAGAAACATTAATTATTTCTGATGTAAATATAAAAACTACTAATAAAATTATTAATTTAACTAAAAAATATGCAAAATTAAATAAATTACAAAATTCTTCTCAATTATATAAATATATTAAAATTGAAATGTTAAAAATTTTACTTCCGGTAGAAGTCCCATTAATTATTAATAATCAAAAAAAACTTTTTGTGATATTAATTATTGGTGTAAATGGATCAGGAAAAACTACCACAATTGGTAAGTTGGCGTATTTTTTTCGTAAACAAGGGAAATCTGTTTTTTTAGCATCTGGAGATACTTTTAGAGCTGGTGCTCATGAACAATTATTTTCTTGGAGTAATAAAAGTAATAGTTTTTTTTCAAAAAATATAAAAAGAAAAGATAGTTCTGCTATTATTTATGACGCAATATCTGAAGCTAAAAAAAATAAAGTAGATATTTTAATTGCAGATACATCAGGAAGATTACAAAATAATATTTCTTTAATGGAAGAACTAAAAAAAATTGTTCGTGTAATAAAAAAAAATAACGGAATTCTTAATGAAACTATGTTAGTTTTAGATGCTAATATTGGTCAAAATTCTATTAATCAAGTTAAAGTATTTAATAATAATATAGGAATAACAGGTATTATTATGACTAAAACTGATGGTACTGCAAAAGGTGGTATTATTTTTTCTTTAGCAGATGAATTTAATATTCCAATAAGATATTTTGGTACTGGAGAAAAAATTACTGATTTATATTTATTTAATGCAAAAAATTTCATAAAAGAAATTTTTCCAGAAAATCAATAATTATTAATTTTAAATTTGTATTAAGTTAAAATTATATTTTTAATCTTTTAATTTTTGGAGGATTTAATGTATAAAAATATATTTACCTCTAGATTAAGAATTTCTGTTCCTATAGGAACATTAGATTCTTATATTTATACTACTAATAATTATCCAATGTTAACCTCTCAAGAAGAAAAAGAATTATCTGAAAAATTATATTATAATGGAGATCTTAAATCAGCTAAAAAATTAATTTTATCACATTTAAGATTTGTAATTCACGTAGCTAAGTATTATTCTGGATACGGTTTACAACAAGCTGATATTATACAAGAAGGTAATATAGGATTAATGAAAGCTGTACGTAGATTTAATCCTGAAATAGGTGTTCGTTTAGTATCTTTTGCTATTCATTGGATAAAAGCTGAAATACATGAATACGTATTACGTAATTGGAGAATAGTAAAAATAGCAACTACAAAAGCTCAAAGAAAATTATTTTTTAATTTAAGAAAAGCTAAACAAAGGTTAGGTTGGTTTAATCAAGATGAAATTAAAATAGTTGCTAAAGAACTAGGAGTCTCTATTAAAGATGTATGTGAAATGGAACTACGTATGTCAGCTCAAGATATGAGCGATAATATTGATTTAAAAAATAATTTTAAAAACATAAATTTTCATTCACTTTTCTTTCTTAAAGATCATAACTCTAATTTTGCAAATATAATTGAAAAAAATAATTGGAGTAAATATATTTCAAATAAACTATATATAGCCATTTCAAAATTAGATCATCGTAGTCGTCATATAATTAACATGAGATGGTTAAATAAAAATCAAAAAAAAACTACTTTACGTGAATTAGCAAATTATTATGATATATCAGCTGAACGTATTAGACAATTAGAAAAAAATGCGATGAAAAAATTACGTTTTATTATTAAACATTTATTTAAAAAATAATTTAATAATATATATTATAATAATGAATATTTTTTTAATTTTTTTTATGTAATAATATATATAAAAATAAGTTTAAAATATTAAAATTTTATTAATATAAGGAAATAGGTAATGGCTGGTAAAAGAGGTATTAATAAAGTAATTATAATTGGTTATTTAGGTAAAGATCCTGAAATACGTTATATGCCTAATGGAAATCCAGTTGTCAATATCATGGTCGCAACTTCAGATAGTTGGAGAGATAAAAATACAGGAGAAAATAAAGAAAAAACTGAATGGCATCGTATAATAATATTTGGTAAATTAGCGGAAATTTCTCATCAATATTTAAAAAAAGGTTCTCAAGTATATATTGAAGGTTTTTTACAAACTCGTAAATGGCAAAATCAAAATGGACAAGATAATTATATAACTGAAATAATTGTAAGTATAGGAGGTACTATGCAAATATTAGGAAATTCACGACAAAATAATCATAAAATTAATATTTTAAAAAAAGATAATAATAAAGAAAATCCAAATAAATGGAATGAAAAAACAAAAATTTCTGATTTATTAGAAAAAGAAAATGAAAATGAATCATTAATTAAAAAAAATGAAGATGTTTTAGATTTTGATGATGATATTCCTTTTTAATTATTTTTAAATAAAACTATTTTCTATAAAATTTAAATTTATATCATGTTTTATAACAATAAATTACTTTTAGGACTTAAAAAAAATTTTTCAAAAAAAATACCTTTAATTAAAGGTATTGTAAAGGTATTAGATAAAAAATTAGGAATTTTAGAAACACATAAAAATTGTATATATCACATATCTTATTCTTATTTAAAACATTTAATGTTAGGAGATTATATATTAGCTGATATAAAATATGATCATCATAATAATAATAAATTACAAGTTATACCAGTTAAATTATTGAAATCAAGTATAGATGTTTTTAAAGGTATAGTTAAAAAAAAAAATAATAATATTTATATTATTCCAGAAAAGAAATTTTTATATAATAATTTTATTAAATGTATCATAAAAAATGACATAAAAAATATTTTAAAAAGTGGAGATAAAGTAATAGCTAAAATTATTAATCATCCTTTAAAAGGAGATTCTATATTTATAGCAGAAATAACAAAATTAATTACTCAGGATAATAATTTTTTAATTCCATGGTGGAATTTATTATTAAATTATAATCTTCCAATTGATGTTCCTAATAATAATTTATGTCAAAAAATAAAATTTTTAGATAAAAATATTTCTAGACTAGATTTAACTAAATTATGTTTTATTACAATAGATAATCATGATACGAAAGATATAGATGATGCTATATATATAGAAGAAAAATCTTCAAAAGAATTATTAATATATGTAGCTATTGCAGATCCTTCTGCTTATATTAAAAAAGATAGTAAAATAGATAAAATTGCATCTCAAAGAATGTTTACAAATTATTTACCTGGTTTAACAATACCTTTATTACCAAAATTATTATCAGAAAATTTATGTTCTTTAAATCCGAAAAAAATTAGACCTGTTTTAATTTGTAAAATGATTATTAATCATAAAGGTTTTTTATCTAAAAAAACTAGTTTTTTTTTAGGTTGGATAAAATCAAAAGCTAAATTAAATTATTATAATGTTTCAAATTGGTTAGAAAAAATAGGAACATGGGAACCAAAAAATGACGAAATAAAAAAACAAATTATCTTTTTACATAAATTTTATTTATTCCGTAAACAATGGAGTTATAAAAATATTGTATGTTTTGATAATATAAATTATAAATTTATTTTTGGGAATAAAGGAAATATAATAAATATATTAATGGAAAAAAAAAGAATTGCTCATAAAATAATTGAAGAAATTATGATAGCTGCTAATATATGTGCTGCCGAAATGTTATATAAAAATTTAGGTTTTGGTATATATAATACATATTATGGATTTAATAATAATAAAATAAATAAAATTATGAAATTATTAAATGAATATAATATAAATTATGATGCATCTTTTTTAAAAACTTTAAAAGGATATAAAACAGTATATCAAAAATTACATGATTTAAATTTACAATTTATTTTAAATAAAATAAAAAAATATCAATTAATTACTTTATTTAGTATTAATCCGGGTCCTCATTTTGCTTTGGGTTTGAAAAGATATGCTACTTGGACATCTCCTATACGTAAATTTGGAGATATTATAAATCATAGGTTAATTAAATCTATTATAAGTAAAACAAGTAATATCGAAAAACCTTTAAAAGATATATATATAAATATGAATTTTCAACGTTATTTAAATAAACAAGTAAAAAAAGATTTATCTAATTTTTTATATTCAGAATATTTTAAAAATATAGAAATTCGTAATAAAGTTTTTCAAGCTGAAATTATTGATATTGTATTTATTGGTATAAAAGTAAGATTAATTGAGAATGGAGCATATGCTTTTATACCTAAAAAATTATTATATATTAATAATATTATTATTAATCAAGAAAAAGGTATGTTATTTATTAAAAATAAATTATTATATAAAATTACTGATAAAATAAAAGTTATGATAAAAAAAATCAGTAGTAGTAATATTATTGTTAAAATAATTTAGTTTTTTATTGGATCAAAATTACATGACTATTAAAGGACATATAATATTTACAATAGCTAGTAGTATTTTAATACAACATTTTATTTTTTCAAAAATAATGTATCATGATGATTGGTGGAGAATTATTCCTATTTCTATCGTAACATGTTTATTACCTGATATAGATAATCCTAAATCTACTATAGGAAGTAAAATAAAAATTTTTTCTTATGTAATAAATAAAATTTTTGGTCATAGAGGTTTTACACATAGTTTATTATCTGTAATAAGTTTTGGATTTATTATATTTTCTATAAATTTACATGTTAATCATATTATTTATGTTAAATTTGGTTTGATTATAGGTTATTTAAGTCATATTATTGCAGATATATTAACTCCTTTAGGAGTTCCTTTATTATGGCCATATAAAAAAAAATATAAATTACCACTTATTACTAAAAATATTATAAAAGAAGATCTTTTTTGTTATTTGTATTTGATTTTTTCTTTATATTTATTATATCCTGTATGTAATAATTTTATAATAAAATTTTTTATTTCATAAAATATTTATTATTAATAATAAAAATTTTTGTTTAATTATTTTAAAATTTTATTAATTTTCTTATAAATATAAGAATATAACATTATGTTACTTAAAAAAAAAATATTAGTTACTTGTGCATTACCGTATGCTAATGGAAGTATTCATCTTGGCCATATGTTAGAACATATACAAGCAGATATTTGGGTTAGATATAATCGGATGAATGGTCATGAAATATATTTTATTTGTGCTGATGATGCTCATGGTACTCCTATCATGTTAAAAGCTAAACAATTAAAAATTAAACCAAAAAAAATGATTAATAAAATATATCATGAACATGTTTTAGATTTAAAAAATTTTAATATTAGTTATGACAATTACCATACTACTCATAGTGATGAAAATTTTTTTTTCTCAAAATTAATTTTTAATCGTTTAAAAAAAAAAAATTTTATAAAAAAAAAAAATATTCAACAATTATATGATTCAGCATATAATACATTTTTACCTGATAGATTTGTTAAAGGACAATGTCCTAATTGTAATTCTATTAATCAATATGGAGATAATTGTGAAAATTGTGGATCTATTCATTCATCTATTAGTTTAATTAATCCAATTTCTGTTTTATCTAACACAACTCCTATATTATGTCATTCTCAACATTATTTTTTTGATTTACCACAATTTAATCATTTTTTAAAAAATTGGATTAATTCTGGAGTTGTAAATAAAATAATAAAAAATAAAATACAAGAATGGTTTATAAAAGGATTAAAATCATGGGATATTACAAGAGATGGACCATATTTTGGTTTTAAAATTCCTAAATGTGTAAATAAATATTTTTATGTATGGTTAGATGCTCCAATTGGTTATATAAGTACTTTTAAAAATTTATGTAATAAAAATAAAAAATTAAATTTTGATGAATGGTGGGAAAAAAATTCAAAAACAAAATTATATCATTTTATAGGTAAAGATATAATTTATTTTCATAGTTTGTTTTGGCCTGCTATGTTAGAGGGAAGTAATTTTAGAAAACCTAATAAATTATTTGTTCACGGACATGTTACATTAAATGGACATAAAATGTCAAAATCTAAAGGTAATTTTATTACAGCAAAAAATTGGTTAAATAATTTAGATTCTGACAGTTTACGTTATTATTATGCTTCTAAATTATCATCTAATATTAATGATATTGATTTTAATTTTTCTGATTTTGTAAATAAAATTAATGGAGATATTGTGAACAAGATTGTAAATATAGCATCTAGAAATGCATATTTTATTAATAATTGTTTTGATAATAATTTATCTAAAAAAATTGATATATCTTTTTATTTAAAATTTTTAAAAAAATCAGAAATTATTCATAATTATTTAATTAAATGTAAATTTAGTCATGTTATTAAACAAATTTTAGTTTTATCAGACATAGCTAATTATTACATAGATAAACATAAACCATGGCTACTTATTAAAAGCAATTCTAAGAAAAAAGATGTTCAAGATATTTGTTCTATGGGTATTAATATGTTTCGTGTCATAATGACTTATATAAAACCGATAATGCCTATTTTATCTAAAAAAACTGAATTTTTTTTAAGAAAAAAATTATATTTCTATGAAATAGAACATCCTTTAATAAATAGAAAAATTAATAAATTTCAACCATTATTTACTAGAATAAATATTAAAAAAATTAAAAATTTTAAAATATAAGTTTTTATTATATTTAATATTTTCATTTTAAAAATGAGAAAAAAAATTCTTACTTAAGAAGTCTAGGAACTCTTGGAGATAATGAACACATTAATTCATATCCAATAGTATTTGCAGATTTTGCTACATTATCTATTTTTATATTATTTCCCCATAATTCTACAGAATTTCCTATTTGTGCCGTAGGAATATTTTTTAAATCTACAGCTAACACATCCATACATATATTACCTAATATTTTTGTTTTAATACCTTTTATAAAAACAAAAGTTTTACTAGTAATATTTCTAGGATATCCATCTGCATATCCACATGCAACAATACCTATCTTACGTTTTGTATTTACAGAATATTTACAATTATAACCTATAGTATCTCCTGAAGATACTTTTTGAATAGATATTATTTTACTTTTTAAAGTCATTACTGGTTGTATTTTTTTTTTTGAAATATCTTTCCAATCTCCAGTAGGAGAAGCGCCATATAAAATAATTCCAATTCTTATCCAATCATAATGTGTATAAGGATGCCATAATGTAGCTGCAGAATTAGCAAAAGAACAAGTAAAATTATTATAATTAAAAATATTTTTTTTTATAATATTTAATTGTTTGTATACAAAATGAGAATTTTTTGAAGCATCAGCAAAATGAGTCATTAATGTAATTTTATAAACATTAATATTATTTTTTATAATATTAATTATATTATTAATATTTTTAGGTAAAAATCCTAATCTATTCATACCACTGTTAATTTTAATATATATATTAAGAGGATAATATGATTTATATTTAATTAATGTTTTAATTTGCCATTTATTATGTATTGTGATAGTTAAATAGTATTTATAAATAAAATATAAATCTTTTTTACTAAAAAAACCTTCTAATAAAAGAATAGGTTTATTACAACCATTTTCTCGTAAAATTATAGCTTCTTCTAATGTTAATACAGCAAAACCATCACTCTTTTTAAGAATTGGAAAAATATTTTTAATACCATGACCATAAGCATTTGATTTTAATACAGACCAAATTTTAGATTTAAATGCAATATTTTTTATTATTTTAAAATTATTTTTTAATGCATTAGTATTTATAATAGCCAAAATGGGTCTTGTTGTCATAAATTTAATCTCTATAAATTATTAAAAATGTATTTAAATATTTATTTTAAAATAAATTAGATATAATCTATATTATTTATAAAAAATTATATATATATATTATTTAAAAAAAATTTAAAATTATATAATATTTTTATATGTTTTAATTAAAATTAATATTTAATTTTTAAAAAGTTTATTATATAATTAGAATAATAAAATTGTAATATTTTTATAAAGGATCATTAATAATGATTACTAGTAAATTTGGTCTTGGTCAACAAGTAAGACATAAATTATTAGGTTTTTTAGGAGTTATAGTTGATGTTGATCCGGAATATTCTTTGCGTGATCCTAAAATTGATGAAGTAGCAGAAAGTATAACATTACGTAATAAACCATGGTATCATGTGGTTATGGAAGATGATACAGGACAACCTATACATACTTATTTAGCAGAAGCTCAATTATCAGGAGAACCATTAGATAATGATTACCCAGAAAATTCATCATTAGATGAATTAGCTAATTCAATAAAAAAACAATTGATAACACCTAGATTAAGAAATTAATATTAATTTTAATTTTATATAAATTTACTTAATTAAGTATTTATTTTTTTAATAAATTTTATTATTTTACTGGTTATTTGTTTCTATAAAATTTATTGATTTTTTAATGCGATTTATAATTTTTTTTTTACCCATTAAAAAAATAATATTATTAATAGGAGGAGTATTTATTAAACCAGTAATAGCTGGACGTAAAGTCATCGCTAATTTTGGAAAAGTAATATTTAATTTAGATGAAATTTTTTTTAAAAAAATATTTATATTATCTATAGACCATATTTGAATATCATTCAATTTTTTTAAAAAAATATTTAAAATTATTTTAGTATTTGAGTTTAAGTATTTTTTTATTAAAAAATTATTTTGATAATTTAAATGTTTATAAAAAATATAAAATAGATTATTTATTTCATCTAATGTATTTAATCTATTTTTAAAAAATTCATATAAATTTTCTATGCTTGGATTATTATCAATTTTAATGTTATGTTTTTTACAGAATAATTTTAAATAAATTATCATATTTTTTTTTGATAATTTACTTAAATAATGTTTATTAAACCAATTTAATTTTTTTATATTAAAAATACTAGATGATTTATGAAGATTTTTTAAATTAAATAATTTTTTCATTTCTTCTAATGAAAAAATTTCTTTATTTCCATAAGACCAACCTAAAAGTAAAATATAATTTAATAAAGCATCTGGTAAATATCCTTTTTCTTTATATTCAAAAATATTTACATTATGATTTCTTTTTGAAATTTTTTTCCCTAAATCATCAGTAATTATAGATACATGAGTGTATATAGGTATATCAGCACCAATAGCATTAATAATATGTATTTGTTTAGGAGTGTTATTAATATGTTCTTCTCCTCTAATAACATGAGTAATTTTCATATCCCAATCATCTATAACTACACAAAAATTGTAAGTAGGAATACCATCTGTTCTTTTAATAATAAAATCTTCTAATTCATTATTATTAAATATTATTTTTCCTCTTATTGTATCTATAAATGTAATATATTTATTATTATTAGGTATAAGAAATCTTACGGAATAAGGTTTATTATTATTTTTTTTTATACTATTATTATAACATGTTCTATCATATTTAATTTTTTCTCCATTTACAATTTGTTCATTTCTTTTTTTTTCTAATTTTTTTTGAGAACAGTAACATTTATAAGCAGTTCCATTTTTTAACATATAATTAATAACATTATTATACCGATTTATTCTTTTATTTTGAAAATATGGTCCTTCATCCCAATCAATATTTAACCATTTTAAAATTTCAAGAATATTTTTAACAAAAAATTCTTTTGATCTTTTAAAATCAGTATTTTCAATACGTAATACAAAATTACCTTTATGTTTTTTAGAAAATAACCATGAATATAAAGCAGTACGAATATTACCTATATGTAAATAACCAGTAGGACTAGGAGCGAATCTTGTTTTAATTTTCATTATATTTATATTTAATATTATTTATATAATTAATATTATAATATTAATTATATTTTTTTAAATATTTTTTTTTTTTTTTGAAAAAAATATTGACATTTTTATAGTAAAAAATATAGCATATAAAGACTAAGTTTTGGGTGATTAGCTCAGTTGGGAGAGTACCTCCCTTACAAGGAGGGGGTCGCCGGTTCAAATCCGTCATCACCCAGTAAATTTTATAAATTTTAAAATTTGGGTCGTTAGCTCAGTTGGTAGAGCAGTTGACTTTTAATCAATTGGTCACAGGTTCAAATCCTGTACGACCCAAAATAAATAAATATATCTATATTATTTCATATATTTATTTATATTATAAATTTTGTTAAATTACAGATATTAAAATTATAATTAAAATTAATTTATAAATAATTATGGTATTTTCTTATAAGAAAAGAACATCAACAATACACGATAAATTAAATATCAATTTAAAATATGTAAGTATTATTTTTATATTTAACTAGTAAATATAATAAGAATTTTGATCAATTAAGAAAATATAATTATTTAAAAAAGAGTAATCTTTACAAGAGATATAGTATAAAATAGTATTTTATATTTAGAAAATAGTTTAAGATATGTATTATTTATTAGTGGGATATCAACTACTTATTTTAATATCATAACATTATTATTATTTATTAAAACTAGAAAATTTTATTTTTTATTCTAATGAATATTATTATGATAATTATAAATTATTTAAAAGTTTAACAGAAAAAAATATATAAAATTGAATAACTATATTAGTTAAAAACATTTTTAAAATATTCTAAAAAAACCAAAATTAGTTTTTATAGAAAATCCTAATAATCTTTTATTAAAAAAATTAATATTTTAAATAATTATAAAGAAATTAAAAAAATTAATATAATAAGTATTATTGATAATATATTACTTAATCCATTACTAAAAAATATATTAAATGTAAGATTTGATTTAGTAATTTATTTTTCTTATACTAATAAACATTAAAATGGGCATCCTGATATTATTTTATTAATTATAATTTTATTAAAAAATATAAATATTATAAATAAATTATTATTGTGGAGTGAATAACTAGTGCTGTATCTGATAGCTATCTTTTATTAGACTTTATATTCTATAATAAATTAAAATTAGTTTAAGAAAATATGTTTATTATAATTAAATATTTAAAATTACAAAAATTAATTTCGAAAATATACCATCTTTTACTTAAACATAATATTGTAAAAAAATAATAAAAATAGTTTTGATCTATATCAAATTTAGAATTTAATGTTTTAAAATAGTATTTAAAATTTTTTTAAATTGATTTAAATTATTTACTTTAGTAAAATTTTTCGGTAATATTAAAAATCTTATTTTTCACTCAGCTGTAATTTTTATGAATGTATAACAAAAAAAAATATTAATGTAAGAATTTTTAATTTATTAATTCATAATTAATGCATACTACTATATAGTAGTTATTATAATTAATATTATTATTATTTTTTAGACCCAATAGATTTTATAATAGTCTTAACAAAAATTTTATATTAAGTCAACAAACAAAAATATTATTAATAAGTATAATATTTTGCGCTCTACAGGATTCGAACCTGTGACAAATAGCTTAGAAGGCTATTGCTCTATCCTGCTGAGCTAAGAGCGCAAAAAATATATTTGTATAATAACATTATTATATTATACATTCAAATTAATTTAAATAAATTTATTTCATGTTTTTATTATAAAAAGAGTAATATTCAAATGAATACTAAAATTATTAATGGCCATGTTATTGCTGATGAAATATATTCTAAAATTTTAAAAAAAATGAATAATATTTTATTAAAAAAAAAAAGAAAACCAGGTATAGGAGTAATTTTAGTTGGAAATAATCAAGCATCTAAAATTTATATAAAAAATAAATTAGAAATTTGTAAAAAATTAGGATTTTTTTATGATAATTATAATTTAAATAAAAATATAAGCGAAAAAGAACTATTCAATATTATTGATATTTTAAATAAAAGTAAAAAAATTGATGGTATTTTAATTCAATTACCATTACCTAATAAAATTAATACTATTAATACATTGGAAAAAATATTACCAAAAAAAGATATAGATGGTTTTCACCCATATAATATTGGTCGTTTATGTCAAAGAGCTCCTTTATTACGTCCTTGTACCTCTTTAGGAATATTAAAATTATTGAAATTTTATAAAATAAATACTTATGGTTTAAATACTGTTATTGTAGGAGCTTCTAATATAGTAGGTCGTCCTACAGCTATGGAATTATTATTATCTGGATGTACTGTAACTATTACTAATCGTTATACAAAAAATTTGAAACATCATATAAAATATGCAGATTTACTAATAGTTGCTGTTGGAAAACCTAATTTCATACCAGGTAATTGGATTAAAATAGGAGCTATTGTGATAGATGTAGGTATTAATATAATTAATAAAAATAAAATTACAGGTGATATTGATTTTAATAAAGCAAAAAAAAGAGCAGCATATATTACTCCTGTTCCTGGTGGTATAGGTCCCATTACTGTAGCAACATTAATGCAAAATATTCTATATGCATATGAAAAAACATAATTATTATTTGTAATAAATAAAATTATGTTTTTATTAAAATAATATCTTAATAAAGATAATTATTAAGCCGGATTCTGTCAAGAACAGTCATTTATCTAGAATAATAATCACTTATTATTTCAAGCAGCTTACCCAGATTTATAGTACGGGTTTATACAAATCTTATTTAGCCTTGCTCCTAGTGGAGTTTACATTGACATATATTATTACTAATATATCGGTATGCTTTTACCATACCTTTTCACCCTTACCAAAATAAATTTTTGGCGGTATTTTTTCTGTTGCACTATTCGTAAGTTCACACTTCCCAGTAATTATCTGGCACTATAACCCAATGGAGTCCGGACTTTCCTCTTTTATTATATTAATAATAAATAAATAGTAAAAGCGACTGTTTTAATTAACTTTATTAGTTAAGTATATATTATATTTATTAATATTAATACTTATTATTTATGATAAATTTATATAATATATTTTTTTTTATAGAATAAATTTTTGAAGTAATATTTATTGCTTTTTTAATTGATAATTCTTGTTTTAAAATTAAAAATGTCTGAATTATTTTAGAAGAAATTTTTTTATTAATTTTATAATTATATCCTTCTATAATTAATACTATTTCTCCTTTTAATCTATTAATATCTAATTTTATCCATTTTATTAAATTTGAAATATTATTTCCATATATATTTTCCCATTTTTTTGTTAATTCTTTAGCAAATATTATATATCTATTTTTTCCAAAAATATTTTCTATATCATATAAACATTTTAATATTCTATGTTTAGATTCATAAATAATTATAGTTCTATTTTCAAATTTTAATTCATTTAATCTTTTTATTCTTTTACTTGTTTTTTTTGATAAAAATCCTTCATAGCAAAACTTATCTGTTGCTAAACCTGAAACTGATAAAGCTAAAATAGCTGCACATGGTCCAGGAATAGGTATAATTTTAATATTTACATATTTTTGGCGACATAATTGAACAATTTTATATCCAGGATCACTAATTAATGGAGTACCAGAATCTGAAACTAATCCAATATTATAACCATTTTTTATTTTTTCTAAGAAAAATTTTGCATTTTTTTTTTCATTATATTCATAATAAGGATATAATTTATTTTTAATATTAAAATTTTTTAATAATAATCCTGTTTTTCTTGTATCTTCTGCTAGTATTAAATCAACTTTACGTAAAGTTATTATAGCTCTATTACTTATATCATTATAATTACCTATTGGTGTAGAAATAATATATAAATTACCTAATTTTAAATTTTTATTATTCATATTTTTAATAATTAATCTTTAAATATTTACTTTGAATTTTTAATGAAATATATTATTATACACAATATAATATATAATTATAAATATAATATGGAGGAATGGCCGAGTGGTTGAAGGCACCGGTCTTGAAAACCGGAAATAGATATAACTATTCGAGAGTTCGAATCTCTCTTCCTCCTAAAATTATTATTAATGAATAAGATAAATATCTTAAAATATTTATGTTTTAATGTGGTTTTATAATGTTTATATCTAAGAAAAAAAAAAAAGAATTTCATTTATGGAATGAAAATTTTGCTCTTAAAATAGCTTGTAAAGAAAATATAATATTAACTTCTAATCATTGGAAAGTTATATATACATTACGTTTTTTATATATAAAATTTAATACAACTCCTAATTTGCGTATTTTAATAAATGTATTAAAAAAAAAATATAAAAATATAAATTGGGATAGTGTAGTTCTTTTTAATTTATTTCCGAAAGGATCCATAAGACAAGCATCTAATATTGCAGGATTACCACAAAAAAATATTTGTTTATAATAAATAAAAAACAAATATTTTTTTATATTATGTAGTAGTACTTACTTTAATTAAACATTAGAAAAATACTTTTTATAAAATATTATTATAGAATGTTTTTCCTTTTATTAGGAAAATCTTTACATATAAAATTAATTTTTTTGAAACAAAAATAAATAATAACCCAAATTAAACCATTAAAAATACTTTGTAAAAATAAATTACAATAATTAAATTCAACACTATTTAAAGAATATATAATCATATTTATGATATATAAAATACATGTTATAAATAACATTTTGTATATTATATTAAAATTTATAATTAATTTATAATTAGATAATAAAAAATATGTCAATACACTTAACATTAAACTATAAATTCCTAAAATATTATTTGTAAATAAATCTATAGTTAATCCTAGAAAAAATCCTGTTGTTATATTAATAATATATGGATATTCTAATAACCAATAAATTAAAGTAAGTAATAAAAATGATATATGAAAGATAATATTACTATTTTTAGTAAGTATTATTTGTAAAAATAATGATATTATTAATGTCAAATAAATATAAAGTTTTAAAAAATGATTTTTCATGTTTTTTTTAATTAATTAATAATAATAAATATTTTATTTTTTCAATTTGTATAAATGATTTTATATATGCTTTTTTTAAATTTTTTTCTTTATCAAATATTATTTTTGTTATTATCCCAACAGGATATCCTGCAGGATATTCTTCATCTAATCCAGAAGTAATTAAAATATCTCCTTTATTTATAATAATATCTGATGATATATATTCAGATTGTAATCTTTTTTTACATCCTTGACCATTAATTATAAATTTAATATCACTATTTTTTACTTGTACTGGTATAAAAATATTTTTATTACAAATTAATAAAACCTGACTATTTTTTTTTCTAACTGTTATGACTCGACCTATTATACCTTCTTCATTAAGAACAATTGTTCCTTGTTTTATTTTATCTTTATAACCTTTATTAATAAAAATTTTATTTTTATATATAGGGAAATATATAGGTATTATTTTTGCTAATACATTTTTTTTTTCTTTTACAATTGGTAGTTTAAAAAATTTTTTTAGATTATTATTTTCATATTGAATTTTTTTTAAACTATATAATTTCATATTTTGTTGTAATATTTTATAAGATAAACATCTATTTTGTTTTTGTAATAAATTATTTTTTTTAAAATAACTTAATATAGTTATATATAAATAATATGGTTTATTTATAGTCAAATATATAGGACTAAGTTTTTTATCAATAAAATATCTTATATTTACAAAATAATTAGAATATATATCTGTAGTTATAATTATAAATGAAATTATCATTGCTATAATGATTCTAATAATTAAAATAGGTTTTTTATCAAAAATTAATTTCATAAATATATCATCTTAAGAATTATAATTATTCTTCACTAAATAAATCTCCTCCATGTGTATCAATCATATCTAAAGCTTTACCTCCACCTCTTGCAACACAAGTTAATGGATCTTCTGCTATAGAAACTGCTATTCCTGTTTCTTCTATTAATAATTTATCAAAATTTTTTAATAAAGCACCTCCTCCAGTTAAAACCATACCTCTTTCTGCAATATCAGCAGCTAATTCAGGAGGACATTGTTCTAATGCAATCATAACAGCACTAACTATTCCTGTTAAAGGTTCCTGAAGAGCTTCTAATATTTCATTAGAATTTAATGTAAAACTTCTTGGAACTCCCTCAGCTAAATTTCTTCCTCTTACTTCTATTTCTAATGTTTCTTCATTATTATAAGCAGAACCTATTTGATGTTTAATTTTCTCAGCTGTAGCTTCTCCAATTAAAGATCCATAATTTCGTCTTACATGGCTAATAATAGCTTCATCAAATTTATCTCCTCCTATTCTTACAGAAGAAGAATATACTACTCCATTAAGAGAAATAACAGCTACTTCAGTTGTACCTCCTCCTATATCTATAACCATAGAACCTGTAGCTTCAGAAACTGGTAAACCAGCTCCAATAGCTGCTGCCATCGGTTCTTCTATTAAAAATACTTCTCTTGCACCAGCTCCTTGAGCTGATTCACGAATAGCTCTTCTTTCAACTTGAGTAGCACCTACAGGAACGCATACTAATACTCTTGGACTAGGACGCATAAAACTATTACTATGTACTTGTTTAATAAAATGTTGCAACATTTTTTCAGTAATAGAAAAATCTGCTATAACACCATCTTTCATTGGTCTAATAGCTGCAATATTTCCAGGAGTTCTTCCTAACATTTTTTTAGCATTATAACCTACAGCTGCTACACTTTTAGGAAAACCTGCTTTATCTTGTCTTATTGCAACAACAGAGGGCTCATTAAGTACAATTCCTTGTCCTTTTACATAAATTAAAGTATTTGCTGTACCTAAATCTATAGATAAATCATTGGAAAACATTCCCCGAAATTTTTTTAACATAATAAAAAAACCCGATTTATATGTGATAGTTAATTTAATTAAATAAAAGTAATTTAATTATACTAATTACTATTAATAAATAGTAACATTATATTTAAAATAAATATAATATTATTTAAATAAATTTATTTTATAAATAAAAAAAACATGTTACATTATTATGTATGATAATAAATCATTTTAATTATTTATAGAAAAATTAATGGATAAAAAAATTTACCATATTTTGGTATTAAATGGTCCAAATTTAAATCTTTTAGGTATTAGAGAAACTAAAAAGTATGGGTATCATTCTTTAAGTGATATTATTAGTGTTTTAAATAAAAAAGCAAAAAAAAAATGTTGTAAATTAAGTCATTTTCAATCTAATGCAGAGTATAAATTAATTAATTATTTAGTAAAACATAAAAATTCTTTTGATTATATTATTTTTAATCCAGCAGCTTTTACACATACTAGTATAGCATTACGTGATACTTTATTAGCAATTAATATTCCTTTTATAGAGTTACATATAACAAATATATATAATAGAGAATCTTTTAGAAAAAAATCATTTTTTTCAGATATTTCTAGTGGAATTATTATTGGATTAGGTACCTATGGTTATATTTTATCATTAAAGATGATAATAAAAAGATTACTTGGTTAAAGTAAGTAATTTTTTTATATATCATATATATTTTTTATTTTTTTTAAAAAAAATAGATGGATGAACTTCTCCATAACTATTTATAATTTTTACTTCTGGTTCTAACCAAATATTAAATTTTATTCCTACAGCATTATATATTTTAATGGCTAATTTAAGTATATCCATACCTGTTGCATTATTAGATTTATTTAAAATTATTAATGCTTGTTTTGAATGAACCATAACTCCTTTTCTCATATATCCTTTAAATTTACATTGATCAATTAACCATCCTGCAGATAATTTAAATTTACTTTTTTCTATAGAAATAGGAATTTGAGGATGTATTTTTAGTAGTTTTAATCCTAGTTTAAAAGATATAAATGGATTTTTAAAAAAACTTCCTGCATTACCCCAAATTTTTGGATTAGGAATTTTTTTTTTTCGAATATTACAAATATAATTAAAAATTTTTTGAGGATTAGGATTAGTATTATTTATTTTTAATTTTTTTAAATCTTTATAGTTTAAATTAGGAATCCATTTTTTAGCTAATAATAACCCTATTGAAATGATAACATAATTCTTATAAATATCATATTTAAATATGCTATCTCGATATCTAAATTTACATTCTTTTTTGTTTATTCTATATATTTTATTACTAATAGGATTAATAATATCTACATATTGACAAAAATCCTTTATACTAGCACCATAAGCACCAATATTTTGTATTGGAGCTGAACCTACACTTCCAGGTATTAATGCTAAATTTTCTAAACCATAAATTTTATTTTCTATAGTATATTTTACTAATTTATGCCAATTTTCTCCGGAATTTATATGTAAATTCCAATATTTTGGTAGTTCGTTTATATAAATACCTTTTATTTTATTAATGATAACGATACCATAAAAATCATTTAAAAATAAAACATTACTTCCTTTACCTAAAATTAAACATGGTAAATTTTTTTTTTTATATTTTTTCCATATTTTACATAATTTTTTTAAGTTATTAACTTTTATAATTTTAATAGCATGACTTTTTATATTAAAAGTATTAAAATTATTTAATGGATAATTACAGATCATTTTTATTATTTTTTATTTAAAAATAAAAAAATCCTGGTATTTTCCTACTCTTACATAAGGAGACCTTACACTACCATCGGCACTACAATGTTTCACTTCTGAGTTCGGAATGGATTCAGGTGGTACCATTGCGTTATTTATACCAGGATTTTTTTTATTAAAAGTATTTATTAAATTTAGTTAATATTGAAATCTAAACGATTCTGGTGTTGTAAGGTTAAGACTCACGGGTGTTTATTAGTACTGGTTAGCTTAACATATTACTATGCTTACACATCCAGCCTATCAACGTCATAGTCTTTAACGTCCCTTAAGGAATTTTTATAAATAATTAATAAAAATTCAGGGAAGATTAATCTTAAGGTAAGTTTCGCACTTATATGCTTTCAGCGCTTATCTTTTCCGTATTTAGCTACCGGGCAATGCCATTGGCATGACAACCCGAACACCAGAGATACGTTCACTCCGGTCCTCTCGTACTAGGAGCAAATCCTTTCAATCTTCCAACGCCCACGACAGATAGGGACCGAACTGTCTCACGACGTTCTAAACCCAGCTCGCGTACCACTTTAAATGGCGAACAGCCATACCCTTGGGACCTACTACAGCCCCAGGATGTGATGAGCCGACATCGAGGTGCCAAACACCGCCGTCGATATGAACTCTTGGGCGGTATTAGCCTGTTATCCCCGGAGTACCTTTTATCCGTTGAGCGATGGCCCTGTCATATAGAAACCACCGGATCACTAAGACCTGCTTTCGCATCTGTTCGAATTGTCATTCTTACAGTTAAGCCAGCTTTTGCCTTTGTACTAACCTCACGATTTCCGACCGTGATTAGCTGACCTTAGTACTCCTCCGTTACTCTTTAGGAGGAGACCGCCCCAGTCAAACTACCCACCAGACACTGTCTCTAACCCGGATAACGGGTTTAGGTTAGAATAATAAATATTAAAGGGTGGTATTTCAAGGTCGACTCAATATTAACTGGCGTTAATATTTCATAGTCTCCCACCTATCCTACACATTAATATTAATTATTCAATATCAAGCTATAGTAAAGGTTCACGGGGTCTTTCCGTCTTGCCGCGGGTATACTGCATCTTCACAGCAAATTCAATTTCACTGAGTCTCGGGTGGAGACAGTCTGACCATCATTACGCCATTCGTGCAGGTCGGAACTTACCCGACAAGGAATTTCGCTACCTTAGGACCGTTATAGTTACGGCCGCCGTTTACCGGGGCTTCGATCAAGAGCTTCTTATAAATAATAACTCTTTCAATTAACCTTCCGGCACCGGGCAGGCGTCACACCGTATACTTCCACTTACGTGTTTGCACAGTGCTGTGTTTTTAATAAACAGTTGCAGTCAGCTATTATCTTAGACTGATTTCAGCTCCAAAAGTAAATTTCTTCACCTACAATCAGCGTGCCTTCTCCCGAAGTTACGGCACTATTTTGCCTAGTTCCTTCACCCGAGTTCTCTCAAGCGCCTTAGTATTCTCTACCTGACCACCTGTGTCGGTTTAGAGTACGATTCAATATTATTTATAGCTTAGAGGCTTTTCTTGTAAGCAGGGTATCAATTACTTCGTACAGTAAAGTATTTCGTCATTACGTCTCAATGTTAACAATTATTCGGATTTTCCTAAATAATTCATCTACGCGCTTAAACCAAGATAACCATCACTTGGCTAATCTAACCTTCTCCGTCCCCCCTTCGCAAATAATACCAAGTACAGGAATATTAACCTGTTATCCATCGACTACGCTTTTCAGCCTCATCTTAGGGATCGACTTACCCTACCTCGATTAACGTTGGATAGGAACCCTTAGTCTTTCGGCGAATAGGTTTTTCACCTATTTTATCGTTACTCATGTCAGCATTCGCACTTCTGATTTCTCCAATAAACTTTACAATCTATCTTCAACAATTTACAGAACGCTCCCCTACCCAATAAATAAATAAATCACTTATTGTCGCAGCTTCGGTGTATAATTTAGCCCCGTTATATCTTCCGCGCAGGATGACTAGACTAGTGAGCTATTACGCTTTCTTTAAATGATGGCTGCTTCTAAGCCAACATCCTAGCTGTTTATGCCTTCCCACTTCGTTTCCCACTTAATTATAACTTAGGGACCTTAGCTGGCGATCTGGGTTGTTTCCCTCTCCACAACGGACGTTAGCACCCGCTGTGTGTCTCCCGTGCTAACATTATTCGGTATTTGAAGTTTGCATCGGATTGGTAAGTCTGGAAGACTCCCTAACCGAAACAGAGCTCTACCCCCGAATATGAATTACACGAGGCGCTACCTAAATAGCTTTCGGGGAGAACCAGCTATCTCCCGGTTTGATTGGTCTTTCACCCCTAACCACAAGTCATCCGCTAATTTTTCAACATTAGTCGGTTCGGTCCTCCAGTAAGAATTACCAAACCTTCAACCTGCTCATGGTTAGATCACCGGGTTTCGGGTCTATATCTTGCAACTAAACGCCCTTTTAAGACTCGGTTTCCCTACGGCTTCCTTATACAGTTAACCTTGCTACAAAATATAACTCGCTGACCCATTATACAAAAGGTACGCAGTCACATTTTACAAAATGCTCCTACTGCTTGTACGTATATGATTTCAGGTTCTATTTCACTCCCCTAACCGGGGTTCTTTTCACCTTTCCCTCACGGTACTAGTTCACTATCGGTCAGTCAGTAGTATTTAGTCTTAGAGGATGATCCCCCTATATTCAAACAAGATTTCACGTGTCTCGTTCTACTCTTTGAAACTATAATTATTATATTTTAACATACGGGACTATCACTCTGTATCGTATATCTTTCCAGATATTTCTGCTAATATAATAAATATGTATGTTTCTGGACTATTTCCTTTTCGCTCGCCACTACTAAGAAAATCTCTATTGATTTCTTTTCCTCAGGATACTTAGATGTTTCAGTTCTCCTGGTTTGCTTCATTATCCTATGTATTCAAATAATGATAATATATAGTTAAATATATTGGGTTTCCCCATTCGGATATCATCGATTAATAACGTTTCGAATCAACTCATCGATGCTTTTCGCAGATTAGCACGTCCTTCATCGCCTCTGACTGCCAAGGCATCCATCATATACGCTTATTTACTTAACCTTACAACCCACAATCGTTTATAAAAAATTTAATATTAACTTAGAAAAATAAATACTAAAATTTTTTTAAAAGATAATTATCTAATTTTAAAAGAACAA